>CANRJV010000030.1 GCA_947631045.1 uncultured Bacilli bacterium
AGGAGAGCTAATTTTGTTTTACTTCGCTATCGCTCTTTGGTTCGCACGTGCATAGCACGTGGTTTTATACCGATAATGAAAATAAACTAAGTTTTTCACTTAGTCTATTTTACTTTATTTAATTTTTGACTGTGAATTGTAACTAATATATTTTTAATTTAAATTAAGAACGTTGACAACAATAAATAGCATTTGATAAAATATGATTAATTATAGAGGAATTATTTATGAAAGAGTTTTTAAAGAAAAATATTTATATATTAATAATAATCATTTTAATTATTATTATAATTATTGCCTGTCGCCCTTTGGCTTTTAAAGAAAATAATGAAGTTAAGAATAATTCTGAAGAAAGTTATGAACAAAGTTATGAACAATTAGCTGAAAATTTTATGACGTCTATGTTTGATAGTAAAAAAATGGCGGAATTTTTAGTTACGGGTTTTGATTACCAAGGAATTTTAGCATGGCAAAACATTAGTGGAAATATTGAAAGTTTTAAAGAAGAATATGCTAAATTAGAGAATAATACGACTAAAAAGAAAGATTTTCGTGATCGAATGATCCAATTGGCTTATGAAAATGAATATGATTTGGGGCAATTTCGGTTAGTAGGTATAACTAAAATTAAAGATCAAGCTGATATTTATATTTTTAATGTGAAAGATACTGTGGCCTTTCCCGGAGAAAGTAGAGATTTAGAAGAGTTTATTTTAACTTTTTACAAGAATAAAATCATTAATATTGAAATACTAGATAGTGAAAAAGGTACTTCAGAAAGCATGTTTGCAGAATATAGGACTAAAAATCAGTTAAAAACTAGTGGTCATTATATTGATAAAGAATATGAAGATTATTGGGAAGTATATTCTTTTGAACCAGATGGAACAGTTTTAAATGAATATATCTTATGTCCTGAGGCTATGAAATTAGGCTATGGATGTGAAAAATCAGAGGCTGATACTAAAGGAGAATATATTATTAAAGATGATAAAATTGAAATAACTTTAAAAGAAATAATTGCTGTAGATGGTTGGCAAAAATTAGATGAAGAAATAAAAGTCGAACTTTCCTTAGAAAGTGATAATACTCTTAAATATAAAGATAGTACTTTTAATTGGCAAGCTGATTATAAAGAAGTTTAGAGGTTAAATAATGAAAAAGATAATAATTATTGGAAGTATTTTATTAATAATAGGGCTATCATTAGGAATAATATATTTATTAAAAGATAAAAATATAGATAAAAGTATAGATGCTGATTCTAACTCTAATTATTTTGAAAAATTAATAACTAAAATTAAAAATGATGTGGAAAATTCTAATATGGAATTTGAAACTTTATTAACTGATGATTATCGAAAAATTGGTAATAAAAATAATTTAAAAGAACTTGATGATAATACTTGTGATGTTTTAATTGAAAAAGAAGATAGTGAAGTAAAAGTTTATTTAACTTGTTTTGGCTATTTATCAGATCAATATTATCTGAAAAAATATGAATATGATGAAAAAATAAAAAATAATAATTCTTTGCCTCAGTCGTAAGATAGATAAATTAAACATATTATTAAGTGGTGAATAATATGTTTTTTAATGATATTCATATAAGAATTAGATTTGTATTTTTAGTAATTGTTATAGCCTTAATTTTAATAATTGGTAAAGTATTTTATATTCAAGTATTTTCTTATAATAAATTATCAAAATTAACCGAAGATTTATGGAGTCGAAAAATGACTATTAATGCTCCGAGAGGAGATATAGTTGATCGCAATGGAAACATATTAGCCACTAGTTTAGTGACAACAACTATTTATGTGGTCCCAAATCAAATAAAGGATAAAGAAAAAGTAGCTAAAGATATTGCCGAAATATTAGAGTGTGATTATGAAGATGTTTATAAATATGTATCGAAACATAGTAGTATGGAAATAATTCGGAAAGGAATGGATATATCTAGTGAAGTAGCGGATAAAATAGATAAGTTAGGTTATGATGGTGTTTATTTAGTTGTCGATTCAAAAAGATATTATCCATATGGGGAGACTTTAGCTCATATTATTGGTTTTGTAGGGAGTGATAATCAAGGCTTATCGGGATTGGAACTTACTTATGATAAATATTTAACTGGTACTAATGGTGAATTAAAATATTATAGTGATGGGAAAGGCAATAAATTAGAAATACCTGATAGTTATGTGGCCCCGACTAAAGGAATGACTTTAGAATTAACTTTAGATTTAGAACTTATTAAAGCTTTAGATAATGAACTTAATAATGCCATGGATAAATATAATTCGGAATCCGCTTTAGGAATAGCAATGAATCCTAAAACAGGAGAAATATATGCCATAGGTAGTTTACCTTCTTTTAATCCTGAGAATTATCAAGATTATAGTGAAGAAGTTATTAACCGGAATTTACCAATTTGGAAAACTTATGAACCAGGTTCAACTTTCAAAATTATTACTCTTGCGGCTTCAGTAGAAGAACACACAGTCGATTTAGAAAAAGATACTTTTACTGATACAGGGGCAATTACGATAGATGGATCAACACTTCATTGTTGGAAACATGGCGGACATGGAACCCAAACATATTTAGAAGTGGTTGAAAACTCTTGTAACCCCGGCTTTGTTTCTTTGGGAAATAAACTCGGAGTCGATAAATTAATGGGATATATAAGAAATTTTGGCTTTGGCACCAAAACAGGAATTGATTTAAATGGTGAAGGCAATGGGATATTATTTAAAAATGAAAATATGGGACCAGTAGAATTAGCCACAACAGCTTTTGGACAAGGTATAAGTGTAACTCCAATTCAGCAAATAACGGCGGTATCGGCGGTTATAAATGGGGGTTATTTAAATACTCCTTATGTCGTCAAATCCATTATTGATGATAGTAGTAAATCTAGTGTTTATGAAAATAAACCGCAAGTTAAAAGAGAAGTTATTAGTAGAGAAACATCCGCAACGGTTCGTTATGCTTTAGAAAGTGTTGTGGCTAATGGAACCGGAAGAAATGCCTATATTGAAAATTACCGTGTTGGGGGCAAAACGGGAACGGCCCAAAAAGTTAGTGATGGTAAATATATGGTCGGAAATTATATTTTATCATTTATTGGCTTTTTACCAGCATCGGACCCTGAAATAATTGTTTATGTGGCAGTGGATAATCCTAAAGGAGTAACTCAATATGGTGGCACTGTTTCGGCTCCAATTGCTCGGAGTATCATGCTTTCGGCCATTGAAGTTTTACATATTCCCGAGGCTAAAGGTGGTATGTTAAAAGAATATAATTATTTAGATGTCCATTATTATCAAGTTCCTGATGTTGTAGGAATGAGTAAAGAAGAAGCAACTAAAGCATTAAAAAGTTTTAAAGTTAAATATACGGGGTTTGGAGATAAAGTAGCCTATATGTCGCCCGCTGCCAATACTTTCCAAAGTGAAGAAGCCACGATAACTTTGCTCTTAAATTGACGTAATTTTACTTAAAAAATGGGTTAAGGCTACAAAAATAATTGTGTAATGTTGTATAATTAAAGAAGAGGTGAATACTATGTTAATCCTAGCCAAAGCAGCGATGGCCATGATGTTAGGCTTTGTTTTAGCAATTGCCAGTGGTTTAGTTTTTATTCCATTATTAAAAAAATGGCATATTGGTCAAACTGTAAGTCGCGAAATAAACAAAAGACACTTAATTAAAGAAGGAACCCCAACTATGGGGGGAATAATCTTTATTTTTCCCGTTATTCTTTCTTTGATTTTACTATATATTAATGGTTCAATTGAACTTAGTTATAATTTAGGAATTTTAATTTTTGTTTTTTTAGCCTATGCTTTTTTAGGAGGAATAGACGATTATTTAAAAGTTAAATATAAAAATAATGCCGGCATTAGTATTGTGACAAAATTCTTACTGCAAATGATTATTGCTTTAGTATTTTTCTATTTCTTTATGGTTAGTGGAGGTTCCTCAACTCTAACATTTACCGCCCTTAATTTGGTTATTCCTTTGGGTTGGATGTTTGGAATTTTTATTCTTTTTTTACTAGTGGGAACGACTAATGCGGTTAATATAACCGATGGCTTAGATGGTCTAGCCACGGGACTTTCGGCGATTGCTTTTTTAGCGTATGGTATTATATCTTGGAATTGTGGTTGGCTAGAAGGTTATCAAGAAATTGCCATTTTCTGCTTTTTAATCGTGGGAGCATTACTTGGATTTTTGGTTTATAATTCGCATCCAGCTCATGTCTTTATGGGTGATTTGGGCTCTTTATCTTTAGGGGGTGCTTTAGCTACTATTGCTATCTTAACTAGGCACGAATTATCATTAGCCATTATAGGAGGCGTTTTTGTCATTGAAACTTTAAGTAGTTTTATTCAAATTATTGGTATAAGGAAGTTTAATAAAAAAGTTTTCTTAAAAGCACCACTCCATCATCATTTTGAAGAATTAAAATGGAGTGAGAGTGATATTGTTAAATTATTTTATGTTGTTGGTTTACTTCTAGCCATGGCGGCGATTACTTACGGCGTTTGGTTATAATTAATAATTTATTAGGGGGTTAGATTATTTGAAAAGGGGAATTGATAAAACTTTGTTAATAGCAGTCATCGTGATTGCTATTTTTGGCTTGGTTATGATTTATTCAGCTAGTTATATTTGGGCTGAGTATAAATTTGCTGATCCTTTTAAATTTGTGAAAATGCAAGGTATCTTTTTTCTCATAGGCCTTTGTTTATTGTATTTTTTAAGTAAAATAGATTATCATCTCTATTATAAATATGCTAATCTTATCTTAATCATATGTGGCATTTTATTAATTTTAGTTTTAATTCCCGGATTGGGTAGTGTCCGTAATGGTAGCAGGAGTTGGTTTGGCATTGGTTCTTTAGGAATTCAGCCTTCCGAGTTTGCTAAGATTGGTCTTATAATTTATGTTTCTAAATATCTTACTAATAATGAAAAAAATATGAAAAGTATCATTCATGGAGTTTTTCCAATTTTGGGAGTTATAGGATTCTTCTTTATTTTAATTATGTTAGAACCCGATTTTGGAACAGCCATGGTTATTGTTCTTACTTTAGTCGTCTTAATATTTATAAGTGGAGTTAATATTTCTTTCTTTGTTAAAGTAGGCCTTGCTGGATTGCTCGGTATTGTGGGAATTATTATCGCAGCCCCTTACCGGATGAAAAGAATTGTTAGTTTTATTAATCCTTGGAGTGATCCTTTGGGAAGTGGTTACCAAATATTACAAAGTTTATACGCTATTGGCCCAGGTGGTTTAGTAGGTCAAGGATTTCTGCATTCAAGGCAAAAATATTTTTATCTTCCGGAACCTCAAACCGATTTTATTTTCTCAATTATTTCTGAAGAATTAGGTTTTCTTGGGGTCTTAATTGTAACGGGTTTATTTTTTCTAATCTTTTACCGCGGTATAACTATTTCTTTAAAGCATAATGATTTATTTGGCAAATATTTAGCCTTTGGTCTTTCTTTTGGCCTTATTATTCAAGCGAGTTTAAATTTAATGGTGGTAGTTGGTTTAATTCCTGTAACCGGAGTAACTCTTCCTTTTCTAAGCTATGGTGGTAGTAGTTTACTTGTGAGCATGGCCAGCATAGGAATTCTTTTAAATATATCTAGAAATAATTAAAATATTCTTGACATTCAAACAAATATTTGCTATATTTTGCTTATAGTCACAGTAGGGGGTGAATTTTATATGAACACAATTACCTTAATTAAAGAAGAAAAGATTGAAAATATGATTTATGAAGTAAGAGGAAAATAAGTAATGTTAGATTCTGACTTAGCGAAACTTTATGGAGTAGAAACAAAAAGAATTAATGAAGCAGTAAGAAATAATCCTCAAAAATTTCCGGAAAGATTCTCTTGGTTGTTGTTAAATAATGAATGGAATTTTCTAAGGTCGAAAATTTCGACCTTAGAAAATCAGAAAAATGGCCGAGGAGTACATAGAAAATACTTACCACGGGTATTTACTGAACAAGGTGTTGCTTTACTTTTTAAGTTATGGTTGAGGTAATTTACTTGTGAGCATGGTCAGTATTGGAATTCTTTTAAATATATCTAGAAATAATTAAAATATTCTTGACATTCAAACAAATATTTGCTATATTTTGCTTATAGTCACAGTAGGGGGTGAATTTTATATGAACACAATTACTTTAATTAAAGAAGAAAAGATTGAAAATATGATTTATGAAGTAAGAGGAAAACAAGTAATGTTAGATTCTGACTTAGCGAAACTTTATGGAGTAGAAACAAAAAGAATTAATGAAGCAGTAAGAAGAAATAGTGAAAAATTTCCTGAAAGATTTTGTTTTAAGTTAAATAAAAATGAATATTTGGACATTCTAAGGTCGCATTTTGCGACCTTAGAATTAAAGCAAGGCCAATATTCAAAATACTTACCACGGGTATTTACTGAACAAGGTGTTGCGATGCTTGCCACTATTTTAAAATCTGATGTTGCAACACAAGTTAGTCTTGCGATAATGGATGCTTTTGTAATAATGCGAAAATATATTTCTAATGAATTAATCCAACAAAAATATATTAACAATTTAGTGATAAAACATGATGAAGATATCAAATTGTTACAAGAATCTTTTAATAAATTTGAAGAAAAGAAAAAAGATAATGAAATTTATTTTAATGGTCAAATCTATGATGCTTATTCAAAAATAATTGATATTTTAAAAGAAGCTCATGACAGTATAATTATTATTGATAACTATGCCGATAAAAATGTTTTGGATATGGTAAGAACCCTAAAAATTGATGTAACTATAATATGTAAAAACAATGGCTTGTTAAAACAAATGGATATAAATAAATATCAAAAACAATACAATAATTTAAAAATTGTATATAATAATAATTTTCATGATAGATATATTATATTAGATCAAAAAGAAATTTATCATTGCGGAGCATCTCTTAATTACGTTGGTAGCAAAACTTTTTCAATTAATAAATTAGAAGATATAATAGTAAAGAACAGTTTAATGAAATATGTTCTTGCCATTATAGAATAATATTCATCTATTTTATAAGGGTAATTTATCAAAAATTAGTTATATTTACGATTAGAGAATTTAGGGTAGTAGTAGTTTACTTTGGAGTATAGCGAGCATTCGGAATTCTTTTAAATGTATTGCAAAATAAAAGCAAAAAAATTTAATCTCTAAATCTTGAAAATCTAAATTACATATGTTAAGATTTAAGCATAAGAGGAGGATTAATAATGAATATATTTTTAATTGTTTTGCTTGTGGTAGTTGTTTTAATTATTTTATATTTTATTTCCACTTATAATAGTTTAGTAAGTTTAAGAAATAAAGTAGAAGATGAGGCTAGTCAAATTGATGTTGAACTTAAAAGAAGATTTGATTTAGTCCCTAATTTAGTAGAAATAGTAAAAGGTTATACCAAACATGAAAAAGAAACTTTAGAAGGAGTAGTTAAGGCACGGAACACTTATGCAAGCGCTAATACTTTAGGGGATCAATTAAAAGCGGATGGCGAACTTACTAATGCTATAAATAAGTTATTTGCTTTAGGAGAAGCATATCCCGATTTAAAAGCCAATACTAATTTTATGGAATTACAAACAGAATTATCCGAAATTGAACAAAAGATAGTTTATGCTCGGCAATTTTATAATGATTCAGTTTTAAAATTAAATAATAAAATTGATATGTTTCCATCTAGTATTGTTGCTAATATGTTCAAGTTTAGTAAAAAAGATTTCTTTGAAGCTCAAGCAAGTGAAAGAGAAAATGTTAAAATTAAATTTTAGAGCATTTTAAAGAATGCTCTTTTTAAAAGGGTGATTAAATTGCAAAAATTAAAATATTTATTTATATCTTTTATTTTCTTTATTATAAATAGTAATCTAGTTTTAGCTAATGATATTAAATCCATTAAGATGGATATATATCTAGATAATAATGGGGATGCGCATATTACCGAAACTTGGGATGCCGATTTAGATAGTGGAACCGAAGGCTATAAACCTTATTATAATTTAGGAAATTCGACGATTAAAGATTTTCAAGTTTCCTTAAAAGAGCATAATTTTACTTTTAACGATTATTGGAATGTTAATGCATCTTTTGATGAAAAAAAATATCAAGCCGGCTTTAATTATATTGAAGATGGTATGGAGTTATGCTTTGGAATTAGTGAATATGGATCAAATACTTATGTTTTAAAATATACGATTACGAATTTTATTAGTAAAACTGAAGATGCTGATGTTTTATATTGGACTTTAATTCCGCATGAATTATCGGATAAGCCGGAACATTTTTATATTAAAGTATATAGTGATTTTGCTTATGAAGATAGCCTAGATGTTTGGGGATTCGGCTATGGGGATAAATCTAATGAAGGTTATGCTTATGTTTATGACGGCTACATCGAAATGACTAAAGAAGGAAAGTTAGATAGTGATGAAAAGGTTGTTCTTTTAGTTAAATTCCCGAAAGATACCTTTAACACTAGTAATGTGATTGAGAAAGATTTTGATGCTTTCTATGATATGGCTAAAGAAAATTCCACTAATTATCATGCCAAAGATATTATAGCAACTATTTTTTCCTTTATCATAAGTCTTCTTCCTTTTGTTATTTCTATTGTATGTATCATTATTGCTCTTAATCAAACTCGTTATGGAACAAAAAGACTAAAATTTAATAAAGGCGCTAAGAATTTAAAAGATGCTCCTTATTTTCGAGATATTCCCTGTGAAAAAAATATTTTTAAAGCCTATTGGATTGCTTGTGAATACAATTTAATAAAAAATAATACGGATTTTCTTGGGGCTATTCTTTTAAAATGGTTAAGAGATGGTAATATTGAAAATGATAAATTAGATGAGAAGAATAAAGCCTTAAAATTAGTAAAAAGTGATAATTTGACTCCTTTAGAAAGTGAATTATTTACCATGATGCTGGAGGCTAGTGAAGATGGTATTTTAGAGAAAAATGAATTTACCAAATGGTGTAAAAAGAATTATAAAGAAATTTTAAATTGGTTTAATAAAGCCATTGATAATGTTACGGATAGTTATGTTTTGGAAGGTTTAATCACAAAAGAAGATAAAACTTTTGGCTCTGTTTACCATGTCGATGATAAAATGAAAGAAGAAGCCTTAAAAATGGCGGGCTTAAAGAAATTCTTAAATGAATTTTCCCTTATCAAAGATCGGAAAGCGATTGAAGTTAAATTATGGGAAGAATATTTAATGTATGCGCAAATCTTTGGTATCGCGAAAAAGGTGGCTAAAGAATTTAAACGGTTATATCCAGATGTTTTAACGGATGATTATTATGATGATATAATCTTTATTCATACAATTTCCTATGAAGGTGTCTCAGCAGCCAGTGTGGCTAAATCAAGGGCGGAAAGTTACTCATCTGGTGGGGGAGGATTCTCTTCATCTGGCGGTGGCGGTGGATCCTTTGGTGGCGGTTCCGGTGGTGGCGGTTTCCGTTAGAGTTCCTTAAAAGGGAGCTTTTTCTTTTAAAGTAAAAAATCGTCAACAAGTCAAGACGTTTTGTTAATTTTTGGTAAAATTTTATTAATATTTTTACGTAATTTGACATATAATGCAATATGTGGTATAATTATTTTGTTCATTCAGGGGGAATGAGATGAATAATTTAGAAGATAATGCTTATGTCCTCCCCAAGTTGTGGGGTTGGGCGAAGTATATAATTTATAAATATAATTTAAAATATTTGGTTTTACCACTAATTTATTTAGCATTGGCTATGGTTATTGTGCCAAAGCCAATCATAATCACCAATGTTAATGATTATGTATCTTTAGATACATTTAAAACAATTGCTTTAACAAATACTGATAAGGTCGATATAATCTTAGATAAATATCATTTATCCACTAGTGAGTTTAAAGTTTTAGTGGGAGTAGTCTTAAGTGAAGCCGATGATACCTATGAAGATGCATATGCCGTTATTAATACGATTTATAACCGGACGCATAGTAAAAACTGGGTAAGAATAATAGATAGCAAGTTTGGAAAAGACAAAGGAATGAACATGTATTACCAAGCAATTGCTCCTAATCAGTTTACGGTTTATCAAAGTGGCTCTTATAAAAGACATATAAATGATACTGATAGTGTTGGTTATCAAGCGATTATTGATTTTCTATATACGGAAAAAATAATGCATAATTACTTATCTTTTAGGGCGGATTATATTAAAGTTTCCGGAAGTGAATCATTTAGTCCGAAAGGCAATAATTACTTTAGTGTTATTAAAGAAGAGAACAGAATTTAATTTTGATCTCTTTTTTTCTTGCTAAAGAGATTCTTTTAAGGTAAAATAATAGTGCTTTGAGGGGATAATATGAAGAAGTGGAAGTACTATAAAAAAATATTTGCTTATTTTAAAGAAAAGAAATTTTTAATATTTATCTATTTATTAACATCTTTTGGAATAACTGGTATTAATATGTTAGATCCTTTAATATCAGCTCGAACTTTAGAAGCTATTACAAAAATAAATTTTCACAATATGTTATTATTTTCTATTTTACTAGTTGTTTGTCGCTTTGTTTCTAATCTTATTTCTTATCTTAATAAAGTAAGTAGTAGGAAAATTCAAGATGATGTCGAATTAAAAATAAAAGAAGATATATCGAAAGAGCTATTTAATTTAGAAATAAGTAATTTTGATCAGAAAGGAACGGGCTTTTTTGCCGAACGAGTTAACGGTGAAGCTTCCAGTTTAGCGGGTATTTTTACTTACTTAAGATATAATTTAGTAGGATTTTTATCTTCTCTGGGGGTTTTAATTTATATATTTTATCTTAATATTTATTTAGGATTATATTTTTTAATTTTTTCTTTTGTTTTCTTTTATCTTAATATTAGAAGAACGAAAAGATGGGAAGTTGAAAGAAAAACTTCCAATGAAATGTATGAAAAATATTCTAGTAATTTTAATGAACTCATAAGAGGAATTAAAGATATTAAAGTTTTAAATTTAAAAGAAGCTTTAATTAAAAAAACTTTAAAAGATCAAAGAGCTATCAAGAAATATAATTATGAATCGCGCATGCGAGATGAAAAACATTGGTTTTTAGAAGATATCCTTCGAAGTTTATATGAATTATTTTTCATTATTTTATGTATTATTTTAATTAAAAATGGTCTTTTAAATGGCGCTAATATGTTAGTCTTATATATGTACCGGGGAAGAGCTACCGAATTTATTAATGAAATTGGAGGTATTTATCGAAACTATAAAGAGGTAAATATTTCAATGGAAAGAATTTATGAAGTAATCGGCGGTGAAAAATACCCTAAAGATAAATATGGTGATATTAAAATTACTGATTTTTTAGGAGAGCTAGAGTTTAAAAATGTTTTCTTTGGTTATGATAAAAATCAAGTTTTAAAAGGCATTAATTTTAAAATAAAAGCTGGTGAAACAATTGGAATTGTTGGTAAAAGTGGGGCTGGTAAAACAACTATCTTTAATTTAATCAATAAATTGTATACACCCGAAAAAGGAACAATCCTTTTAGATAATATTAATATTAATGATTTAACGGAGGAATCAATTCGGGAAAATATTTCGACAATCACGCAAGATCCTTATATTTTTAATATGTCTATTAAAGAAAATTTAAAGATTGTCAATCCTAAAATTACGGATGAAGAAATTATTGAAAAATGTAAGTTATGTAAGTTAAATGAATATATTGATTCTTTAGATCATAAATATGACACTTTAGTTGGCGAAAACGGGGTTATTTTATCTGGTGGTTTAAAACAAAGACTAGCAATTGCCAGGGCTTTAGTCAAAAATAGTAAAATTATTATGCTTGATGAGGCAACCAGTAGTCTTGATAATGAAACGCAAGAGCATATTCATGATTCAATTAGGAAAATAAGAAAAGATTATACTATTTTAATTATTGCCCACCGACTATCCACCGTAATTGATTGTGATAAAATTATGGTTATTGATAAGGGTAAAGTAGTGGGCTTTGATACTCATGATAATTTAATGAAAACAAACAAAGTTTATCAAAAACTCTATCAAAAAGAATTACAATAAAAAAGAAGTTGAGAGATAACTTCTTTTAATTTAATCTATTTGCATTACTAAAATTTAATTTAGCTATTTCTTTTAATTTAGCTCGGCCATATTTTTCAATAATCTCTTTAGCAACTTCATCAACATTTGGGCCTGCTCCTTTAGGAAGGGGAATATGGATACTATCAGAAAGTTCATCCATTTTCTTTAAAAATGTATATCTGCTTATTATAGATGCACACGCGACACTTAAAACTTTATCTTCGGCTTTAGTTAAAAAAGTTATATGATTAACAACGGGGTTAATATCTTTTAAATATTCATAATATTTATCTTCTTTACAAAATTCATCTACAACAATTTTAGCATAACTATAATTTTTAGCTTTTATTTCATATAAAGCTTTATTATGCAAAATAGCCTTTAACTTATTCATATTATTATTTTTGCTGTATTTTTGATTATAAGTAGGATTATCTAAAACAATCGTCGCATAAGGAATTTTTTTCATAATTTCGGGAGCAATACTTAAAATTTTGGCATCATCAATTTTTTTGGAATCCCGGACTCCTAAACTTTCTAAAAAAGGAAAATCCTTAGGAGCCGTAAAAGTAGCAGTAACAACAATAGGGCCAAAAAAATCTCCAGTTCCTACTTCATCAGAACCAATGGTGGCTACATCTAATTTATTAATTTCTTTGGGTTTTTCTTTGGTTTCCGTTCCATCTAAATTAATTACACGATTATTTAATCTTCTTTCTAAATCTAACCAAATATTGGCATCAATATCGGCGGATACTCCTTGAAACATTAGCTTACCACTTTCATATAAAGTAATTGTTGTATCCGCATCCTCTGCTTGAAAAACCGCATAAGGAGGAGTTTTATCTTTTCTTAAATCTTTATAATAATCAATAACTTTATTTTTTAAATTATCGGATATTTTGAATACAATAGTCATTTTACACCTCAAGTTAATTTTATCATAACTCTCTTTATTTTTCATTATAAATATAATATAATCATAGTATAAGGAGATGATTTTAGTGAATACAGCAGTTGATATTATAATAATCTTATTTTTAGCTTTAGGAGCTTATGCCGGTTGGAAAAAAGGACTTATAAAAAGTTTAGTTAGTATAATTGGTTTAATAGCCATTATCATTATTAGTTATGCTTTAAAAACTAATTTAGCCAACTTTTTAATTGATAAGTTTCCTTTCTTTAATTTCCCGGGAATGGCTGGTTTAACTAGTATTAATGTTTTGATCTATAATATAATTTCTTTTGTTGTCATCTTTGTTTTATTATATTGTATTTTAAATATTGTTTTAGCTATAACTGGTTTTGTGGATACTTTGCTTAAATTTACGGTTATTTGGATAATACCATCAAAAATTGGTGGAGCAATTGTTAATTTTGTGGAAGCTTGGTTATTTGTTTATTTAGTTCTATTTGTATTAGGATCATTTGGTATTAGTTCCGGCTTTATTGTGGATAGTAAAGTGAGTAATTTTATCTTAGATCATACCCCAGTTGTGGGAACAATGCTTAAAGATGCTAGAACCACAATTAAAGAAGTTGCCGAAGAATTTGTCACTTATTCTAAAGATGAAGAAAAAACTACCGATGATTTAAATCTTAGAATTTTACAAATTGAAATTCTTAATGGTTTAATTACGAAAGAAAAAGCCCAAGAATTAATTGATACGGGTAAAGTCGATTTAGATAACGTTTATTTTGGTAAAGGAGATAGTCTATGGTCAAATATTTAGAAAAAGAAGAAGACTTTGATACTTTAACCGAAAAAGGGGAGGTATTAGTCGATTTCTTTGCTGAATGGTGTGGTCCTTGTAAAATGCTTGCTAATATTTTAGAAGAAATAGACTATATGGAAGTTTTAAAAGTGGATACGGATAAATTTCCTAAACTAGCTCAAAAATTTGGTGTTATGAGTATTCCTACTTTATGCTTTTATAAAGATGGATTATTGATGCAAAAAGAGATTGGCTATCGAACACCAGAAGAAATAAAAGATGTATACAAAAAAATGATGGGAGAAGCTTAGGCTTCTTTTTTTTATGAAAAAATTTACTGCTAATAACTAACAAAATAAAATGAAAAACTTGACCTCCCGCGTTGCGGCAACAGGTTCAGGCCACGTGCTTCAGCACGTAAACCCTTCCAGGGTTTAGAGGCAATTTATTGCCGCATAAGGCAAAAATAGTGCTATAATAACTGGAAAAAAAGAGAGGTTTTGGAAAAATGAGAAAATCAAGTCATGTACATTATGAGATAGAATATCACATAGTGTGGACAACAAAATATAGGTATAGAGTATTAACCGGAAGAATAGCGGAAAGATGTCGAGAACTGATAAGACAAAGTTGTAATAGTATGGGAATAAACATAATGAAGGGAAGTATAGGGAAAGACTATATACATATATTAGTATCATGTCCACCAAACATAAGTGCATCAAAGATAGTACAACAATTAAAAGGAAAGACATCAAAAGTATTACTGAGTGAATATAAAGAATTAAAGAAAAGATATTGGGGACAACATTTATGGGCAGTAGGCTATTTTTGCCGAAGTGTCGGAGATGTAAGTAACGATATAGTAAGAGAATATATAGAAAGCCAATCAGATGAATATGAAGAGATATTCAAAATAGTAGGGTGAGTTTACTCACGAAATGTGCTTTCAGCACCTGTAAAACAAGCCATGTAATTTATTACATGGTTCTTGACTCCGGGGGGGTGTTATATAATAAGCATATAAGATAAAGATAGTAAGAAGTATTTATGTAGTTACTAACATAAATTATTTTTTGTTTGATATTGGTATTCGGCATTATAAACAAGGAGAAAAAAATATGAAAGAAAAATTAAAGAATAAAAAGGTAATAGTAGTAAGTAGTATTATACTAGTAATGACTATAATTGTATTATTAGTAATAACATTAAAAGATAGTTATGCTTATTATGGTGGTAGTAATGAATTAGAAATAATGAAGGCTACAATAGGAAAATTAAAACCCACAATAGATAAAGTATTTATTGAAAGTGAAAATCAACAATATACCAATAATCCAAATCCAAATGTTACAATAACATGGAGTGATGATAATATAACAGAATATTGTGTAACATTAGATAGTAACTGTACTGAATTTACTCAATTATCCGATACTGATACAAGTAATAAAAGTGTAACTGCGCCAATAACATTAAGTGGAGAAAGAAATCATACAGTAAATGCATATATAAAAAATAAATATGGATATACATCATTAGCAGGACAAAGTAGTATAACATTAGATACAATAGCACCAACGATAAGTAATTTAAAGACAACAGAGATAAAAGAGACAAGTGTAACAATAAGTTTTGAAGGAAATGATACAATAAGTGGAGTATCTCAATATTGTTATAGTACGACTGGAAGTAATTATATATGTAATGATATGGTAAATGGAGATAAGACATTTACCATAAGTGGATTAGATGGTGGAAAAAATTATACATTATATATTTATTTAAAAGATAATGCAGGAAATAATAGTGTTACATCTCAGTATACATTTACAACAATATCAAAATCGGCCAAAGATGTTATAGTTGCTACTTCTAAGAGTCTTGAGTCAGAAAAAGATTTAGCAGCAAGAAATGAAGCGATAAAATCAGCAGGAGGACAAATACAAGATGATTTAAGGAGATTTGTAGGACCATATACAACAGTAAATGATAACTTTATTTGTTTTGGGACAACAGATCAACAAACATGTAAAAATAATATGGATACATACATGTATCGAATAATAGGAATAGACACTCAAAATAGATTAAAAGTAATAAAAGCCACAAAAGTGAGAAAGAATAGTCAAATATTCTTTAGATGGCATTATCAATATACAGTTGAAAATTGGCAAAATTCTGATTTATATAAAGGATTGAATGGTCTAGATTGGTGGAGAAGTGATAGAGACGGAAGATCATGTAATCAATGCTTTGGAAATGGCAGTGAATATGGATATATGCAAGAAGCTCAATGGTCCGATTTAATTGATAAATCAGCTAAATATTATATAGGTGATTCGATATCAAACATTAGCCCAACATTATTTGTAAATGAGAGAACCAGTAGTTTTAACGATAGTTATGCTGGAGTTGGTTTAATGAATTTAAGTGATTATTTATATGCCAGTAATGGTACTACTGATATAAGCAATTGGTTATTTATCGCTAATGGTTTAAATGGGGCCAAAAATAATGGAAGTGGCGCCATCCAACCATCGGCAGAAGAAGAATGGACGATTACTAGGTATAAAAGGGACTCTTACGGCGCTGACTATGCATGGTATGTGGATAATAACGGGACTGTGAACAACTACGAAGTGCGCGGTGCGAATGCGGTTCGTCCAGTCTTCTATTTGAAGCCAGCTACACAAATATCCGAAGGAAATGGACAAATTGGAACTCCGTATATGATAGCTTAACTAAGGACAGTTTTTAAAAAAGTGCGAAAATAAAGGAAAAAAGCAGTTGAAAAAGTACGACCGGCGGTCAACGATTTTACTGTTTTTTGAGTTAAATAGTAAAAAAAGACATAATAAAAGAGGATTCAATAGAAATTGAATGAAATATAGAGATAAGTTTTGCAAAAGTTAAGAATC
>CANRJV010000031.1 GCA_947631045.1 uncultured Bacilli bacterium
TTGAATAATCATTCACAAATAGAGTATCACTTCCATTAAATAGTAAATAATTATTCTTTTTGATTGTTATGATATGGGGACTTACATAAGCAATATTACTTCCTTTAATATTAATGATACTTCCGTTTTTAATAATTGGCTTAACACAAGCAAACCTACATATCATTTCAATCCTTTTTAAAACTTCCTTATCAACTTCTAATTCTTTTACAACATCCATAAGAACTCCTCACTTTCTTCCAATAATAACAAAAAACTAGAACGTACTTCTAGTTAATGTATATTACTACTCGAAGAATTTTCCGAGTTTCCTATCAATCTGGAGCAAGTGAGCGGAATCGAACCGCCGTCTCAACCTTGGCAAGGTCGCATACTAGCCGCTGTACTACACCTGCATTTACGTATAAAATGATACCAAATTTTTAATCATAATGCAATAAAAAATTACTTATTTTATATTTAATATATATTTTTTAGATAAAATATAATTCTTAATAACTTTTTTCACAAAAGATATAATTAACTAACTTGATAATATAGAAACATTATGATAAAATCATTATAGATAATAGAGAGTAGGTGCACTTTTTATATGAAGAAAATATTTACTATATTTTTGACATTTTTTATGATGCTAACTATGGCTAAAGCTGAATGTTCTCGTTCTGAAAAATTGGATTTGAATAGCAAGGCTGCTAATGTTAAGGCTAATTATGAGTTAGTTGCTGATAAAATAGACTACGAAGATGGTGTTAGTAATATTGAATATTTTGTAATTAATATTTTAAATATTACCGAAGATACTTATGTTGAGGTTTCTAATGATTTTTATGATGAAGTAAAAGTCTATCATTATAGTGATACTGAAAATGGTAATGTAAGAATAACTTGGACAGATACAGATCAAATAGTTAATTTTACAATAAAAGTTTATGCCGAAAATAGTACGTCTTGTGGAGGGGAATTACTAAAGACCTCAAGAATGGCTACCCCACGTTTTAACAATTATTATTATTTAGGAATTTGTAATGATGCTCCAGATTTTTATCTATGCCAAAAATATGTTACAGTAGATGAAATCGATGAAAGTGAATTTCTTGAAAAAATTGATAGTTTTATCAATGGTAAAGTAGATAAAAATGGTGATGAAATAAATCCAAACGAAAATAAAAAAGGATTTTTGGAAATTTTAAATGAGAATAAATGGTATATAGTAGGAGGAGCAGTAGTAATTGTTGCTGGAATTGGCATAGCTATATACTTGAAAAAGACAAAGAAACAGAGGGAACTTGGAATATGAGAAGAAATTTAAAAATATGGAGCTTAATATTATTTATAGTATTAAGCATTAATGTCGTTAGAGCCGAAGAAAATAATTGCGATATAACATTATATACAGCGGATACGGGTTATAGAACCGGTAGTTATTTTGGTGGTGGCCCAATAGTTAATTACACTTTTAGTGGAACATCTAAAATAAATGGTACCCATTCTTATACAGCTTATTGTCATAACCCTGGGGTTAGTACAACATTTAATTCTAGTGGTGAGAAAGTACAATGTAAGGTTGTATTTGATCCAACGAGTAAAGATTTAAATAAAAACACTTTTGGAGCTGGTTTAAACGCTATATTAGATAGTGGTGAATCTGAATCAATTATCTATGTAGCTTCCAATCTTTATAAATTATTATGGCCAACATATGACTCTTCTGGAAAAGGCGAGGAAATTCAAACTAAAATTTTGAGAAAGTATATTAATGATTATCTTAAAGATGATGAAATTAAAGATATTTTAAAACAACTAAACAAAAAGATAAGTAAAACTTATTTACTTCAACATGAATTTGATGCTTCTCAAATAGCAACATGCGAGTCTAATTGTGAATCTAAAGAAACAATGGCTAGTGCTAAGAAGCTAATGCAAAAGGGTTTAGAGGCTGCTTTAAAATACGCCACAGATGGATCTGCTAGTGTAACTGTAAGTGATGATCCTAAAACTTCTAAGAAAACCGAAAAAGATGAAAATGGTGTTGAAAATTATGTTCAAACTTTAACTTATGTTGTTGATATTAATAATTTCTCTGGTGAAAAATCATCTGTTAAATTAAATTTTGAATGTTCTAATTGTGCAGAATTAGGAGTAAATACTAAATTATATCTTGATGATAAAGAAATTACAGCTAGTGATTTAGCTAATAAAAATTTAGTTGAAGAATTTGTTAAAGATGGCGATGGCAAAGTTAATTTTAAAATCGAATTTAGAGCACCTTCTGATAAGTATTTGTGTGAGCAAATTAATTATGCTATTACTTTAAGATATTATGAAGAATCATTATCTAAAAGCATATATGAGGCATCTAAATGTGGACGCTCTGATTCTTGCCAAGGATTTTATGTAATTGAAAAAAACACTAATAATTCTGAAGATACAAGAGAAAGATCTGTTAAAATGACACATAATATTTCTTTATGTTCTCTTAGTTGTGTCAATGTAAAAGATATGTGTGATGCTGGTAATGAAAGAGCTTGTAATAGATTTAGAGAAGAATTTAAAGGTAAATGTATAACTTGTACATCATCTATTCCTGATGTTGAATGTAATACTTGTAAAACTGGAAATCATGAAATAGATATAGTTGAAGGATATAACATAGATGCTTCAACTTGTCAGCAACCTAAAGAAGAAGATTTAGATATTAAATCTTGTATTGCTGATGATAATGCATCTGATACAGCCGGCAATCCTTATAAAGTAGCGCAATTAAGTGATGCCTCAACTTATGCCAATGTCTATTGTAAAGAAGACTATCATATGACTTTACCTGGTTCTATTATTACTGAAAGTGGAAGTTACTTTACTTTGAGAGCTACTATTGAAGGAACTAAGCGTTGTTATACTAATGAAATAGTACCGGATGGTCTAGATGCTGCTATTGAAGCAGCTGCGAGAGCTTCAGTTGATGCTTATAATACATGGCAAAGATGGGAAGGCGCTAAAGCTATAGATCGAGCTGGAGAATACGATGAAAAAACTTTTGTGCGTAGTGATAAACCTTGTCTTGAAGAATCAAGAACGCAACAAAATTCTAGTTCAACTCCATGTAAGGAGATGGGAGGAACATTTAACTCATCAAATGGTGAATGTTCTTATACTTATCGTCAATGGCAATATGCTCCAAAATTAATTCGCCACTTTAAATATTATAAATGCAATTATGATACAAAAAGTTGTGCTTGGGCTGATGATACAATTGAAGAAGTTGGCGATTTTGAAGAATGCGGAACATTTGCTAATGGTGAAAGCTTACCAGATTCTTTATATCAAAAACTAATTGCATTAATTGGAACAAATTATACAATTACTATCGGTGGTGGCACTGATACAATGAAAAACCCAAGTCGTACAGTAACGATTGGAACTGGTGATAAAGCTGAAGTTGGTACCGGTGGAATTAGAGAAGTTATCGATGAATTTAACTATAACACTGGTTATAGCTCTGAAATTATTGATCCGGGTGCTATAAATAGATATCCATTTATTGATGCTTGGAAGATGAATTATGCTTTTGAACCAGAGATGTATTATTGGTATCAAGAACCTATATATCGAGCAATGGAATTAACTCATCAATTAGAACTTAATGGTTTAATAAAAATTGATGATGAACCAACTTATAAATATTGTGTTGGTGAAGTATCTAAAGATTATAAATTATGTAATAATTCGGAAAGTGGATGGCAAGATAGTTTAGAATTAGATGATACCTATGTTATAAAACAAGTATATGCTTGTAATTTAGATGGTTGTAGTATGATGGATTACGTTCAATCTTTAGCAGTATATGCTAAACAAGATATGGATGCTAAAGGTGATTTTATCACACCAACTCAATACTATACTTTATTCCCTACTGGTACAATTGTAACAGCTAGAAAGGGAACTGATGTACCAAATGGTGAAGAAATTGAAAATGGTCTTCCTGTTGAGCCAACGACTGAAGGTGTCAGAAATTATATATTATGGGTTAAAAATCTAGGTGAATATTATAACGATGGTTCTTTAGGACGTATTTGGGGTGATAGCAATAGTGTAGTTGCTCATAACTTACAAGAGGCTAGCGCTTGCAGAACGGAAAAATCAGCTTTAGTTTATGATAAAAAAGTAGATGATTTCGTTATTGAAGGAGGATCATATGGTTTATATGCTTGCGAATATGATGTAAATATTTGCTGTGATCCAGTTTGCCCTACAACTGTTACTAATACGTGTGTTACTTTAGTTGATAAAGAAGGAATAACTCATTTTTATGATGATAAAGGTAAAGAAGTTCAAGAGCCTGAATACAGAGCTAAATGTTGTCCAGAAGGCAAATGCCCTGTTCGGTGTACAAATTGCTTATTTAACAATATGGATTATCATCAAGTTACAAACGAAGATTTAAATCCTAATGACCGAGAAATGGGAAGAAACTGGAATTGGGATGAAAACATAAATACTGCTGTTGAATTAAAAGCTTATGTAACAACTAAGGAAATAGAAGATAATGGTAATAGTATTTATGATGTTAATTTTGATAATCCTGATGATGTAGAAAATTTTGCAATGGAAGTTTTAATGGATGCTAAAATGATGAGCAAAATAAGAGCTTATAATAAAGATCCAGAAACGGAAGGATACTTGAACAATACAATGGAATGTTATGATTTGGATTCTGACAACGATGTTTATAAAAATGTCTTCTGTTATAGTACATTTATTGATTATTTAGTAGATGATGAAACTACCAGCAAAAATATTCATTTTGCAATACCAAAATTAGGAGATAAAAGACCAAGAACACCAGCTGAAAGAAAAGCTAATAGTGATAAATATTTCTCTAGTTGGGTTACAGCTGAATTTGATACGACCGATTGGGAAGTAACAACCGAAAGAGGAATAGCATATTATCAATCATATTATGGTAAAGTTTATGATGAAGCAACAAAAACAGAAACTAATTATCATGTTGGTCCATCATGGAAATAGGAAGGGAGGAAACATAGAATGAAAGAAGCTTATTGGGGATATTGGTTAGTTCTACTAGGTGTATTCGTTGTTATAATAATGTTATTAATTCAAAATGTTACCTCCAACAATACCGAAGATACCTATACGGTTAATCAAATAAGTGAAGCGGCGATGATTGATGCTGTTGATTATGCTTATTATAGACAATATGGTGAGCTTAAAATCAATCGTGAAAAATTTATTGAAAGTTTTATGAGAAGATTTGCTGATAATGCTCAATTAACAACAGAATACAAATTAGTATTTGCCGGAATATATGAAACGCCTCCAAAAGTAGGGGTAGAAATTACAAGTAAAACGGAAACTTATGTTATTGCTTACGATTCTACAAAATTTGATATGGCAAGTAGAGTAGAAGCAATACTAGAACAAACAAATTAGGAGGAATAAAATGGGAAATTTAGTGGCTACTTTAAAAAGGTTTATTTCAAACAAAAATACCGTAACAATTTTAGCGGTACTAGCAGGTATAATTATTCTTTGGTATTTCTATAATTATCGTGTTAATCAAGCAATAACCACGGTAAGAGTGCCTTATGCCTTAGAAAGAATAGATACGACTAAAAAAATTGAAGCTGATAATATTGGATATAAAGAATTAACGAGAAGTTCTTTAAAAGAAAATGATATTATTCAAGACTTTAACCAATTAGATGGTAAATATGTATGTGTTGGAACAAGTATTCCAGCTAATGGTTTCTTCCATGCTTCTCAAATATGTAATGAAGAAGATTTACCAACAACATTCCTTCAAAACATCCCTGATGGTTATTCAGCATTTGACTTACCAGTTACCAGTACATCTACTTATGCTAACTCTATTGCTCCTGGTGATTATATTGATTTGTATGTTACAGTACGGGATAGAGATAACGATAACAAAGTAATATTTGGTAAATTAATTGAAAGTATTGAAGTATTAGGAGTTCGCGATAGTAGTTTGCGAGATGTTTTCTGGGATTCAACAGCTGGAGATTCAGCCCACTTACTATTTGCTATTCCTGATGATTATTTGGTATTATTAAATGTAGCGCAACAAATATCTGGCTTACAAATAAAACCGGTACCTAGAAATGCGTCATATACTCAAAATCCTGGGGAGACGCAAATTTCAAGCCGCGAAATATATTCATTTATCATGAATGAGGCAGAAATTTTAGGAGAAGAATAAAAAGAAAGGGGAGAGTTCATAGTGAATGATGCTATATTTTCACAGATTGACTTTGGTCCTTTAAAAGAGTTTTTAGATGATGATAATATTACCGACGTTTCTTATGGAAATGGTGGGCAAATTCATTTAAAGACTCTTGATAAAGGTGTTTATCGGATTGAAAGACCCGAAATTAATAATGCTCTTTTAGAAAAATTAGCTTTTCAATGCTCTAATGTAATGGGTAAAACATTCAATATGGCTCATCCATTCTTAGATGCTGAATCAGCTGAATTACGTTTAAATTTTATTCATGATTCCATTGCTACAAATGGAATTTCCTGCGTTATTCGGAAAACACCAGCCAAGATAAGGCTTAATAAAGAAAAATTAATTAGTGAAAAATATGTAACTGAAGATTTATTAAATTTCTTACTGACTTGTGTTGAAGGACACTGCAATATTATTGTTAGTGGAGAAACTGGTTCTGGTAAAACCGAATTAGTTAAATATTTAGCTTCTCACACTAAAGAAAATGAAAAGATAATAACAATTGAAGATACATTGGAACTGCACTTAGATAAAATATTTCCCCACCGTGATATAGTAGCTGTTAAAACTAATAATATTGCTAGTTATTCCGATGTATTAGTAGCGTGCATGCGGCAAAACCCACGGTGGATTTTACTTTCCGAGGTACGTAGTGCCGAAGCAGTTACCGCTGTGCGTAACTCTATTTCTTCAGGGCACAACATTATATCGACTATCCACTCTGATAGTGCGAGAAATGTTCCGATGCGGCTTTATTCTTTACTAGAATCGAGCCAAGATATTGATCAATTTTTAAAATCAATTCACCGGTATGTGCAACTGGCTATTCATGTTAAAGGATATATGAGTGCTGAGTTAGGAAGATTTCAACGGGAAATAGTTGAAGTTTGTGAATTTTATGTTGATGAAGCAAATGAAGCTGGTTATAACATAATTTATAAGAAAAGTTTAGATGGCAAATTTCATTTTAAAAACCCAACTAAATATTTAAGAGATTATCTAGGAAGTCAAGGAGTTACCTTAAAAGAAAATTTATTTGTTGAAACTAATGATGATGAAGAAGAAAATTCATCTCCTTCATCACCAACTAGTGGGGTAGAGGTTATAGATACCCTTTAATGAAGGAGGTGCCTAAATGAGAACGTTACCAGAATTATTAATTTTATTAGCATTAGCTATATTTGTCTTAATTTATCGAAATAATAAAAGTGGTAAACCATACAAAGAAGTTTTGGAAAAAGTAGAGGGAATATATGATAAATATGCACCATATTCCTTTAAAGTGGTTAGAGAAAAGACTAAAGAATTAGGGCAAGAATATACAGTTAAGCAATACACTATGCAAGTAGTTCTACTTGGTGGTTTTGCGGCTTTAGTTGGTTATTTCTATTTTTATAGTATTATTTGGGCTGTTGTTTATGCCTTAGCTACTATTGCCTTTATTCCTTATTTAGCTTACTTACGCTGTCAAAGAATTTATAGTGAATTTATTTTTGAACAAATTCAAACCTATACTACTAACGTTATAATGGAATTTAATACTACCCAAAGTTTTGTTAAAAGTTTAGAGGGTGTTAGAGATTCAGGTATTATTGAAGAACCAGTTTTAGGAGATATAAAAAAGATGATAGATTTATCTTATGTTAATGGAACAATTGATGAATCTATTGAGTATTTTAATTCTAAATATCCGTATTATATGGTTAAAAATATGCATCAATTATTTTTACAAATAACTAAAGAAGGGGCCAAAGATGCTGGAGAATCTCTAGAAAACATGTCTTTGGATATCGATGCCTTAGTTGAAGGTGTTTATCGTGACCAAATGGATAGAAAAAATTTCCATACTAGATTCTTAACATTCTCAGCGGTTTTATTCTTCTTAGTTGTTATTGTTGAATTTATGCTAGGAGAAGAGAACTATATTGAACTTCTTAATATTTGGTATGTTCAAATAATTCTTCATGCTATTATTTTAATAAATGTTTATTTCTTAGTTACTGGTGAGAAATATTACAATGAAGATGTGGGGGCTGAATAATGCAAATAGAGATAATTATTATTGCGGCTTTAATATTCTTAGTAATGACTTATAATGGTCAAGTTAGTATTAAAGATTTAATTAATGATAACTTCTATTTATTTAGAAGATTAAAAGAAGATGACTGGGATTTCTATGTTCGTGCTAAGTATGGTGACAATGTCAATTCCGATGCTATTTTTACTAAAAGAATTCGAAATGGTTTGTTAGTTATTATCGTGACAATATTTTTCTTTATTCAAAAATTAAATGCCATGTATATTTTAATTGCCTTTGTTTTAGGTTTTGCCATTTTTAAAATGGATTATATAAATATTAAATCATATTATAAGAAGCACATGTTTTATATTGATAGTATGCTACCATATTACTTAAAAAGTATTGAAATTTTAATTCAACACTATACAGTACCAGTAGCAATAGGTAAATCTATTTTAGATGCTCCGGATATTTTTAAAGATGGTCTTCAAGAAATGATTAATGAAATAAATTCTGGAGTTGATACAATTGATCCTTACATGAATTTTGCGAAAAAATATCCTGTAAGGGATTCCATGAGAATGATGAGACTTTTGTATCGGTTAAGTTTAGGTAGTCAAGATCGAAAGCAAGAGCAAATGTTAATGTTTTCAAGAACAATATCTAATTTACAACAAAAAGCCAGAGAAACAAAATATAAAACGAGACTTGATAAAATGGAAGGCAAAACAATGCATATGTTAGTTTCTACTGGTTTAGGAGTTATGATTTTATTAGTATTTGCTGTTTTACAAATGATGAACTTATAAAATTATCATTCAATTGATAATTTTTTTTGACTTGAAAAATAAGGACATGATAAAATAAAAGTGAGGTAGATAATTGTGAAAGAAAAATTAAAGAAATTTAGGCCTTATCTTTTAAATAGTTTATTAATAATAGGGCTATTTTGTCTAATATTAATTATAAGTAAGTCTGCTCCTTTTGGTAGTAAACTTTCTATTGGAAAATCGGATGCCATTTATCAATATAAGCCTATGCTTTATAATTTTATCATGCGCCTTAAAACCGGAACACTACTCCAATATACTTTTAACAATGGTTTAGGTAATTCATTTTTCTTTAATTTTGCTTATTATTTAACGAGTCCCTTAAATTTAATAGCTATCTTTTTTAATAATCCTGATATTATGTATTTAAGCGTTATTTTAATAAAAGTTTTTTTAACGGTCATATTTTGTACCTTTTACGCTAAGAAAAAAGGATGTTCAGATTTAACCTCTTTTATAGTGGCAATATCTTACGTTTTTTCTAGTTGGTTTATGGTTTATTACTACAATATAATGTGGTTAGATACTTTTATGATATTTCCTTTATTTCAATATGGTCTAGAAAAATTAATTAATGAAAAAAGGATTCCGATTTTTGTTTTTACTTTTGCTTATTTGTATGCTACTAATTTTTATTTAGCCTTTTCGGTATTAGTCTACGCGTTAGTTTATTTTATTATTGTAAATTTCTTTTATAGAAAGGATCATTTTAAAGAAAAAATTCAAAAGACATTATTGCTTTTAGTATCCTTAATAATTAGTATTTTAATAATTGCCTTTTATTTTCATATGCTTATTGTGGTAAAAAAACAAATGGGTCTTGGCTTTTCGGATGCATCTGATAGTCCTTATATTTTAACTACTTTAAATTTTTTAAAAAGCTTATTTTTTGGTAATAACATTTTAACAAAAAATTTTTCGGGTATAACTTATCCTAATATTGCCTTAAATACTTTTATTATGCTAAATGTTATTTACTATTTTCTTAATTCTAAAATTAAACCTCGCGATAAAGCCTTTGCCTTTATTGCTATTACCTTAATTATTGACTGCTTATTCTCACCTAAATTAGATTACATAATGCATTTTTTTCATTATGTAGCAGGTCTTACTTATCGTTATACTTTCATTTTTGCTTTTTTAGCCATTATACTATTTATTAAAAATGTTAATAATTTTGATCAAAAAGATTTCAAAAAAATGATTCCAGTTATAAGTATTATCTTAATAATATTGCTTTTAATTGGTAAAAATATGACACAAAAAGTATTTATTCTAAATATTATCTCTTTAGTATTTTACTTATTGATAACTATCTTTTATAAAGATAATAAATTATTTAAAACTTTAATAACTTCTTTTATTGTTATTGAGACATTTATAGTAGGGGTGTGGACTATACCATCAGATGAAAGTATCGAAAAAAATAGAGAGTCTTTTAAACCAATAAATTATACTTATCGTTTAAATACTATTGATGATAATGATTATATGAATAAAAATTTATATTCTAATCAAGATGTTACTTATCTGTTTAGTTCTATGACTTATAATGATGTTTTAGATACAGTTTATAATTTGGGTTTTGATTCGGGAAAAGCTAGAATATCAGGTAATTTTTATAATGATTTATATTCATTATTGTTCAATGTTAAAAATGAATTATATTTAGAAAAAATTTATGCAGTAAATAGTGATATTAAAAACGTAAAGTTTAATAGAGACAATATAAAAGAAAATACCGAAGATTTAGTTTTTAAAATGACTGGCATAAAAGATATATACAATGAAGTAATTTTAAAACCAATTAAAAGCGATGAATTGGTTAATTATTATAAAACTGATTTTAATTATTATTTAGTTCAAGATGATGAAGAAATATATGTAGCTGAAAGTAGTGAATTTAAAACCAATAAAAAGGTAGAGCAAGTTGTGATTTATACCTTAAATCAAAAAAAATTGCAAGAAATATATGATACTTTAAAAGATAAGCAAATTAAATATACTTCTTATAATGATGATAAATTAGAAGGAAATATTAATGTTTCAAAAGATGAAATAATATTCACTTCTATCCCTTATGATGAAGCTTGGAAAATTACGATTGATGGTGAAATAGTTAAGCCTATAAAATTATTAGACTCTTTAATTGGAATAGAAGTTAAAGAAGGCGAACATCAAATCATTATGGAATATAAAAATGATTTTTCTAAGTCAATCTTTATTTCGATATTTACTTCTATTTCCTTTAGTTTAATTTTAATTATTAAAAAAGTTAAAAATAAGCGTTTAAAAGAAAAAAACTAAAAAATTTACGTAAAAATTACGTTTTTTAACATTTAAATATTATTTATCATAAATAATTAATTGATATTTTGAAAATAATTAGTTATAATAATTATATATAATAAAAGGAGGAGATAAGTTTGAAAGAAGCGACTGGTGAATTAAATATGACTGTTGTAACAGTTGTTGCAATCGCAGCAATTCTAGCATTCTTTTATCTTGTAATTTGGCCTACAATTAGATCAAGTTTAAGTTTAACAACTGCTTGTAGTAGTTCTGGTGGTCAACAAATGACTTTTAACGATTCTGATGGTCAAAAATCTATAGAGTGTGGTAATGGCTCTTGTAAAGATGAAAAAACCGGTACTTCAAAAGTATGCAAAGATAATAGTAATAATGGTGGCGCTGCTGGTGGCGGTAACTAATTTAAACCATGAAGCAAGCAACTGGTAATTTAAATTCGACTGTTGTAGTTTTATTGGCTGTTGGGATTCTAATAGCCTTTTTTTACTATACAGTTTGGCCTTTAGTAAAAACTAATTTTGAACAAAATTCTCAATGTAGCAAAGCCATATGTGATCCTTGTGAAGCAGACGCTAGTGGTAAAAAAAATTGTGAATTTGTTACATGTTATCCTCGAGGTGAAGAACATATCGAAGGGGAAAATGGCAATGGTTTTCAATGTGTTTGGAAGGGTTAAGGAAGTGAAATAGTGAGAGAAGCAATTGGAGGAATACCAATATTTCAAATTGTTGTAGTATTTATTTTGCTCTTTACTGGTGTTATGTGCTTAACCATTAATAGATCAAAGGCTTTTGGAGTTAAGGATGAAATAATTACTATAATAGAAACAGAAGGAACAGATTCTGCTTCTTTTGAGTTAGATGAACGTATTAATTCTTTAATTGCTGAACAATTAAAAACTGTGGGGTATCGTATAACTGGCCCTTGTCCGGAAGGATATAAAGGTTATAATCGGGATGGTGGCGAAATAACTAGAGGAGATGCCGCTTATTGTATTAGATTTAATCAAGTTGATAGTGTTTTTTATGAAGATGCTAAAAAGAAGTGCAGTAATTCAAAATGCACACCAACTTCCGATGACTTTCCTGGAATGGCTTATTATGATGTTATTTTGTTTTATCAATTAGACATTCCTATTGTTAGAGATTTGTTTAATTTTAAAGTAACAGGCTCAACAAAGATTTTATTTAAGTAGGTGAATTATGAGAGAAGCGATAGGAACAGAGACTATTTTTAAAGCTGTTATAATATTTACTTTGATTTTTGCGGCTTTTTTAGCGGTTGCCATAACTTATAATAAAGCTTATAGGATGAAAAACCAAGCTATGTATATTTTGGAGAAGTATGAAGGGATTAATGACAACTCTTTAAGAATCATAAATAATTATTTGAAAAATAATGGTTATAAAACAACAGGAAATTGTGAATCTGGAGAATATGGTATAAATAATTTAGATGAAAATACTTATATTACCGCTAATGGGAAGGACAGATTTTATTATTGTTTAAAACCTGTTAATAAAGATGAAAAAACTTATATTACAATTAAAGTATTTTTTAGATTTAGTTTACCTTTCTTAGATGATTTATTAACATTTAAAGTAACGGGAGAAACTAAAGGAATAAGAAATTTTTAGTAAAGGGGAATATATATGAATGTAATAGTATCAAATAAATATCAAACCTTATTAGGAACATTAAACATTGATGTAATTAAATCAATTAATGGTGAATTTACAGTTACAGATTTAGCTAATCAATTTTCTAATTTTTTCTTTAATAAAATGGTTATTGATGTAACGGCAATTAAAAATTATCAAAATGTTAATGTAATGCGTGAATTATCTATGAATTTTGAAATGGAAAAAGTTATTTTACTTCTTGATGATTCACCAGAAGTTAATTCGGGCAATTATCTTTCGCAATTAGTATCGTTTGGCATCTATAATTTTACGAGGAGTATTGATGCTATACCATTTTTAATTGATAATCCTAATTCTTATAAAGATGTAGCAGGATATCAAAATATTAATAATGCTCCTGCTAGTTCGACAGGTATGAAAATAAAAGGCCAAGAGAAGAAAGATGAAGTTCATCTTGAACAAAGAATAATTGGCTTTAAAAATGTTACCGAACATGCGGGAGCAACAACTTTAATTTATATGCTAAAAAAACATTTAGAAGAGGCTTATAAAGTTAAAGCTATTGAAATTAATAGTAATGATTTTGAATATTTTAATGATAAAACTTTAGAAAGTGCCGATTTTATGAACGTTACTTATAAAATTGCCAATTATAGTGATGCTGAGGTTGTGTTAGTAGATTTAAATGATGGCCCTGATAATATTTGTACTGAAGTTATTTATTTGATTGAACCCGGAATAATTAAACTAAATAAATTGATTAGAAATGATCGTAAAGCATTTGAAAAATTAAAAAATAAAAAAATTGTCTTAAATAAAAGTGTTTTAAATAGTAATGATGTTTCAGATTTTGAATATGAAAGTGGCAGCAAAGTATATTTTAATATTCCTTGTTTAGATGAAAAATTAGATAATAATAAAAAAATTAAAGAATTTTTAATTGCTTTAGGCTTTTCTAGACTAGATATCGATAATGATAAAATGTGGTAAATATTAGTAAAAAAAATGGTATTTTCTTGACATATATTTATAAATTAGATAAAATTTAGATAAGAGAAAAGGAAAGAAGGAAGAAATATGTTATTAGGTTTTTGTACTGAAACTGCCAACATTTGGAATGTAGTTGGTTATATAGTAGTAGTTATTAAAATTGTTATTCCTTTAATGTTAATTGTTTTAGGAATGGTTGATTTAGGAAAGGCTGTTGTATCAAGTGATGAAAAAGCGATAAATAAAGCTGTAAGTACTTTAATTAAAAGATTTATTGCCGCAGTAGTTGTATTCTTTGTTCCAACTATTGTAAGTGCTTTATTTAATGCTTTATCATTAATAGGGGATGAAGCTGATTATAACGTATGTGTTCAATGTGTAACGCAAACTTGCCCAGGACCTGCTGGACAAGTAACAGGAAATATTCAAGAACCTGTAGAACAATAATTAAATCACTTCGGTGATTTTTTTAATGCTTAAGAACCTATTTAATTCAATATGTTTTATTATTATATTTTTTCTTTGATATTATTTAATAATTTAAATGAAGTTATATAAATACCTTTATCATTTATATATTTCATAACATATTCATCTTTTTCTTTAACTATTAATATTCCCTCAGTCTTAGAATGATGTTCTTTTTTTATGTTCTTATCTATATAATCCATATAAAATTTTACTTGACCTATTTGCGATGGTTTATATTCTTCGTTTTTAACTTCGGCAACGACATACGCATTTATTTCTACATTAAAGAATAATAAATCCGTATGATAAGTTTTATTATTTATTTTTAATGGATATTCATGGCCTGCAAGTGTGAATCCTGTTCCTAATTGTAAAAATCTCTGTTCGAGCATTTCAATTAATAATTTATGAATAGCCTTTTCATTTAAGTTATTTATATCTTTATCAGTTTTAATAATAATGGGATCTTTAATCATATCTGATAGCGTTAAATTATATTTATCTTCTTCATCAGTTATTAATTTAATATTTTTTTTATCAGCATAAGATAATCTTTCAAAAGCTTTACTTTTAATCTCATTTATTAAATCTCTTTTAGACAAATTATTTAAAATAACTTGATTAATATAATAATTTCTTTCGTTTTCATTTTTTATTGGTAATATATATCTATAATGTGACCATGTTAATTGGTGGCCCACTGGGCCACTTTTTTGAAACATTATATAAAATTGTCTAAATCTTTTTAAATTAGACTTATCATAACCATTACCATATTCTTTAGAAAATATTTCCGACCACTTCTTAATTAACTCATCTCCATATTTAGCTCTTTTTTCATTTCCTTGAGCTTCAACAAGTAGTTTACCCTTAACTAAGGACAGTTTTTAAAAAAGTGCGAAAATAAAGGAAAAAAGCAGTAAAAAAGTGCGACCAGCGGTCAACG
>CANRJV010000032.1 GCA_947631045.1 uncultured Bacilli bacterium
TATATCAAAAGGAGAGCTAATTTTGTTTTACTTCGCTATCGCTCTTTGGTTCGCACGTGCATAGCACGTGGTTTTATCCGTAGCTATCTTCCGATTGCTACATAATAAAAAGTGGTTACTCCACTTTAATCTTTTTTGTATACTTTTACTTTTTCATCTAACCAAATAGGTAATTGTTCTTTTAAAGGTAAGAAACCCTTTCTAGTTTCTTTAATTGGATTATTACTATTACTAGCTTTATAATTAATATTTTTTATTGATAATTTAAGTTGTAAATTATCTTCATTAACTTCCAAAATTTGGCAATAAATTGTTTCACCAATTTTAACATAATCATGAATATCTTTAACAAAATCATCTGATACCTCGGATATATGAATTAAGCCATCATACCAAGGATCTATATTAACAAAAATACCATATTTTTCAATACCAGTTACCTGACCTTTAATTATGTCTCCTACTTTATACTCTTCTCCCATGAAAATCATCTCATAATAATTATATCACAAAACAAATGTAAATATCTAAAAATCAAATGGGATTGACATTTTTAATATTCTAAGTAGAAAGTTCGTGCTATAATATAAGTGTGATTGTTATGGAAAAAAAAGAAAATATCAAAATTGAAGATAAAATAAAAGACATGGTCGAAACTATTCGCCCTTATCTTAATATGGATGGTGGCGATATTGAATATGTTAAATATGAAGATAATATTGTTTATGTTAAATTAACAGGGGCTTGTAGTAACTGTTTAGGACAAGATAGCACTCTTAATGATAGCTTACTTGTCATGTTTCAAGATGAGGTTCCGGAAATTAAAGGTATTATAAATGTTCCTATTTAGAATATTAATGATATTCTTTTTTTATACTTTAGAATCTTCTTTTAAGATCCAATCTATTCTTTCTAAGTTAGTATATTTACTAATTTCATAATAAGCCTCTTTTAGAAATAATTCATAATCATTTATCTTATTAATAATAGGGATTAAAGATTCTTCATCTTTACCATTATTCATAATTTCTTCATAAATATCAAAATAGTATGATGGATATAAAAGCCTTGCATATAGCATATGGTAACTATATGGTGTTAATTTTTGAATTTTTAAATATGTCTTTAAATCTAATAAACTATCTTCGCCTTTAAAAAATTCAATTTTTAAATAACCAGCAATATCTCTTACTTCTAAGTCAAAAATAAAACTTAAGGGATTTAAATAATTTAAATTAATATTTGGGTAAAAAATCCGCCGATGCGATAAAGTAATATGGTCATTTTCACTTAAACCTAAAACCCGATTTATTTTATTAACATAACAAATAGCATTTTCAGCAAGACCAATATAATAACTAAAAGAATCTAAGATAATACTTTTATCTTTTCCTAATTCTTTAATTTGATATTCAAAATAATCAACTTTTTTACTCCAAAGTTCTCCCCAATTATTCCGATATAATTTACTACTAGCATTACTAAGTCTTAATTTATTTAAATATTCACATAAACTGATAAAGTTAATTTCTTCATCTTTAGGGGCATTAATCTTTAATAAAATATAATATAATTCCCCAACTTTTGTAAGTATTTTTCCTTCTCTATTTATAACTATGTCATGAACTTTTATGCCTTTCATTTTAAGTTCGTTAATTAAATCAAGTATGTCTTTTAACTCTTCTTCAGTCCGATTAAAAAAAACAAAATAAAACTCACTTCCATAATAAGTAAAAGAAGCATAGGTTTTATTTTCTTCTAATTCTAAAATATCAAAATTATAATAATAGTTAATTATATCTTTCATACAATTTATTATATGAAAAAGGTTGAGATTTAATTTCAGCCTTTATTTACGATTTTCTAATTCTCTTTCAAATTTTTGAACTAAAGCATCAAACATATTCTCACAAGCTTGCATAAATGCTTCTTTTTGGGCTTGGAAAACATTATCTGATGGAGTTGCTACTTCCGGAGTTGGAGTTACAACTGGTTCTGGCGCTGGAGTTTCCACTACTGGATCTTCTTCCTTCTTTTCTTCAAAAGTTGGAATTGGCGCATTTAAATCTATAGTTGGAGCACTCATACCTGGTTTTGCAGGAGCTGGCTCAGGCTCAACACTTACCGGAGCACTAACTTCTGGCGTAACATTTATCTCTGGTGTCACTGCTACTTCCGGAGCAACCGGAGGTACAACTTCTGGAGTCACTGGGGCACTTTCTACAACTGGAGATACTGGTGCTTGAGAAACTTCTGGAGCACTTACAGATGGTTCTGGAGCAGTTGGTGTAACACTAGCAACAGGAGCTACTTCAATTTGAGGCGCTACTTGAGTTGCTTCAGCAGGAGATACTGCCGGAGCTACAGGAGTGGTACCTGTTCCATCTGTTTCAATTGTATAAGCACTCTTTAAGGCATCAAATGATGGCAAAGGTAATGTTAATTGGGTATAATAAATATCATCAGCAGGCATTTCACTTGCTACCTTTATTAATTCTACTTGACTACCCGCAATAATATTTTTTAAATATTCTTTAACAATTTGCCATTCATTTTGATCAGCAATTTTAATTAATTTACCATTTTCTAATTTACATGCAAGGATAATAGGTAATCCCATTGATCCATTCATTTCATTATCTAAAACTATATACTCAAAATTATTGGCTTTAAAAGCGCATATTAAAGGTTTTTCTACTATGGCACCTGAAACCAAATTTAATTTAATCTTTCCCATCTCTTTGTCAACCCTTTCACTACTATATCATTATAGCAAAACTGTTTTTGTTTTTCAATCTTTTTGTTCGTTCTCTTCTATTTTCTTAAGAATAAAATATTTACAGCCATAAGCACAATTATTTTCGATATACTTAGCAACATTTTCAATATTATTATGTTCTTTTACATATTTATGATCTTTATCATAAAAGCCTTTTAGTCTTACTTTACCATAAGCCCAATCGCCCACTATATAATCAAAATTATCATAATAATCGGTTACTATTTCTTCTAAATTACTATCTAAAACAGTTTCTCCATAATCTTTTACTACTTCATATTCTTTATCTTTAATAACTACTTTCATCTTAACCACCCTAAAATACTAATGATCCAAAAATAATAACTACCATAATAGATGTGACAATAATACTCATTACTAGTAATATATCTACATAACCATTACCCGTTGTTACTGGATTATTTCTAATTTTTATTTGTTTTATTTTTTCACTTAATAAATAATCCTTATTCATCGCATTTTCCCTAATATCTAATGATTCATAAATTTCTTTATTGATTTTAGAGACATCATCATTACTCATTTTACTTAAATCAGCAATACTAATATTAAATAATTTATAAACATCAAAACTTAATAAATCTTTCTCTGGCTCTTTGGCACTTGGCTTCTCAATTTTCATTTTTTCTTGATAATATTCGGCAATTTCATAAGGATTTTCGGCTTGCCGATAATTTTCGGATATTCTAAAAAAGTTACTTGTTCCCGGAGTATATAATAAATCAAAGAAATTTTTTTCTTCATTCTTACTTAAATCAAAATCAAGTCTTTTTAAATTAAATAAATCAATTAAACATTTTTGAACTTCAATAAAATAAGGATTTAATTCTCTCTTAACAGAACTTTGATTTCTTTTTTCAACTTTAAAGTAACCATCCATTAATCTCTTTAAATTATCTACTTCTTCTTTTTTAGCTCCGAAACGCATTAAATTATTATCTAAAGCCTCTTCATTATGGGTTTGATAAGGATTAATTATATCAAGTTCACCATATATACAGATTAACATTCTAATTACTACAGTCAAAAAAGAATTATAAAGAATACTATCCGTATTTTCTTTACTACTCAAATAATCACTTACAGCTTTTTCAAATGCTTCATTAATAAATGGCTTCACACTCTCACCCTATTATAAGTATAACACATTTAAACTTTATTGAAAAGATTAAGCGCATTACTAAAAGTTTCTAAACTACCACCATAAAATTCCGGAACACTACCATTAACGACAAGAGAGGCTACTAAAATATCATAATTAAGTTTTTGCTTATTTTCTTGCATCGGAGTAATAATGAGTTTATCAATTTCGACTGTAATATAAATTTCCAACAAAGCATTATTAAAACCATAATTAGTTACTTTCGTTTTAATATTAGTTAAAAGAGATTCATTTAAATCAATTAAGACGGGTATTTTAGGCCCTAAATTATTTAGAAAAACATTACGACTATTTAAAAATAAAGGAATAGATAAGACTAAACCTTTAGGACCACTTTCAATATATTTATCATAAATCGTTACATCAATTTGGCCATTTTCTAAATCACTTAAACCTTTTTCTAAAATATTGGAAACTTCGGTTAAAATAGCATACGATTTTTCTAAATCGTAAGTTACTGCTAAAATTTCACCCTGCTTATTTTTCGTAATATTTAAAATATCGTTAATACTTTCTTTATTAATCACATCATCTGTTATTAAGTCACTAAAAAACTGATAAACAATTTTATCAATTTTGGCATTAATAAGCGTCGAAGCTTTATGATATAATTTATTTGCAAAAATATTAAAAAGAATAATTGCGCAAATTAAAGAAGCTAAAAACACTATTATTATTTCTTTAATAAGAGAGTTCTTAGCTAATTTGTGAGTCTTTAATTTTCTCATATTAAATATTATGAGAAAAACAAGGATTTAATTAATAAGGCTATTCCGACTAAGAAGACTAGAACAATGATGGCAATGACAACTTTTAAAAAGACACCATTGACTTCTACTGTATCTTTAAAATCATCGTCAATCTCTTCAAAATCTTTTTTCTTTAAAGCATTAGAAGAAGTGTAAAAAGAATTAGTCATTTCTATTTCTTTAGATTTTGGTAAAGAAGATTCAGTTTGTTCATCATCTTCTAAAGAATTTATTTCTTCTTTTAAGCCCTCTAGGACTTCGGTATTATCATCACCCTTTAAATCACTTAAAATATCTAAAGAAGTATTATGTTCATTATTTTTATGTTCATTTAAAGCAATGGTATTGATTAAAGTTTTTAAATTCTCTTCTTCTAGAGAATCTTTATTTATTTTTGTATCAGTAGTTGTATCATCGTCTTCCTCTATTTCATCTTCATCAGTATCTTTTTCTTCGACATTAAGATTTTTTAAGATATCAAATTGGGTATTTCGAATCTTTTTAAGTCTTTCTTCCTCATAGTTTTCGTCTTTTTGTTCTTTGGCTTTCTCTAAAACAACATTAATATCGTATTCTTTGGTATCTTCTAAAATTGGTTCTTCTTCTTTCTCTTCTTCCAAACGAATACTTTTTCTTTGAGCCGTTTCCTTATATTTGGTATCTAAAATCTTTTTGATTTTTTCGACATCAATTTCGTCTTTATTTTCTCCTAGTAAAGTAGAATTACTTTTTATTTCAAAATTATCTATTTCATTTTTATTTATTTCTTTATATAAGGCTTCATTTTTATGATACCTTGATGGCATCTCTGTATCTTCTTCATAATATTTACTCATTCTTGAACTCATAGTAAACACCTCATATCCTAATGATAACACATTAGTTAGGTTTTTTAAATATTTTATCATTTTTATTTGACATAGTTTAAAGAGTAAATAATTGCTTTTAAATCTATTTTTTTATATAATTAAAAAAGGAGGAACATATGAAAAAATTATTTGTTAATAAAGAAGCTTGTATTGGCTGTGGGGCTTGCGTGGCTATTGACCCTGAACACTTTGATTTTGGTGATGAAGGCTACTCTGAAGTAATCAGCCAAGAAAATATTGAAAGTGCCAATGTTCAAAATGCGATGTCTTCTTGTCCAACTAATGCCATTAGCTATGCTGAAGGAGTGGAAGAAGAAAAAGAAGTTCAAGAAGAAGAACATCAATGTGAACATTGTGAAAAGAAAGGCTGCTGCAATCATGATGATGAAGAATTAGATGAGGAAATAAAAAACGATTTTAATTCTGAAGCTGAAAGTGCTGCTTAACTCCAGTTTATGGAGTTTTTTTATGCCTAAAAAAAATAAATTATTAAATATAATAATCTATTTTAATTTATATAATTCAGCTACTTCATTTTTCGATAATTCCCGATATTCACCACTTTTTAAATCAGCAATTTCTAAAAAAGCATATTTACTTCTCGTAAGTTTTAAAACATCATAATGTAAGGAAGCAAAGATTTTCTTAACAATATGATTTCTTCCTTCATGAATAGTAATTTCCACTAAAGAAGTATTTTTAACTTTATCAATTTTTTTAACTTTAAAATTATCGATATGAACTTTTCTTTTATCTATTTCTATTCCTTCTCGAAGCTTTTTAAAATCATCAGCATTTAGTATGCCATTCACTTTCGCAATATAAGTTTTTTTTATTTGATGATGAGGATGCATTAAAATATTGGCTAAATCACCATCATTAGTTAAAATGATTAAACCTGTTGTATCATAATCTAACCTTCCGACTGGATAAATACGAGCCTCGGTCTTAATTAAATCTACGACACATTTCCGATTCTTATCATCACTTACACTACATATAACTTCTCTTGGTTTATTTAAAATATAATAAACTTTGGGATTATAATTATTTAATATAGTTCCTTCAACTTCAATAATATCTTTATCGGAAGCTTTATAACCAAGGGTATTAACGACTTCATCATTTACTTTTACTTGACCATTTTTTATTAACTCTTCCGCTTTCCTTCTCGAAGTATAACCAGAACTAGCAATAATTTTTTGTAATCTTTCCATAAACATCACAACAAAAGTATAGCAAAAAAATTTTTAAAAGAAAAGATTAGTAATAATAATCGCCGCGATAATACCAATTAAATCCGCAAATAAGCCACCCCAAAGAGCATGCTTAATTTTAGTTATTTTCACTGTTCCAAAATAAAGAGCAATAACATAAATGGTTGTATCAGTACATCCTTGTAAGACTGAAGCTAAACGTCCAATAAAAGAATCCGGACCAAAGCTCTTAAAAATATCATTCATAATAGCTAAAGAAGCCGTTCCCGAAACAGGTCTTAACAAAGCCATCGGAATAATTTCTAAAGGAACAGTAATATTGCCTAGCATAGGACTAATAAGTTTAACTAAAAAACTTAAAAAATTGCTATCTAAAAAAATATTAATCGCAAAAATCATCGCAATAACCGCGGGAAAAATGTTAAAAGTTGTAACTAAACCTTCTTTGGCTCCTTCTAAAAAAGCATCATAAACATTTATTTTTTTCTTAACACCATAAAAAACAATCACAATTATAAAAAGGGGTAAAATTACCTTTGATATTATTTCCATTTTTGGCTCCTTTTTCGAATAAAATAATCCAAAGTAAGACCAGCAACGGAAGAACAAGTTGTCGCTAAAATAGCGGGTAATATTATCTCACCTGGATTTTGGGAATTATAGGCTACGCGTAAGGCTAAAATGGTCGTGGGAATTAAAGTTACCCCCGCCGTATTTAAAATTAGAAAGGTAATCATCGCTGGCGATGCAACATTCTTTTCCGGATTAATCTTTTGAAGTTCATTCATAGCCTTTAAACCCGCCGGTGTCGCCGCACTACCTAGTCCTAACATATTCGCCGCAATATTAGAAGATATATAACCTAAGGCTTTATTATCTTTGGGTACAGTTGGAAATAATTTACTTAAAAGAGGATTTAAAAGATTAGCAAATTTATTAAGTAAACCACTTACTTCCGCAATTTTTAAAATTCCGGTCCAAAGAACAATAATGGGTAATAAATTTAAAATTAAGTCTAAAGCCTCATTAGCATTAGTTAAAATACTTTCATTAATAACATTGATATTACCACTAATTAAAGAATAAATAATTCCAATTCCAATTAAAAAAGCCCAAATATATCCAACCATCAGAATAACCACCTTTTAAATTTTTGCCACCAAGATAATTTTTCTTCTTCTTTAATTTTATAAATATAAATTGGCTCTTTATGATATACTTCTCCCTCCAAGGAAACCGCCGCATAACCAACAATATCATCATCGGCAAAATCCTTTAACTTTAAAAGATTAATATTAATACTTACCTTTTTTAATTCTTTCTTAGTTAAAGCCATAAAAAAATCATTTTTAACCAAAAATTTCGCATTTTTATAATAGTTTTCGTTTTCTATTTTAAATTTATCCTTGTTAATTATTTGATAACTTTTATATTCCTTAAAAATATCATTATATAAATTTTTATGATCTTGCCAATCGTTAGGATCATTTAAAGTAACAACGACAACATTAAGATTATTTTTACTACCCGTTGATACCAAAGTCCGACGAGCAAGTTCTGTAAATCCCGTTTTGCCTCCTGTAATATAATCTTCATTTAACAACTTATTTTTATTATGCCAAGAATAAGTTTTATAATTTGTTTTACAAACATGGGCTTTGGTTTTAAAAATTTCTCTAAAAGTACTATTTTCCATGGCATATTTGGTTAATTTAGCCATATCTCTAACAGTTGAAGTATTAGCATTTCCGTTACTTTCTTCTAAACCATGAGGATTATAAAATGTGGTATTTTTCATTTCTAAATTAGTCGCATAATCATTCATCAAATAAACAAACTCTTCTTCACTACCCGAGATATAACTCGCAATTACTAAAGCGGCATCATTTCCACTTCGCATAATTAAACCATACAATAAATCTCTTAAACTTATTTCTTCGCCCACTTCTAAATACAAAGAACTACCAAAGGCTTCATAAATAACATCAGAAACCGTTACAATATCATCTAAATTACCCTTTTCAATAGCTATTAAAGCCGTCATTATTTTTGTTGTACTCGCAATTAATTTTTTACTATCTAAATTATAACCATATAAAACCCTTCCTGTATCAAGATCCATGGCAATCGCAGAAGACGCACTAATAGAAAAAACTTTAAGAGGCATTAATAGCAATAAACAAAAAATGACTTTTTTCATAGTTCACCTAAAAAATTATATGTTTGAACTATAAAAAAATGTTGGTAACAATAATGTTATCAACACTAATATTTACTAATTATTTTTCTTTTTAGGAGTTGCTTTTTTAGATTTATCTTCTGTTTCTTCTAATTTACTAGCAGCATCTTTTAAAACTCTTGCCGCTTTAGATTTAACTTCTTTAGCTGTTTTCTCCACAATTGGAGTTCCTTTTTCAACAGCTAAGTCAACTAATTCTTGGGCTTTAATTTTAACCTCTTTAGATTTATCTACAATTAATTGTTTAGCTGTTTCTTTGTCTAAATCTTTAATTGTATTTTCTAATTCTTTAGTTTTAACAATAATGGCATTTTTAACTTCTTCAACATCAATTTCTTTCGCCTTTTCAATTAAATTATTAATAGATTTAGATAAATCTTCTCTTGTTTCTTTACCACTTTTAGGCGCTAATAAAAAACCTAAGCCTAAGCCTAAACCTGCTCCTAATAAAAATTTTCCTTTTTTACTCATCCTCTTCACTCTCCATTTCTTCATTATTATTTTTATTTCTTAAAAATAATTTCATAATTAAATTTTCAATACTATTTATTACAGTAGCTATAATATTACTAACTTTATCAGAAATTGTTCCTAAAGTATCAAAGATTGGCGATACTTTTTCCACTTTTTCATTAACCATATTAACAGTTTTTTCTACTTTATCTATAGTAATTATAATTTTTATCCCTAAAACTATTCCTACTAAAATTAAAATAATTAATAAAAAGTAAATTACAATAGGTAAAAAAGTAGATAAAAAATCCATTTAGTTATTCCTCCTCTCTCTCATCATACATTGAATCAATAAGTTCAAACAGTTCATTATCTTTTATTTCTTCTAAATCTTCTTCAACGGTTTTATCTTCTTCTTTAGTGTCATCTATTTTCTCTAGTTCTTCTTCAATAACATCTAAATTATTAGAAATAGGCATTTCTAAGGTATCATCTAAAGGTATTTCCTCACTAGCTTCTTCTAATAAATCATTAATGCTCTTGTATTCTTCTTTTTGTGGTTCATCTTCTACTTTTAATTTATCCTTTTCATCAAAAAAAGTTACAACTGGTTCATCAATAATATCTGAAACTTTAGGTATATCATTAACTTTCTTTTCTTTTTTTTCTTCCTTTGGTTCAAAAGCCTTTTTTCTAACACTTTCAAAATCTAATTTAGCATTATCACTTTTATTAACAATATCTTCAGCTTTATAATCTTGATTTAAAATTCCATATACTGGTGATATAATTGGCGATGGTTTAAATTTCTTCTTTTCGGTATATTCTTTTTCGACTACTTTTTCATAACGGCCATAATCCGTTCTCGTTTCGACAGATTTTTTTCTTTCATATTCTAAAACATTCGTTGTTGGTTTATTATTACGCATGCTTGATTGAAATTCTTCTTCATCAAAAGAAGGAAATTCAAAAGTATTTTCTTTTTTAAATAATTCTCTTTCACTTTCGGCTCTTGTTGATCTTACTTCACTATTTTTTTCGGGAGCGGGACTTATTTTAGTAGCTATTGGAGCTTCCACAGCATCATCAAAAACTACCCGCTCGGTTTTCTTTTCTACTTGTTCTATAGTTTTCGGACGAACTGGCACTTCTTCTTTCTTTTCTTCTCTAATTTTTATCGGTTCTGTATATTCTTCTTCTTCGAATAGAACATCTTTTAACTTTTTAAATATACTCATAAGGATCACCTTTCTAATTTATGTAATCGGTATCTTTGTCTTGGTTTTCTTCTTCACTATAATCATAACCATCCTCGACGTAATCCAAAATATTGGAATTATCATCGGTATCTTTAAACATATCAAATACCTCTTCCGTATAATTTAAATTGTCATCATTTAATAGATTTTCAATTATGGTATCATTATACTCTATACTTCTTAATATCCTTACCGAATTAATTAAAGCTTCCTTAATCAATTCTTCATCTACCATTACTTCTATTTTAGCATAATTATACATAATTTCAATCAGATATTGATTATTTTCCCATAATTTAATATCTACATAACCATTCTTATCTTGATATTTAATCATTTCACTATAAAGAGAATCTTTATTAGATACATAATTTAATTCTTTTTTATTAAAATAACTTATTAAATCAATATATAAATAATACGTCGTTTTTTCGCCTTCAATTACTGAGTAATTAGAACCAGCTTCTTTAATACTTAAACCTTTAGGAATATAATATTTAAATCCTTGATTATAAGTATTAATATTTTTATTACTAATGCTTAGCATATTTATAATATCGTCATAATCTAAATTTTTTATATTAGTACATCCCGTTAAAAATAAGATGCCTATTATACCTAAAAATATCTTTTTAATTTTCATATTTTTAACTCCATAATAATTATATCACGTTTATTTACTTGCTTTCAAATATTTTATTTTTATTCCCTCTTTACTAAACTTTTCTTCATATTCGGTTAAGACATTAGGAATATTACTTGCATGCAAATCATAGCATATATCTTCAAGGGTATAACCATAATTTTGCAAAGAATTAACACTATAAGAAAACATGGCATCATTATCTGTTTTTAAAATAATCATATTTTTATCTTTAAAAAAACTATCATATAGTTTTAAAAAAGATTCAGAAGTCAATCTCCTTTTGGCATGTTTCTTCTTAGGCCAAGGGTCAGAAAAATTTAGATAAATAACATCAACTTTATTTTTTAAAATTTCTTCTAAATTAACCACATCACTAATAATCATTTTTAAATTAGGTAAATCATATTCTAAAGCTTTCTTAATAGCAATGGCTGCGACTGATGAATATTTTTCGACGCCAATAAAATTAATATCGGGATTATTTAAAGCCATATTAATAATAAAATTCCCCTTACCCATGCCAATTTCCACATGTAAAGGTTTCACTTTTTCAAAATTAATTTCTTTATCAATTAAAAAAGGACAGTTAAGAATAACTTCATCTTTATATTTAGGACTTCGCATACGCATTTTAACCACTTCCCTTTTTCAAACATATAATGTTGTAGGAGGTATATTATGCGCAAAACAAGAAATTCTTTTTTTGCTGAAAGTTCTTATCAATCCTACAATCCTAATATGAATAATATGGGACCAATGCCTTACCAAACTGGAAGCAATTATTTTTATCAAGGACCTGGCCCTATGCCTAATAATTATACCACAAATAGCGATGGTAGCGATATAGAAAGTAGATTAGCTAAAATTGAAAGACAATTAAATCGAATGGATTATCGTTTAAGTAAATTAGAAAATGCTGGTAATGTCGTTTCCGCAGATGATTATGAAACTAACACAACCAATATGTATATGCTATAACTCGGAAATCCGAGTTTTTTAATATCTTCGACAAAAACCAACAAAATAAATATATCATGTTTGTTATAATACATCCTCAATTGGAGGAATTATTATGCATGAACAAGATTATTTTAATGAAATAAAAAGTATTATTGAAACTACGGAAGTAAATAAAAGAGTCAGAGAATATAAAAATAATTATGACGATTTAATGTCTAAATGGAACATTGGTAAATTATTAGTTGAAGCCCAAGGTGGAGAAAAAAGAGCTAAATATGGTGATAATTTAATTAAAAAATGGTCAGAAATATTTGTGAATGAATATGGTAATGGTTATGATAAGTCTAATTTAAAAAGATTTAGGCAATTTTATGTAATGTTTCAAAAAGGTGGCACAGTGTGCCACCAATTAACATGGTCACATTATAGATATATACTGCCAATAAAAAATGAAAATGAAAGAAATTATTATATTAATCAAGTTATCTTAAATAATTTATCAGTTAGAGAATTAAAAAATGAAATTAAAAATAAGGCTTTTGAAAGATTATCCTATGCTGATAAAGAAAATATCAAATTAATAACTAGTGAAGAAGATAAATATAATTTAACTCTTGCTGATATGATTAAAGACCCGATTATTATTAAAACAGATAAAGATATAAATAACTTAAATGAAAAAGCTATTCATAAGTTACTTATCGAAATGATTGAAGATGGCTTTTTAGAGTTAGGCAATGGCTTTGCCTTAATAGGTCATGAATACCCTTTAAAAATAAATAATAAAACTTATCATGCGGATTTATTATTCTTTAATTATGAAATAAATGCTTTTGTCGTTGTCGAAGTTAAAAACGAAGAATATAAACCATCACAAATAGGTCAAGTAAGATTTTATATGGATTATATAGATAAGAACATAAAGAAAGAAAATCATTCAAAGACAGAAGGAATATTAATAGTAAAAGAGAAGAATGAATTTGTAATAAAATACATAAGTGATAAAGGCATTTATATAACTTCGTTTAAATTATTAAATAATATGGAAGAAAAAATATAAATAATTAGTGAAATATTTTTTCTTTTTTTAATATCTTCGACAAAAACTGACAAAATAAACATAACATGTTTGTTATAATACATCCTCATTGGAGGAAAGTATAATGAAAAATGAACAAGATTATTTTAATAAAATAAAAGAAATAATTGAAAATACGGAAGTAAATAAAAAAATAAGAGAATATAAAAATAATTATGAAGATTTAGTGTCTAAATGGAATATTGGTAAACTACTTACCTTCGGACAGTTTTTAAATAAAGAACTTCCCGAACATTTTATTATGGAACTTAAAAAGGTGCTTATATCTCC
>CANRJV010000033.1 GCA_947631045.1 uncultured Bacilli bacterium
AACGGTACGTACGGTGGTGTGAGAGGGCATCATATCATAAATTGTAAAATTTATTGAAAATTTGCTCTACTCGATTTTTTGGAAAGAAATTTATCAAAACCACTTGCCAAAACAATAGTTCGGTGATATAGTTATCATACCGCCAAGGTAGAAAAGCTTTTCTAAAAAGAATAAAAAGGGGAATAAAAAATAAAAGGAAGGGTTTTGGTAATATGAATAATGAAATTGAAAAAAATGTAAAAGAAAATTTAATTTATGAAGTAAGAGGAAAAAAGGTAATGCTAGATAGTGATTTAGCAAGATTATATGAATGCAATAATGGTACAAAAGAATTGAATCAATTGGTAAGTAGACATATTGAAAAGTTTTCGAGTGACATGTATTTTCAATTAACAAAAAAAGAAAATGATGATTTGCGGTCACAACTTGTGACCGCAAATACCAAAAGTAGAAGTTTACCATATGCTTTTACTTTAGAAGGAATTGAGGTTTTAAATAGTTTAATAAGGAATACTAATAAGCAAAAAATATATGAAAAAATATTAAGCAATTTCAAAGATGAAGAAGAGAAATTGGATTTAGTCGAAATGCGTGCAAACCCTTATAAAATCGAGGATTTAATCTATGAAATAAGAGGAAGGCCAGTGATGTTAGATAGTGATTTAGCCAAATTATATCAATGTAAAAACGGCACCAAAGATATTAATAAAGCTGTTAAAAGAAACATCGAAAGATTTCCAGAAAACTTTGTTTTTAAATTGACAAATGATGAAAATTTGAGGTTCCAAATTGGAACCTCAAATGAGAATAATGTTGGAGGTCGAAGATATTGCCCTTATGCTTTTACCGAACAAGGTGTAGCAATGTTAAGTGGAGTTTTAAAAACTGAGGTGGCTGTAAAAGTAAGTATTGCGATAATGAATGCTTTTGTTTTAATGCGAAAGTATATTTCTAATAATTTGTTTGAGATGAGTTATATGCAAAAACAAATAATAACTAATAGTAATAATATAAGTAAAAATACGGAAGATATAAAGCGACTCCAAGAATCATTTAATAAATTTGAAGAAAAAAAGGAGAATGTAAACGAGATATATTTTAATGGCCAAATATATGATGCATATTCTAAAATAATAGATATTTTAAGAGAGGGAAAAGAAGAAGTAATAATTATAGATAGATATGCTGATAAAAGCATTTTAGATATGATAAGAGATGTAGATGCTAAAGTGACATTGATAGTAAAGAGAAATGGTCTGTTAAAAGAGATAGATATTGAAAAGTATAATAAACAATATCATAACTTAAAAATAAAATATGATGATACCTATCATGATCGTTATATAATCATAGATAAAAAGAAAGTCTATCATTTAGGGGCATCTTTAAATCAAGCGGGGAATAGAACCTTTAGTATTAATATTTTAGAAGATGAACTTATCAAACAAAGTTTATTTAATAATATTTTTAATCTTAAAATTAATCATCAAAAAAATTAAAAAATCTGGTGAGTTTTTATTTACAAAAAGTTACTTTTTAATTATAATAAATTTTAATGTTTTGGAGGTGTATTATGGATTATACAATACTCGTTATGCTACTAAAAGATTTAGTAATATTACCTCATCAAGAAATAAAATTAGAACTTAAAGATGAGATTAGTAAAAAGATAGTTAAGATAAGTAGCAAAAAATATAATAGTCGGGTATTAATAGTTAATCCAAATACTGCTTCTAAGGAGCCTTCTGTTGCCGATTTACCTTCAATTGGGGTTATCGCTTATATTAAAAGTAAATTAGAGCTTTCTAATGGTAATTTACGTCTTACTTTAAGAGGTGAAAAAAGAGTTAAAGTTTTAGAGTATAATTCTTTTAGTGATGATATTATTTGTGCTAATGTTATGGATATAGTTTTGCCTAAATTAGAAGAAAATAGTCAAACAGTACTTTTAAAAAAATTAAAGGAAAATGTTAATCAATATTTAGATGCTGCTCCAAATATTTCGAATAGTATTTTTACTTTAGTAAATGAAAATGATGATTTAGACTTTTTAACTGATGCAATTACTTCTTTTTTGCCTTTAAAGCCTTCTAAAAAATTACAATATATGAGTGAGGCCAATTATGAAAAAAGAGCTATATCTTTAATTAAAGATATTAAACTAGAGATTAAATATTTAAAATTAGAAGAAAAAATTGATAATCGCGTTCAAATGAAATTATCCGAAGAACAAGAGGAATACTATTTAAAAGAGAAGTTAAAAGAAATTGAGAACATTTTAGGAATTAAAGATAATAGCTCGGATACTTATAAATATTCTGAATTATTAGAAAAATTGAAAATGCCTAAAAAAACTCATGATAAATTAGCGGAAGAAATAAAAAAATTAGAGAGAATGAATTATGCATCACCTGAAACTGCAACTTTACAAAGTTATTTAGATTTAGCTTTAAATTTACCCTGGAATACTTTAAGTAAAGAAACTTTAAATGCCAAAAAGGTTATGACTTCTTTAAATAAAAGCCATTATGGTTTAGAAAAAGTTAAAAGGCGGATTGTTGATTATATCAATATTAAAAATATTAATCCCGAATTAACTAGCCCGATAATTTGTTTAGTGGGTCCTCCAGGAGTTGGTAAAACGACCATTACCAAAAGTATTGCGGATGCCCTAGGACGGGAATTTTACAAAATAAGTGTGGGTGGTTTAAATGATTCAACAGAACTTATTGGTTCAAGAAGGACATACTTAGGAGCTTTACCAGGAAAAATAATTCAAGGTTTAAAAAAGTGTGGTACCAAAAATCCGGTTATCTTAATTGATGAAGTAGATAAAATGGTTAAAGATTTCAAAGGAGATCCGGCGAGTACTTTATTAGATATTTTAGATAGTACCCAAAATAAGACTTTTGTCGATAATTATTTAGAAGAGCCTTTTGATTTGAGTAATGTTTTATTTATTTTAACTGCTAATGATTTAAATGCTATTCCTTATACTTTGCTTGATCGTTTAGAAATAATTGAATTATCCAGTTATACTGTTTATGAGAAGATGGATATTGCGAAAAAGTATATTCTTCCTAGAATATATAAAGATTTTAATTTAAGCAAAAAAATAGTTATGAAAGATGATACATTAATGCATCTAATTAATAATTATACCAAAGAAGCAGGAGTCAGAAGTTTATCACGGGTTCTTCGAGATTTAGTAACAAAAATAGTAACTACCAAATCATCTTTTGTAGTTAGCGAAAAAAGCTTACAAAAATATTTAGAAAATGAAATTCAAGAACCAAAAGATTATGAAATTAAAAATTATGGAGTTGTCAATGCTTTAGCTTATACTAATGTAGGAGGTGTTTGCTTTAAAGTTGAATGTGCCATTTATGAAGGAAAAGAAGAAATTCTAGTCACCGGTTCTTTAGGAGACGTTCTAAAAGAAAGTATCAAAGTAGCGGTATCCTATTTAAAAGAGGCAAGACTTATTAAAGAAGATGCCTTAAACGGTAAAACTCTTCATCTTCATTTCCTTGATGCCTCAACTAAAAAAGAAGGCCCTTCTTGTGGGGTAGCTATTACGACGGCCATTTTATCCGAAATTAATCACATATTAATTAATCGAGACGTTTCTTTTACAGGGGAAATTTCCTTAAAGGGTGATATTCTTAAAATTGGGGGTTTAAAAGAAAAAATTATTGCAGCTTATAATGCTAAAATAAAAACTATTTATATTCCTTATGCCAATCAAAATGATTTAAAAGAAGTGCCTAAAAAGATTTTGGATAAATTAGAAATTAAAAAAGTTCATAATTATCAAGAAATTTATAAAGATTTATTTAAAAATAATATAGCCTAAAGTTATATTATTTTTTTTGACTCATATTATTTTTTAGGAGATGATTAAGATGTTTGTCAAAATACCTTTTGAAAATACTTTAGAATTTAATACTAGTATTTATGAAATTACTAAAATGTCTTTAGAACACGAATTTAATGTTAATGAAGGTGTTGTATTAGGAAATTTTTATATTACGGGAGAATACCGTAGTCATGAAGTGAGTGTTAATAAAGAGCCTTTTAAATTTACTTTACCCTTTACAGTAGAATTAAATGAAAGAATTGATAATGATACTTTAGAGTTTAATATTGAAGATTTTTCTTATGATATCGTTGATGATAATAAATTAAAAGTCAATATTGAATATTCTTTAGAAGCTGAAGAAAGAAAAGAAGAAAGAGAAGAGGAAAGTAAAGATGAACTATTTCAAAAAGTGGAAGATGCTGATTTAGATAGCGAGGTGAAAGAGATAGAGGAAATTCTTGCAAAAGAAGAAGTTGATTCTAAAAAAGAAGATGTTTCTTTAGAAGAAGAACGTTTAAGTGTAGAAGAAGAAAAAACGGTTATGGACACTATTGCTGGCGAAGATGATACGTTTGTTACTTATCATGTCCATGTGGTCATGGAAAGTGAAACATTAGAATCTATTTGTAGTATTTATAATGTTCCGGTAAGTTTAATTAAAGAATATAATAATGTTGATAGCATTAGCACTGGAGATAAAATATTAATTCCAACTTATGATGAATAATAAAGTTGAGGCTTTAAAATCTTTATACAAACCTTATCGTTATACCATAAGGGGGAAATGTACAATTTTAGAAACCACTAGTGGTAACTTTGTCGTTAAGAAGAAGCCTAAGAATAAAGATATACCGGGTCTTTTTAATTATTTGAAAAGCCGTAATTTTCCGTTTTTTCCAGATATTTATACTGATAATCGGGATGATGAGTATATTTATGAATACATCGAAGATGATAATTTAATTAATCCTCAAAAGAGTGAAGATTTAATTAATGTTGTAGGTCTTCTTCACTCAAAAACCTCCTTTAATAAAGAAGTTTCGGAAGAAACTTTTAAAGAAATATATGAGAATGTTAAAAATAACATTCTTTATTTAAAAGAATATTATTTAAAATATTATGAGCTTTTTTTAAATCCTATTTATATGAGTCCTTCGGAATACGAATTTGTACGTAATTATTCCAAACTAAAAGCAGCCCTTGATTTTTCGGAAAAAGAATTAGATGAGTGGTATAGTGAGGTTAGCACTAAAAATGATGAGAGGATTAGTCTCATTCATAACAACTTAAGTTTAGATCACTATTTAAGAAGTGATAAAGATTATTTAATCAGTTGGGATAAAGCCAAATTTGATACGCCGGTTTTGGATTTAGTTAAACTATATCAAAATAATTTTTGGGATATGGAATTTTCTTCTTTATATAAAAGATATTTAAGTATTTCGCCTTTATCTAATTCGGAACAACGTTTGTTTTTTGTTCTTATTAGTATGCCACCCGAAATTAAATTTGAAGACAGTGAATTTGAAAAGTGTAAGCAAATGCGGAAATATTTAGATTATGTTTATAAAACTGAGAGTTTTTTAAAACCATACTATACGACTGATAGCGAAGAATAAGAAAAATATTTCAATAAATAGAATAAAAATATTGTAACGAAAGGGAAGAATAAAGGTAATAATTAATTGATAAAAAATTAAAATACATAAACCTAAGGCTAGTAAAATATAAAAAGTGGGATTGGGTCTTGGCCGCATGATAATCACCTATATATAATATATTATAGGTGATTTATTTAGGTTCACAGTATAATAAATTTTCAAAAAAGAAAAAAATTAAAAATTAGCACTCATATATTGACAAGTGCTAAACATAATATTATAATGTAATTAGCAATCAAAAATTATGAGTGCTAATCGGGTGGTGATGAAAGTAAATGGATGAAAGAAAAAAAGCCTTATTAAAAGAAATAGTGGAAACTTATGTCAAAACGGTTAAACCCGTAGGGAGTAATTCTTTATGTAAGAAATTAAAATGCTCCAGTGCGACGATTAGAAATGAAATGGCCGTTTTGGAAAATTTAGGCTATATTGAAAAAAATCATATTTCTAGTGGCCGGATTCCTAGCGAATTAGGCTACAAATATTATGTCGAAAATTTGATGCAGCCTAAAGATTTAACTGGTGAAGATATGTTAAAATTGCAAACCATTTTTGCTAATAACGAGCTTAAAGTAAGTGATGCCGTTACACGCTGTTTAGAAATAATTAGTGATTTAACTAATTATACATCAGTCGTTTTAGGAAGAGGTAGTAGCGATAACCTTTTAAGACAATTAAATATTATTGCTTTAGATTTAAATAAAGTAGTTGCTATTGTTTGTACAGATAAAGGCTTAGTAGAAAATAAGGAATTTATTATTCCCGATAATATTGATGCCAATGAAATAGTTAAGGTTGGCGAAATGGTTAATAAAATGTTAGTTGGAACACCGATTAGTAAAGTATCCGAAAAATTAGAATTTGAAATTAAACCGATAATTGCTAAAAAGGTTAAAGATTATGAAACGGTTTACAATATTTTCTATGATGCGTTCAATGATTTCTTGATTCATAATACCAATATTCATGTTTCGGGAAGAGTTAATCTTTTAAAAGAGCCTGAATATGATAATACCACGAGTATTAAAAGAATTGCTTCGAAATTAGAAGATGAGGCTTTTAAGAAAATGGTTAGTGATATTGATGGTGGTGAAGATTTACAAATTTATATTGGTAAAGATAGTAATTTTGATGATAATGTGACAGTTATTAAGAAAAAATATAAAACCGATGGTGAAGAAGGAACAATTGCGATTATTGGCCCTAAGAGAATGGAATATGAAAGAGTTGTTTCGCTTCTAAATTATATGGTTGATAGAATAGAGGGAAAAGATGGAAAATAAGGAAGAAATTGAAGTATTAGAAGAAAAAGAAGTTAAGAAGAAAAAAGAACATAAAAAAGAAAATAAAGAATTATTAAAATTAGAAGAAGAAAAAAGACTTCTAAATGATAAACTTTTACGGGTTAGTGCGGAAATGCAGAATATGAAAAGAAGATATGAAGAAGAGCTTGCTAAAAGTTATAAATATGGTGGGGAAGAGGTAATATTAAGTTTACTACCAGTCATTGATAACTTTGAAAGAGCTATTAAATTAGATGATAGTAATCTATCCGATGAATTATCGAAATTCCTAGAGGGATTTAAAATGATTTATGGTAATGTTCTAAATATCTTAAATAATTTAGAAGTTAAAGAAATTGAAGCTTTACATAAGCCTTTTGATCCAACGATGATGGAAGCTGTTTTAACTAGTCATGAAGATGGAGTAGAAGCAGGAATGGTTGTAGATGTTATGCAAAAAGGTTATATGTATAAAGATAAAGTTATAAGAGTCGCTATGGTAAAGGTTAGCGAATAATACTCAAAAGAAAGAAAGGAAATGATATATAATGAGTAAAATAATCGGAATCGATTTAGGTACAACAAATAGTTGTGTTGCTGTATTAGAAGGAGGAGAACCAAAAGTTATTCCTAATAGTGAAGGTAATAGAACAACTCCTTCGGTTGTGGCATTTAAAGGGGATGAAGAATTAGTCGGCGAAACTGCGAAAAGACAAGCAGTTACAAATGTTAAGAATACGATTTCTTCAATTAAAAGAAAAATGGGTACTAATGAAAAAGTGGAAGCCAATGGTAAAAAATATACACCAGAAGAAATTAGTGCTAAAATTTTAGGAAAATTAAAGAAAGATGCCGAGAGTTATTTAGGCGAAAAAGTAACTAAAGCCGTCATTACAGTACCTGCTTACTTTAATGATGCGGAAAGACAAGCCACTAAAAATGCGGGTAAAATTGCTGGTTTAGATGTTGAAAGAATTATTAATGAACCAACCGCAGCAGCTCTAGCTTATGGTCTTGATAAACAAGATAAATTACAAACTATCTTAGTTTATGACTTAGGTGGTGGAACATTTGATGTTTCTATTCTAGAACTTGGTGATGGGGTATTTGAAGTTAAAGCTACTAGTGGTAATAATCGTCTTGGTGGTGATGACTTTGATGAGAGAATTAGTGACTATTTAGTTAGTGAATTTAAGAAAGAACATGGTGTTGATTTATCGAAAGATAAAATGGCTATGCAAAGAATTAAAGATGCTGCTGAAAAAGCTAAAAAGGATTTATCTGGTATGACTAATGCCCAAATTAGTTTACCATTCATTGCTCAAAGTGATGAAGGTCCACTTCATATGGAGATGAGCTTATCAAAAGCGAAATTTGAAGATTTATGTCGTGATTTATTTGATTCAACTTTGGAGCCAGTTAAAAAAGCTTTAAAAGATGCGAAACTTACGAGTAAAGATATTGATAAAGTAATATTAGTTGGGGGATCAACTCGGATTCCTTATATTCAAGAATTAGTTAAGAAAGAATTAGGCCAAGAACCTAATAAAGGTGTTAACCCTGATGAAGTTGTTGCCATGGGTGCGGCTATTCAAGGTGGTGTCTTAACTGGTGAAGTTGATGACATTGTTTTACTTGATGTTACACCATTATCATTAGGTATTGAAACATTAGGAAATGTAATGACAGTCTTAATTCCAAGAAATACAACAATTCCAACAAGTAAGAGTCAAGTATTTAGTACCGCTGCAGATAATCAACCTGCTGTAGACATTCATGTTTTACAAGGTGAAAGACCAATGGCGTACGATAATAAAACTTTAGGTAACTTCCAACTTACTAATATTCCTCCTGCTAAAAGAGGAATTCCCCAAATCGAAGTTACATTCGATATTGATGCCAATGGTATAGTTAATGTTAAAGCTAAAGATTTAGGAACAGGTAAAGAACAATCTATAACAATTACTTCAAGCACTAATCTTTCTGATGAAGAAATTGATAAAATGATGAAAGAAGCTGAGGCTAATAAAGAAGCTGATGAAAAAAGAAAAGAAGAAGCGGAAGTAAGAAATAATGCTGATTCAATGATCTTCCAAACAGAAAAAGCTTTAGAAGATTTAGGCGATAAAGTAGAGGCTTCAGATAAAGAAAAAGCTGAAGACTTAGTTAAAGAGTTAAAGAAAGAACTTGAAGGTAGTGATATTGATAAGATTAAAGAGAAAACTGAAGAATTATCTAAAACTGCCATGGATTTAGCGGCTAAAGTTTATCAAAGTGCTAATTCAAACAATGGAGCTACCGAAGAAGCTAGTGATAAAGCTTCTAAGAAAGATGATGTTGAAGAAGCAAAATTTGAAGAAAAATAAAAGATTAGGTTCTAGTAAACTAGAGCCTAACTTTTAGTTATAGAAAGGTAATTTTAATGGCAAAAACAAGAAAAGAATTTAAAGATATTTACAAATGGAATGTTACGGATTTATATAAAAATGATAAGGAAGCTTTAAAGGAAATCAAAAATTTGGAAAAAGATATTCTTACTTTAGATGAATATAAAGGTCATATTTTAGATAGTGCTGATAGTTTATTTGCTGTTTTAAATAATGATACTTTATTAGAGAAGAGAATTGAAAGAATTTATACTTATGGTCATATTAATAATGATGCTGATACTAAAGATGTTAATTTTCAAACTATTTATGGTTTGGCTAGAAATATCTATACAAAATATTTAGAGCATTCATCATATATTGTCCCAGAACTTTTAAAAGGAGAATATGATTTAGTTTTAAAATATATTAAAGAAAATAAAAACTTAAAACCATATGAAAGAACTTTAAAACATATTTTCCGAAATAAAGAACATATTTTAAGTGAAGAAGTAGAAAGTGCTTTAGCGAGTTATGCTAATTTGTTTTCAGCTCCTGATGAAATAATGCAAACTTTAAGCGATAGTGATTTTAGTTTTGATAGTATAAATGTTGATGGTAAAGAAGTAGAGCTTACGGAAAGTAATTATTCGGTTTATATTAAAAATCCTAATCGTGATGTTCGGCTGGCAGCCTTTAATTCTTTCCACAAAACTTATAGTAAATTTAAAAATACTATTGCAACTATTTTAAAAAATGAAGTGGAAAAGAACGTGGCAAATGCGAAATTAAGAAAATTTAATAGTAGTTTAGAAGCCTCTTTATTTCCTAATGAAATTGATACCAAAGTTTATCATAATTTAATTAGTGGTGTTCATAAACACTTACCATCTTTGTATAAATATTGGGAATTAAAGAGAAAAGAATTAAATTTAGAGGAAATGCATATTTATGATACTTATGCTGATATAAGTAAAAAAGATCATAAAAAATATACTTTTGAAGAAGCTAAGGATTTAGTTTTGAAGGCTGTTGAACCTTTAGGAGAAGGTTATCAAAAAGACATTTTGCAAGCATTTACGAAGGGCTGGATTGACTCATGTAATAATGAAGGTAAAAGAGGGGGTGCCTATTGTACCGCTTGCTATGAAGTTCATCCTTATGTTTTATTAAGTTTTGAAAATGATATGCAAAGCGTTTCTACTTTAGCTCATGAACTTGGTCATGCGATGCATTACTATTATGCTTGTCAAAATCAATCTTATCAAGATTATGGCTATAGCATTTTTGTCGCCGAAGTGGCCAGTCAAACTAATGAAATATTATTAAATCGTTATTTACTTGATCATGCAAGTTCTAAGAGTGAAAAATTAAAAATTATTGATAATTTACTATTAGGAATTAAAGCCTCCATATTTAGACAAACAATGTTTGCCGAATTTGAATTATTTATTCATGAATATACCGAAAAAGGTAATGTCCTAACTTATGAAAATATGATAGATAAATATTATGAATTAAATAAACTTTATTTTGGACCAAAGGTTATTTGTGATGATTTAATTAAATATGAGTGGGAAAGAATACCACATTTCTATTTAAACTTTTATGTTTATCAATATGCGACAAGTTTTACCGCCGCTATAAGTTTAGCTAATAAAATTTATGATGGCGATATTGAAACTAGAGATAAATATTTAGAATTTTTAAAACTAGGATGTACTAAAAACCCAATTGATTCTTTAAAAGTTGCGGGCATTGATATGACAACTAATAAAGTATTGGATGATGCCATTAAATTTATGGATGAACTTTTAGAAATGTATGAAGAATTACAAGGAAGTGATAAGGCGTGAACAAAAAAGATTATTATGAAATTTTAGGAGTATCCAAAGACGCTAGTGATGAAGAAATAAAAAGAGCGTTCCGGGTTTTAGCCAAAAAATATCACCCTGATGTTAATAAAGAACCAGGAGCAGCAGATAAATTTAAAGAAATTGGTGAAGCATATCAAGTATTGTCTGATAAAAATAAAAGAGCTCAATATGACCAATATGGCCATGCAGCTTTTGAGAATGGAGGAGCTTCTAACTTTGATATGGGAGATATCAACTTAGATGATATTTTATCAAGTATTTTTGGCGGAAGTTTTGGCGGACATTTTTCTTCCTTCTCTGATTTAGGAGGCTTTGGCCAAAGAAGAAGTTCTTCTAAAAGAGCCAGACGCGGCGATGATTTATTAATGCGAATTCGTCTTACTTTTGAGGAAGCGATCAATGGATGTAAAAAAGATATTAAAGTAAATGTAAGTGAAGAATGTGATAAATGTCATGGCGCTGGTGGTTTCGGAGAATCTCGTTGTCCTACTTGTAATGGTTTAGGAGTCGTAAGAGATGAACAAAGAAGCTTATTTGGTCTTATTCAAACGCAAAAGACTTGTCCAGAATGTGAAGGAAGTGGCAAAATCTTTAAAGAGGTTTGTAGTGAATGCCATGGAGAAGGTAGAGTAAATAAAAATAAAACTTTAACTATTACTGTACCTGCTGGTGTTGATAATGGTAGTCAGCTTCGCTTAAGTGGCAAAGGAGAGGCCGGAATAAACGGTGGGCCAAATGGGGATATTTATTTAGAGTTTGTTGTGGAAGAGCATAAATATTTTGAAAGACATGACGATGATATATACTTAGAAGTCCCAATTACGATAACCGACGCTATTCTTGGTTGTAAAAAAGAGATACCTACTTTAGATGGAAGTGGTTATATCGAAATTAAGCCAGGAACGCAAAATTATACAAAGTTAAAACTTAGAGGTAAAGGCGTCAAAGGGATTAATAGTAGAGTACCAGGTGATATGTATGTTGTCGTAAATGTTATTATTCCGACTAAACTTACAAAAACTCAAAGAGATTTATTAAAGGAGCTTTCAGAAACTGATTTAGAAAGTGAACCAGAATTTAAAGATTTTAAAAGATCATTGAAATAAATGGTCTTTTTTTGTTTATGTTAAGTTATTTATTATGTTAAGATAGTAAAAGAATTCCAAGTAAAATCAAGGAATTCTTTATTTTT
>CANRJV010000034.1 GCA_947631045.1 uncultured Bacilli bacterium
TAGATTATGCAGAAGATATGGCATACGAACACACAGTTATGACTATGAATGATTGGATAAATGCAACGGATAAATTACTAAAATTTAGAGAAAAAAATATTCTGACACATTCTGGAAAAATAACCCATAAAGAAGCAGTAGATAAAGCTGAGAGCGAATATGACAAATATAGGGTAATTCAAGATCAAAAATATATATCTTCGATGGATGAATTTTACAATAAATATTTAAAAGAAACTAAAGAGAGTAGTGATAAAAATGAATGAAAATAAAACAAATATCAACTGGTATCCTGGTCATATGGCTAAAACCAAAAGAAAAATAGAAGATGAACTAAAGAATATTGATATTGTTTATGAACTAGTAGATGCTAGAATACCCAAATCTAGTAAAATAAAAGATATTGACAAATTAATTAAAAACAAAAAAAGAATTTTAATTATGACTAAAAAAGATTTATGTGATTTAAATGTTACGAAGAAATGGTCCGAATATTATGAAAAAAAGGGTTATGTTGTTTTAATTGTGGATTTAAAAAATAATGATGATTATAAAAAGATAATTTTGGAAACTCATAAAATGACCGAAGAAATTCAAATGGTGAGAAAGAATAAAGGCTTAAAAGAAAAAGAGATAAGAGCATTAGTAATGGGAATTCCTAATACGGGTAAAAGTACGCTTATTAATAAAATTACGGGTAAAAAAGCTGTTAATGCGGAAAATAGACCCGGAGTTACAAAAGAAATGCAATATTTAAAAACAAAAGAAGGAATAATTTTATTAGATACCCCAGGAATATTATGGCCTAAATTAGATGATGAAATTGGGGCTTTAAATATTGCGGCTACGGGAGGAATTAAAAAAGAAATTTTAAATTTAGATGAAATATGTGTCTATATTTTAAATACTTTATTTAAGTACTATCCAGATAAGTTAAAAGAGTACTATGGTATAGATACTAATGATGTTATGGACATGTATGAAGTAATTTCGAAAAAAATTGGAGCTATTAAAAATAATGAAATAGTCTTTGAAAAAGTTAGTGAAAAGGTATATAATGATTTAGTGGGTGAAAAAATTAAAGGAGTAACATTAGATAGATGGCAGTAGACTTATTAGCATATGAGAAAAAATTAAATAAAGAAGGATATACTTTAATTGCGGGAGTAGATGAAGCCGGGCGAGGACCTTTAGTAGGACCCGTTGTAGCTGGGGCTGTTATCTTACCCCAAAATTACAAATTAGAAGGTCTTAATGATTCTAAACAATTAAGTGAGAAAAAAAGAAACCTTTTTTATGACATAATTAAAAGAGATGCTATAAGTGTAGGAGTAGGAATTGTTTCAGCGAAAGAAATCGATGAGATAAATATTTTAGAGGCCTCTAGAAAAGCGATGAATATTGCTTTAGACAATTTAGAATACAAGCCGGAATATATTTTAACAGATGCGATGAAATTAGAAAGAGATGTACCAGTTATGCCTATTATTCATGGGGATGCTTTAAGTCTTAATATTGCAGCTGCTTCGGTTATTGCCAAAGTTACGAGAGATAGATTAATGGTGGAATATAGTAAGAAACATCCCGAATATGAAATTGACAAACATAAGGGTTATCCCACTAAAAGGCATCTTGAATTAATTCAAAAATATGGTATATTAGAAGAGTACCGTAAGACATATAAACCGGTTAAAGAAGTATTAGAAAAGGGTAGGAAAGATGAAGTCGGAAGTAAATGAAACAAAAACAAATAAATTAAATATTTTTAAAGATACATATGGAAAAAATTTAACTATAATGATTATAGTTTTATTTTCGATTGAAATTATTTTTCGGATAATGAATAATTTTGCTATCTTTGATTATGCTACTTTAAGAATATTTTTAAGTACAGTCATCTTTTCTTTGATTGTTACTTTTATTAGTAGTTTAACTAAAAGAAGATGGCTAAAAAATACCATTAATTTATTATTTATTTTTGTTTATTCTTTATATACCTGGCTACAACTAGGATTTATTAATTATTTAGGGGTTTATATCTCCTTTCATACCTCTAGCCAATTTGGAGCTGTTAAAGATTATATTTTTGATTATCTAAATTCTTTTAGATGGACTTATTATTTAATTTTTGTTCCTTTTATCATAGCGATAATTATTTATATTGTTTTAGGTATTAAAGGAGAATATCAAAAATTAAAATTTAATAAAAAGACTTGGCTTTTATTGCCTGGGTTAGTAGTTACTACTATTTTGTATTACGCTTCCATTGTTCTTCCATTTATGCAAAATGAATTTCAAATTAAAAGTAATCAAAAGTTATTTAAAAATCCAGATGTTCCAACGGTGGCGGTTAATCAATTTGGCACGACGGTTTTCGGTATTTTAGATTTAAAAAGTTATTTATTCCAAGTCGAGGAAGAAGAAACGACTTTTAACCCAACTTTACCAAATAATCATAATGTAGATGCCAGTAGAAAAGTATCTGAATCATTAAGTAAAATTGCGGAAGAAGATACTAATAGTAAGTATAGTTCTCTTAATAAATATTTTGCTAGCCAAAAAGTAACTGATTACAATGAATATACCGGGGCTTTTGAAGGTAAAAATGTAATTGTTATTTTAATGGAATCTGTTAATGAGGCTATCATTAATGAAGAATATTTCCCTAATTTTACGAAACTTTATAATGAAGGATGGCATTGGGAAAATAACTATTCACCAAGAAATAGTTGTGCCACTGGTAATAATGAATTTAGTGCAATGACTGGTTTATTCTCCATTTATAATACTTGTACATCAAATGTTTATAAAGACAATACTTATTTTGAAGCAATCTTTAATTTATTTAATAATAAAGGTTATAACACCAGTAGTATGCATGATTTTGTGGAATGGTATTATAAGAGAAAAACAATTCATCCAAATATGGGTAGTATGCATTACTATGGGGCTGATGCCCTAGGAATTAAAACGGCTAGTTATTATGGTGAATGGCCAAGTGATATTGAATTTGTCGATAAAGCCATGGATATTGTTTTAAATGATGATAGTGGTAAACCATTTATGACTTGGCTTACAACAGTATCTTCCCATCAACCTTATACGAATAATTCAACTTATGGCGAACTTTATAAAGAAAAATATCAAGCCTTAGGTTATTCGGACACTGTAAGCCGTTATTTATCCAAACTTCAAGTAGTAGATGAAGCTATTGGAGAGTTGGAAAAAAGATTAAAAGAGGCTGGTAAATGGGATGATACGGTTTTAGTCTTACTTGCGGACCATTATCCATATGCTTTAAGTAAAAGTCAAGTTGGTGAAATGCTTGATTACGATTTAAATGATTATGAAATCGAAAGAACGCCATATTTAATTTATAATTCGAGTATGACTCCGAAAACATTTACGGAATATAATTTCTATTTAAATTTAGTACCAACTTTAGCTAATTTAATGAATTTAGATTATGACTCAAGATTATACATGGGAGTTGATGCTTTATCTAGTGATTATGAATCAATGGTTATCTTTGCGGATGGTTCTTGGAAAAATGAAAAAGTATTCTATAATGCTTCTACTAGTAAAATAACTTATTATGAAGAGAATGCTTATACTCCGGAAGAAATTCAAGCCATTAATGAAATGGTGGATTTAAAAATTACGATGAGTAGTAAGGCTATTAAGAATAATTACTTTAATTATTTAAATGAAAAAATGGCTGAGTATGAAACACCACCAGTAGATGAAACTATAGATAGTGAAGTCGAAACAAGCGGAACAGAAACAGAACCAAGAGAAGAGGAAGAATAAAGCCTCTTTTTTCTTGACTAGTTTTATGAGAAATTTTTGATTTTGGTTGACATTAAAATCATTTCAGTGTATAAAATATAAATGAATGGATGTGAAATGCACATGAAGAATGTTGTTATTGTAGAATCTCCAGCCAAAAGTAAAACAATTGAAAAATATTTAGCTGGTGAATATAAAGTGGTCTCTTCCAAAGGCCATATTAGAGATTTAGCCACCTCCGGCAAATATGGTTTAGGAGTAGATCTAGATAATGATTTTAAACCTAACTATGTAATTATTAAAGGAAAAGCAAATGATGTTAAAGCTTTAAAAAAATTAGTAGGTGAAGCCGACCATATTTATCTAGCAACCGACCCTGACCGGGAAGGAGAAATTATTTCTTGGCATTTAAAAGAAGAGTTAGGCATTCCGGAAGAAAAATATGACCGCGTAACTTTTCGAGAAATTACCAAAGATGTGGTTTTGAAATCGATTAAAGAACATGCCAAAATTGATATGAACTTAGTTAAAGGGGCCGAAACTAGAAGAATATTAGATCGAATTATTGGATTTCGTTTAAGTAAGTTAATGCAATATAAAACGGGTGGTAAAAGTGCCGGCCGAGTTCAATCCGTGGCTCTTAAATTAATTGTCGACAGAGAAAGAGAAATCTTGGCCTTTGTTCCCAAAGAGTATTGGACAATTGAAGCTGATTTTAAAGATTATACGGCGGAACTTTTTAAATACAAAGATCAAGATATTGAAATAAATACGGAATTAGAGGCCGATGAAATTTTAAGTAAATTATCTAATTCTTTTAATATTCAAAATATTGAAGAAAAAGATAAAAAGAAAGCGGCGCGAGAAGTATTTAAAACTTCCACACTGCAACAAATGGCGGCGAGTAAACTTAATTTTGCGGCTTCTAAAACGATGAGTTTAGCTCAAAAGTTATATGAAGGTGTCGATTTATCTAATGAGACAGTCGGCCTTATTACCTATATGCGTACTGATAGTGTTAGAGTTTCGGATGAATTTATTGGTAGTACCAAAAGTTATATAGAAAAAACTTATGGTAAAGAATATGTGGGTTATGCCAAAGTTGGCAAAAAAAATGCTAACATGCAAGATGCCCATGAAGGTATCAGACCAACTAGTATTTTAAGAACACCAGAAAGTGTTAGAGCCTTCTTAAATAATGATGAATATAAATTATATAAATTAATTTATATAAGAAGTTTAGCTTCCTTAATGGCTGATGCGAAAGTTAAAGCAACAACGGTAACCTTCGAAAATAATGATTATTTATTTAAAACAACAGGAAGTGTTCTAACTTTTGATGGTTACTTAAAAGTTTATAAAGAATATGAAGAAGCCGAAGATAAAATTTTACCAAACTTTAAAGAATATAAAAGCAATGTTGTTGCCGCCGATGCCATCAATAAATATCAACACTTTACCAAACCAGCTAGTCGTTATACCGAAAGTAGTTTAATTAAAGAACTCGAAAGTTTAGGTATAGGTCGTCCTTCAACTTATGCCACTATTATTAGTACTATTAAAGATCATGATTATGTTAAGGTTGAAGACAAAAAATTTGTTCCAACCGAAATGGGTATGGAGACAACCGATAAATTGCAAGAATATTTTAGCGATATAATTAATGTTAAATATACTGCTAATATGGAAAAAGATTTAGATGATATTGCGGATGCCAAAAAAGATAATATTAAAGTTTTGCATGAATTTTATGATAAATTTGCGCCAATTATGGATGATGCTTTAAAAAATATGGAAAAGAAAGCGCCAACCCAAACGGGTGAAAGTTGCCCCGAATGTGGCGGAGATTTAGTTATCAGAAAAGGTAAATATGGGGAATTTGTGGCTTGTTCTAATTATCCAAAATGTAAATACATTAAAAAGAATAAGAAAGAAGAAGAGCCTTCCGAAAAAATTGCCGAATGTCCAAAATGTCACAAAGATATTGTGGCAAGAAGGACTAAAAAAGGTAAAATATTTTATGGATGCTCAGGTTATCCTAAATGTGATTATGCCACTTGGTATAAACCAACCGGAGAAGTATGTAAGAAGTGTGGTAATCTCTTAGTCGAAAAAAATGGTAATGTCATTTGTGAAGAATGCGATAAATAATCTGCTAAAAAGGCAGATTTTTCTTGCTTGAAAATCTATCTTGGCATATAATATAAAAACAGAAAGAAGTGGTATTGTGAAAACCCAAATTTTAGGATTACTTATCGATAAATGTCAAAAGACTAACTTAAAAGAATATGATTATAATATCTTATTTAAACTAGATGAAAAAGTTTTAGAATATTTAGCTACCGAAACACATTTAATAAATTTTAATTATTTATTAAAGATGGCTTTGGATTTTTATCAATATCATTGTAAAATTTCTAGTGAAGAGGTTATTGCCGTATTGGAAAAATGTCAAAAATTATTTAATACTTCAATTCGAGATTTGGTTATTTATTTAATGGGGCTAGAAAGATTATTAATGCATTCTGAATTAATAACTCCTACTCTTGATTTAATTAGTAATAATATAAATGAAAAGAAAGCGAAAGCAATTATTAAAGCAGTTGATAATTCTTATATTTATGAGTTAGGTATGTCTTTAGAAGTCGCTCAATATATTTCTTCTTTAAATGAAGATTTAATTCCGCATTTTGAATCTATTTATAGTCATAAATTATCTTCAGAAGATTTAAAAACTTATATGGAAATTTATCGAAATTGTTCTAATAAAGCAGTTGCTTATTATGTTTATCAAGCTTTTTTTGATATAACCGCCATTGAACATAAATCTAATATATCTTTAGCTCGAATAATTAGTGAATCAAAAAGTTATTTAGCGAGTGATATATTTACTATTGGCTCTTCAGAAGATTTATATGCTGCTAATTTAGCAGAAGATTCTTTAAAGGTTATGCAAAATGCTAAATCTTATAATGCTTACGAAGTACGGCTTTTACTTATTGATAAACAACTGATCGAGAAAGGCCAATCTTTAATTAAGGCAAGAATTTTATGCCTTAGTAAAAATGAAGTGGAAACTTCTTTAATATTTAATTTGTTAAAATCAAATTGTTTTACGGAAAATGTCAGTTCCATCTTGGCTATGTTAATTTTAAATTATAAAGTTGCCGAAAATGGGGTTTTATTAAAAGAAATGTATGGGGAAAGAGTCAAAACATCACGACTAATTGCGGATATAACGGATTTCTTAAAAACTTTAGAGGTTAATCCCATTGTCTTTAATTATGCCCTTGAATCTTTTAATAAAATTTTATTTTTCTTATTTGGTTTAGAAATTAATGTTCAAGAATTGACTTCTACTTCTAAAGATTCCTCAAAGACGATTACTTATGATGAGGCTCTTATGTTAGAGTATCAATCAATTGCTTATAACAATATTAAAGTTGCTACTTTTGGTGAAAGAGTTAGAAAAAGAATGAAAAAAAGTCAAGAAATTCCTAAAGAGTAAATGTTATTGCATTTTAAATTGTTAAATTGTATAATGAAATTGAAGAGAGGTTATATGAAAAGAGATAAATTAGAAGTTTTACTAACTAAAATAAAAGGCCTTAAAAATTATTCCAATACAAAAGTTTTAGATATTTTAAGTCTTAAGGAAAATATCTTAGAAAGTTTAATCAAGTTTGATGATGGCGATTTTCAAAAAGTATGTTCAGTGGCACTTGCTTTAGCCAAAGGAAGAAAAAAATTCCCTCAAGATACTGTTTTGAAATGTTTAGATTTATTATATGAAGCTAAAAATATGGCCAATTGGAAATTTAATAATATGTGTGATGTGGCTGTTAATAAAAATGAATTATTATCATATGAAGATAATTTTTTAAAAGCTTTTAATTTACTTTTAGAAACTCCAACTAAAGAAGGAGTAAAATTTCTTAGCTGTTCATTTATAAGAGAAGTTTATCCTGCCAATTTATTTGAAATTGCCGAAATAGTTAAAGGTATTCCACAAGAAGAGGAATATAAAATTTCTTATATTAGTGATGTATATAACAAAATATTAAAATTAAATGATAAAAATTATAAGAATAAATTAGTGAGTTACATTAATATGATTTTAAAATGTCCCAATAAAGAAGTTATTGAAGATTTATGTTACGTTTTATTTAATGAAAATACGATGAAATTTCAAACTAATGAAGCTATCGCTAAACTAATTAGTGAGCAAAAAGATGCGAGGGTTTCTGCTTCAATTAGACTAGTAGGGACTTATAAAATTGCTAATGTATATGGTCTTACTTTAAGTGCTACAAGTATTGCTGCTTCTTTAAACTATGTTTCACGTGATAATCCCATTGATACAATTTTAACTGATGATAGACTATATATAAGGGAATTAGCAATTCCCATGGCTAAAGCTTTAAATACTTTTACTGATCCGAATATTTATAAATTAATTTTTTGCTTGCTTTATGCGGATATTTTATTTTGCTATCAATATTTTGATATTATTGTAGCTTTATCTAGTATAATTATTGGTTTAAATGTTGAGGATAACATAAATTCTTTAAAACACATTTTTGAGAATAATCCTCTTGCCCCATTTATAACTCATCTTCAACTACTTCTTGATAAATATGTATCTGATTATGATTTTTATACTAAAAGCATTGATATTTTAAATAACATTTTAACCCCAAATCTGGGAGTTTATTTAGAAAAACTACCTATGCCTAATTCTTCAGTAAAAAATGAATGCCCTCTAAAAACTAGTGTTATTGATGAAGCCATTTCTTGCTTTAGTGAGACTGTTGATGAAGATATTGATGTTTTGCAACTTAGTAAAAGAGCCAGAATAAGAGTAAAGATGTCTAAAGGAGATATTAAATAATCTTCTTTTTCTTTACTTTAATTGACATTGGAAGAAATTGCCCCTTAAATTATAGGAAAATATTTGTTATAATTTAAGAGATGGATAATGAAAAAGAAAAAATTATTTAAATCCAAAGCTCAAATGATTATTTATATTATCTTATATATTATTTGTATAGGATTATTTGTCGTTATAGGAAATATGAATTATAAAGATAGTAGTGAAACAGAAGCGAAGAAATTTAGCAATATATATAAAAATATTGCGGAAGATAATTTATATGTTTTTGCTAGTGCTTCTGATGTTTTAAATATCGTAAATGGCCGAAGTGGAGTAATTCTTTTAGGTTTTCCTAAAAATAAATGGACTAGTTATTATGCTGAGTATTTAAATGATGTTGGTAAAGTCGTTGGTTTAGATAAAATATATTATTATGATTTTTTAGATGACCGGGATGAATCAAATGGGACATATGAAACTTTAGTTAATAAATTAAATGTGTATACCCCCGTTAATGATGAAGGCGTTACTGATTTAGCTGCTCCCACTGTTTTAGTGGTTAAAAATGGAGAAGTAATTGCTTATTTTGATGAAACATCTATTATTAAAGGTAATACAACTCCGGAAGATTATTATACGGAAAATGTGATTGCTTTAACTAAAGAAATGTTTAAAAATGCTTTAGAAGAATATATTAAATAGGTGATACGATGGAAGATAGTTTTAAAAATAAATTTGGTTTTATATTTTTTGTTATTATTGTCATTGGTCTTGCTATTGGTGGATTTTTCTATACTCGTTATACCATAGAGGAAATGAAGAATACTGGTAACCAAGAAAAAGAAGAATATAAAGATTATAAAATAGATAAAGATAAAGATTATATTTATTATAAAAATGAAGAAACGATCAGTGAAGAAGGCGAAATTTATTATAAAGATGTTGTTATTAATTTAAAGACTCAAGAAACTTTAAACGAAAATTTAGAAAAAGAAAATAAAATATATAAAGATAATATTCGATATATTCAAGAGGGAGATTTATTAAGTAGTGAATTAAAAAAATATGATTATGATAATATCTATTCTTTAATGTTTAGAGAGTATAAAGATTATGAATATAATAATTATGTTAGTTTAGTTTTAAAAGATTATAATTTTTCTTGTTTTGATGATATAACATTTAATAAAACAAGAAGTTATGTTTTTGATGTTAAGACTGGTGAGTATTTAACGGAAGAAGAGATTCTAAATATTTATCATTTAACAATGGATGAGGTTAAAAATGCGATGAGAACTTACTTAGAAGGTAAGCAATCAAGCGTTGATGGAACCAATGTTATAAAGATTGACGAGACTATTAATGAGTTAAATAATTATGGTTTATATATTAATGATTATGGTCATTTGTGCATAACATATCTTGTCAAAACTACGCAAGTGGATTATAATGAAGATATGGAGGTTAAATAATAATGGATTTAAATACCGAAGTCAAAATGCAAAAAGCCATTGAAGTATTAGACAGTAAATTAGTGGCCATTAGGGCGGGGAGAGCTAATCCAGCCATGCTTAATGGTTTAATGGTGGAATATTATGGAAATATGACTCCCATTAATAGTATTGCTAATATTACTGTTCCCGAAGCTAAGCAATTATTTATAAAGCCATTTGATCGCAGTGCTTTAAAAAATATTGAAAAAGCTATTAATGAATCAAATTTAGGAATTGCCCCAAGCAATAATGGGGAAATGATTATTCTAACAGTTCCGGAACTTACAGAAGATAGAAGAAGAGAATATGTTAAGATGGCAAAATCTTTAGGAGAAGAAGCCAAAATTGCCTTAAGAAATATTCGGCAAGAAGATAATGATAAAATAAAAAAAGAAGAATTACCAGAAGATGAAGAAAAATTATATTTAGAAGATGTTCAAGAACTTATAAATAAATATAATAAAATTGTTGATGAAAAAGTTAAAGAAAAAGAAGAAGAATTAATGAAAATATAAAAAAGGGTTGATAAATATGGATAAAAAGGAATTTATAAATATGGATAAAAATTTCCATATACCACTGATAATTTCAGCATACTTAGTATTAGATGTAATATTATTATTTATCCTATGCTTGATTGAAATAGCAGGAGTAAATCATAATTTATTATTAGTAATAAGTTTAATATTAGAAGCGATTGTTACCTTTATTGTGGCTTTAAAAGGTAATATTAAATCCGCAATAATATATTATATTTTGCTTTTAGTATCACCGGCCTTTTTAAATGTTATAGCAATGTCTATGATTTACTTTACTGATAAATTACCTTTTACTCCAGTAGTGCTTCTTTTGTTTAGAACAGGTTATACTGTAAAAGGAGCAATGCTTAGTGAAACTATTAGATTATTATTATCATTTAGATTACCAGCGTTGATATCCATATTTATTAGTGTAATTATTCGACTTATTAAAGGTAAAAAAGTTAGTTCACTTGAATAGTGAACTTTTTATATGACTTATATTATTAAATTTATTATATATTTAACAATTTAAAAAGTTTTAAAATGCCCGCATATTTTTGTTGACTTCAAAAACAATAGTTTGTTATACTTTTATTAGGAATATTCAGCTATTCTGAGTGTCTACCTACTTTTCTTTTGAGGAAGGGGGTTTGATATAATGCCAAAGCGAATCTTTTGGATAAAAGTATTACGCTACATTACTATCATTTTACTTCTCCTAACTTTGTTAGTGATAGAAATAAAAAAATGACACTTAAGCCAGTAATGACTTAAATGTCTACACAAATTTTTGGGTAGGCATTCAGTAAACTGAATGTTCCTTTTTATTGTATTCAAGTTTCCTTGACATATTCATTATACTACATTTATATTTCTCTTGTCAAAAAAAGATACTTTATGATATGGCAATCGCATAAAAAAATAATGTAAAATTATGGTACAATTACTTTTTAAATATATAAAAGTTAGATATTCTT
>CANRJV010000035.1 GCA_947631045.1 uncultured Bacilli bacterium
AAATTAGCCCTGTGGAAAAAGCATATTTAGAAACATTAAAAGATATTAGTAAAAAAATTGATGACAAAGAGAGTTAATAAAATAATTTTGCTAACCCTCTTTTTATTTAAAAATAATAATGATCAAAGAGAAAGAAAAAGTGATAAAATGATTAATATTAGAAAAAGAGGTAGCGGTTACCAATATTGTTTTGAAGCAGGAAAGGTAAATGGAAAAAGAAAAATTAAACAAATTATAAATAAAAAGGATTTAAAATCATTGAATAATTATACCGTTTGCGGTATAATTATTTCGAGAGGCGATATCTATGGAATTTATGACTACAAAAGAAGCTACCCAAAAATGGAATATTAGTGAAAGAAGAATAAGAAAAATATTAAAAGAGGGAAGAATAGAAGGTGCAGTCAAAAATGGAAATAGTTGGAATATCCCAATTGATGCCCTAAAACCAGTTGATAAAAGGATTATAAAACCTGATCATAATGATTTTATTATTAATTTACCAAGTAACTTTTTTGATGAAGTAGACAATTTAAAAAAAGAACTTGATAATAAAAGACCTATACCAAAAGATACACTTAGAACTCTACAAGAAAAAATTAATTTGGAATGGACTTATAATAGTAATGGTATAGAAGGAAATACTTTGACGCTTAGAGAAACTCAAGTAGTTTTAGAAGGAATTACTGTTGGAGGAAAATCAATAAAAGAACACTTAGAAGCTATAAATCACGAACATGCAATTTTATTTTTACAGACTATAGTAAAGGATGATAACCCAATTACTGAGTGGAACATTAAAAATATACACACTCTTATATTAAAAGAAATTGATAATGAAAATGCAGGAAGATATAGAAGTGAAAATGTAACTATAAAAGGAGCAACTCATATTCCTCCTGATTTTATAAAAGTTCCTGAGTTAATGGAAAAATTAATTTTAAACTATAAAACTTGGAATAAATATCATCCAATAATTCAAGCTACGTTATTGCATGGTGAATTTGTTAAAATCCATCCTTTTGTTGATGGAAATGGAAGAACGTCAAGATTAATTATGAATTTGGATTTAATGAAGCATGGGTTTAACCCTGTAATTATAAAAAAAGAAAATAGACTACAATATTATGAAGCTTTAGATAAAGCCCATACAACTAAAGATTATACTGATTTTGTCAAATTGATAAATGGATTAGAGATAGAAATGTTAAAGAAATATTTAGAATTATTGTAAGAGAGTTTTTTAATGAGTTATAATAAGTATATGTTGGGGAAAGAGGGATTTCTAATATTTAATAAAAATGTATTGTGATAGTAAACGGATATAAACAAAAAACTAATAATAATACTATAAATAAGGATAATATGAGATTGTACTGAACATACGGAAGTGGAAAGAAATATAAAAATTGTTGTGAAATGTAGTAGGTTTATAATGTTTTGCGAAGCATAGAGTTTTGAAAAAAATCATAATAATACCCCAAAAAATTGAAATATTTCCTCATTTTTTAAAAATGAGAAAACATTCAAAAAAATGTAAATGGATGGCGATAAAGTTATGGATTTGTATGAAAGAAATCAAAAACAAAGAATATTTTTTAATGAAAAAATAGCTTCTTATGATCAAGTTCACGAAATTTATATGGAAACTAAAAAAAGTTTAACTGACTATTTAGATAAAAATATCACTAAAATACTAGACTTAGGGGCGGGAATAGGTTTCGAATTAATCCATTTGTTTGAAATATATCCCAATGCATCTGTAACAGTCATAGATATTTCAGAAAATATGTTAAAGGAATTATCAAAAAGAGATTTTGCAAATCGTGTAACAATGATTTGTGGAGATTTTTTTGAAAAAGACTTTGGTAATAATTATGATGCAGTAATTTCTACCTCAGCATTACATCACTTTAAGCCAGAAGAAAAATTAATTTTATATAAAAAAATATTTGATTGTTTAAAAAGTGGAGGATTATTTTAAATTGTGATAAAATAAGTTTTAGCAAAGAAGAACAAGATCCGCAGTATTTATGAGCTAGAAAATAATATAGATAACTACAAACTATTGATACACCATTAACTGTTGAAAATGAAATAAGTATCTTAGAGCAAGTTGGTTTTATTAATATATCTTCTAATAAAGTTGATAAGAGTAATTATAGTTTAATAAAAGCTAGAAAAGGGAATTAATTGTTATTACTTTTTAATAATATTTTTCATTATAGGATTGAGTGTATGAATTGTGATACAAATTGGATAACGAATATGTTAATGTTTGATTAATGAAGAGAGAAAAAGTATTAAGTAGATTATAGGAGGAAAAATGCAAGAAACAAAAAAATCAGATGAATATTTAAAAGATTTATTAAAAAAAGAAGCACCTCGTATTGAATTTTTTAAAAGAATACCTGTATTAAGTAATGAAGAATATCAGTTGTTTTTATCAAAAAATTATGAAAACTGGTATTACGAATTTATTTCATATGCTTTTGAATGCTTATCATTTAATTTTAATATCGAACATATGAATATTTGGGGTATAGAATGTGATAATGATAAAATAAAAGAAGAAGATATTAAAAATATAGTTTTATTGTTAAGTGTTTATTTAAATTACTGTAATGATAAACATATCAATATTCATTATGGCTTTAGTAAATTAGGACACATGACTTATAATAATGTTTGCTATTTTAAAGAAAATAATCAATATTTTAGATTTAATAGAGAAGTGTTTTTAATTCTTGATTCATATGAAGAATACTATGCTATGGCTTTTTGCGATAGTAAACATTTGAATAAAGAGCAAGTTGTTACATTTGATATGCTACAAGATTATGTTTTAGAAAAACTAGTTAAAATTGAAGATGGAGTAAAACGAGCTAGAATTATACATTAATATTCAAGAATAAAATAGTTGTAAATGAAAAAAATTTTCTTACATTATTAATTTTAAAATATTGGACTATTTCAATTATAAAGCTATTTATAGTAAAAATAATACTATATATTCAAAAAAGCGCGAAATGGTGTTGACATACTTTGGCAGATAGAGTTTATGAAATAAAAAGTGTTAGGTATGTTAATACTTTTTATTTCATTTGTTATTTCAAGCGTCCCATTTAATTATTTTAGTATAAGAAAAATATTTTATATTGAAAAAAGTAAAAATAATATTTAAAAGTGCAAATTCATATGCTAAAATAATATTAGAAATTGAAAGTAATTTCGTATCTTCCCTTAGAATATGAATTGAAAAAGAAGAGAATGGCAAAGTTAAGAAAATTAACTAAATTATCTTCAGCAACTATTTCTAAATTTCTAAAAATGAAGACATAAGAATTTTAGAAATAAAAAAATGACAGTAGTATTAGATTGGGATATTGAAAATATTATAAAATTTGAAGATTTAAATGAATCAAGAGGTATAAAATGAGCACAAATATGAAATATAATACATTTACAGAAGATGAGATTAGAGAAAAGGCTGGTCTTATTTTAGGATTCAACCAAAAAACTGATGTCGCAATTATGGGTGTGGGTCAACTAACTACTTTTAATCAATTAGGCTTTAAAGGAATATTAGATAAACCAGATGGTTGGTATTTGCCTAAAAATTTTAATGACCCAGCTATTATTTTAGAAACTAAATCTTCTATCACGAAATTAAAAGATAAACAAGTTAAAGGGTTGAAGAAAAATTGTGCTATTGTTTTACAAAAATATAATAAAGTTATTGGAATTTTATATAATGGAAATGATATTCGGGTTTTTAAAAATAATGAAGAAATTTCTGCAGTTAATACCTTGAAAAACAAAGAGTATTATTTAGGTATGTTTAAACAAAATAAAATTGATAAGGAATTAATATATTCTTTAACAAAAAAAATTAATGATTGTTTACATTTTGATTTTGGTATAAAAAATTTATACCATAGAATGATTTTTACTGCATGTACGTTAGTTGCCAAAAAATGTGGTGCATCTTTAGTTGAGGGAATGAATTATGAAACCTTTCATACAAGTATTAAATCTACTTTATCTGACTCATTAGATAATTGTTTAAACCGTAATCAAAAATTAATATTATTATTAGAAGTTTTTTCAGAAATAAAGATGAATACCACAAATAATCAGGAAGCCATAAATGAATTTATAAAATGGGTATCAGAAATTAGTGATTGTATAAATAGTGATTTTTGGAATGGCGAAGATGTTATGGGAATATTCTTTAATGAATTTAATAGATATAAACCTAAATCTGAAAGTGGCCAAGTGTTCACTCCCGATCATATAACATCTCTTATGTATCGCCTTATTGAAATAAATAAAGATGATGTGATTTTAGATGCTGCTTGCGGTTCTGGGGCTTTCTTAATAAAGTCAATGTGTAATATGATCAAAGAAGCAGGAGGAGTAGGAACATTAGAGGCTGAAAGAATTAAATCGGAACAATTATATGGTATTGAATTTGATAGAGAAATTTATGCTCTAGCATGTGCCAACATGTTAATTCATAAAGATGGTAAAACTAATTTAGTTCAATTAGATACAAGAAGTGAAGAAGCTTGTAAATGGATAAAATCAAAACCAATTACTAAAGTTTTAATGAATCCTCCTTTTGAAACAAAGTATGGATGTCTTACAATAGTAAAAAATGTAATGGACAATGTTAAAAAAGGAACAAAGTGTGCGTTTATTTTACCAGATAAAAAACTGGAAACTGGAACTAAATCTTTGGTTAGTCAAATAATTAAAAATCATACTTTAAGAAAAATTATTAAATTACCCGAAAAACTTTTTAGAGAAGGAGTTACTGCTTCAATATTTATTTTTGAGGCTGGAATACCTCAAGATTTAAATAAAGAAATTTTTGCCTGCTATATAGATGATGATGGTTTAGAAAATGTTAAGAATCAAGGAAGACACGATATTAAAGATAAATGGCAAGGAATCGAAGATTACTGGGTAAATATAATAAATAAACAAAGTGGGAATAAATCGATTCAGTGGTTAAGTCCAAAAGAGTATCTGTCATATCAAACACCTAAGGCCCCTTTAATACTAACCGAAGAGGATTTTCGTAAAACAATCTTAAATTTTTATTTTTATAAAAATGGTATTGATGAAAAAAATATTAGTGAAGAAGTTTTAAACAATGTTTTATATAGAAGTGATATAAAAGAAACTAAAGATAAAGTTACAATTAATTTAAAAAAGGATGACCACAATGATTAATACAGAAAATTGGCAAGAATTTAAAGTTGGAGATCTTTTTGATATTCATCCTACGAGAAACTATGGATTAAATAATAACAAATTATTTGCATCAGAAGGAGATACACCCGTAGTTGTTAATTCAAGTTACAATAATGGTATAGCTAAAAATGTTGATTTACCAGCAACTGAAGAAGGCAATGTAATAACATTTAGTGATACTACATCATCTGATGCTATTTTTTATCAACCAAAACCTTTTATAGGATATTCTCATATTCAAGGAATGTATCCTAAGAGTTCAAAATGGTCTGAAAAATCTTTATTGTTCTTTTTAACAATTTTTAAAAAAGTAGCTTTAAATAATAAATTTGACTATGTTAACAAATTTAATCGAGAAAATGCTCAAAAGTTGTTAGTTCCATTGCCAGTGGATGATGAAGGAAAAATAGATTTTAAATATATGGAAAAGTATATTGATAGTTTTGAAAATTATGCTATTAAAAAGATTAAAAATTTAAAACAAATAAGAAATTGTTCAGGATATAAATTAAATATTAGTTCATGGAAATATTTTCATTTATCTGATTTTTTCTATATAGATAGTGGTACTAAATTGGATAAAGTAAAAATGAAAGAAAATAATCCTACTATTAATTTTGTGGGAAGATCAGGTATAAAAAATGGTGTAACAGCTGTTGTAGATAAAATTAATGGAATAGAACCTTATAAAGCTGGTAATTTGACTTTGTCTTTAGGAGGAGCTTTAGGTTCGTGTTTTGTTCAAGATAAAGATTTTTACACAAGTCAAAATGTGGCTGTATTAATTCCTAAATTTGATTTAAATATATATGTAAAACAATTTATCTGCACTATTATATTTAAAGTTGGAAATACTTATTACAAAGCTTTTAAAGATGAATTAAATAAGCATATAAAAAAAGATTTTGAATTTCCTTTACCCGTTGATAAAAACGGAAAAGTTGATTATGTATCTATGGAGAAATATATTAAAAATTTACCATATGGTAAAAATATAATATAATAAAAATAAAATTTGTTATTCAAAAAAAGAAAAATAAATATGATTTGAAATCAGTTTGAAGTGTACCCAATAAAGTAGACAAAGAAAAAAATCATCCAAAGAAAAAAGCCTGATTTTTAAGAATCAAAATTAATCTTATTTGTATTCATAAATTTTACCATTTAAGCCGATGCAGAAAATGGGAACCATTTTGCTAGGGCAATATTGGCAATTTAAATTATGAAATGATTGGAGAACTTATATTTGGAAGTTATGGTGAGCCAAAATATTTAGAGGAAGCCGAAAAATTATTTAAATTAATTAATGAAGCCACCAAGGGCTATCCAATAGATCCATACGTATACAATAATGGAAAAGCAAGAGAAAGACGATTTTAAAATTTTCCTACTTAAATTTTTGCAATATTTTTAGTATAGATAAGCAAATATTTTTGTATTATAATAATTTCATAAGGGAGGTTACAAAAATGAAATTTGAAAAGATTGGAAAAAGACAATATATTGTTTTGGAAGAAAATGATAAAATTTTCTTAACAACCCCTGAAAAGATAGATGATGCCGATATTGAAATAACAAGAAAGGATGACGGAATAAGTATTTCAGGAGATTCCTCACTTGTAAAATCTATTAGGGGTGACGGAATGTTAGAAAAAGTATATATTCAACCAGTTGTATCATCACAAGAAATTATTGAAAAATGTGATAAATGGTTGGAAATGTTTAGAAAAATTCATGATAAATTTAGAGAATTGGTTTTATCAGAAAAATATAAAAAACAACACATTGTAATGATGTTATCTTTTACAAGTTTTATCTCATTATCAAATGAAAATATAAAAGGTAGAACAATAAATTTAAATTTAAAGCAATATAACACTATTATTCAAGAAGGTGTAACAATATCAATTGATGAAGAGACTGAAAAAGATATCTATGCATATTTGGTTGCCAATGTATTGGAATATTATATTTCCCAAAATTATGTGGGTGAGGAAATTGATGATTTAAAAGATTGGGATTGGCATTTACATTCAATCGAAACACCACAAGACGGAGAATCTGTTCCAATTTTCTCTAATCTAAGTTTGTTGCGAGAAATACCAGAATATGAAAAAATTGTTATAAGTATAATCGGAAATCATAATGTGGGTCTATCATCTAATCAACTTATTTCTAATTTGAAAAATAAAATTTCTGATCGTCAACTAAGTGATAGAATTGATAAGAGTATTAATTATTCAACAAATCAGTATGAACACATTGTTTTTGATGCATCAAAAGAAAATCAAGGACCTGTTTTAAATAGAACTTTAAATCCGGATAAATAATGTAATTAAAACAAAACTTGAAAGAAATTTGTAACAAAATAGGCAAATTATTTGCGTTAATTTTTGATACGTTATATAATAATTGACGGAGAGTTGTATAATGAAAAAGAAGTATGATATTATTGCCATTGGCATGGGTCCTGGAGCTATATTTATGGCTTATGAAATGGTAAAATTAAATAAGAATAAAAAGATACTTTTAATTGAACAAGGAAAAAGGGTTGAAGAGAGAGTATGTCCAATCGAGAAGACAGGAGTATGTGTAAAATGTAAGCCCTTTTGTAATATAACGAGTGGTTTTTCAGGAGCTGGGGCTTTTTCGGATGGTAAATTATCTTTATATAATGAAGAAGATGAAGATTTTTATGTGGGAGGAAATCTTCATAAATATGTAGGGGTAGAAGAAACTAAGAAATTAATTGATTATACTGATGAAATATATTTAAAATTTGGAGCTGATAGTAAATTAGAAGGAACTGAGTATAAAGAAGAAGTTAAGAAAATAAAAGAAAAAGCTTATAAAGAAGGCTTAACTTTAATAGATATTCCCATAAGACATTTAGGAACTGAAAAAGCTCATGAATTATATAAAAAATTAGAAGATTACTTAGAAGAAAATGGGGTAGAATTAAAATTTAAAACCATTGTGGAAGATTTAATTATTGAAGATGGTGTAGCTAAAGGAGTTATTGTCACTGACGCTATGAAAAAAGAAGAAATAGAAAAAATATATGGCGATAATATCATTGTGGCTGTTGGCAGAAAAGGTGCAAATTGGTTAGTTAATATGTGTGAAAAACACAATATTAAAACGGAAGCAGGAGTTGTAGATATTGGTATCCGTTATGAACTTGCTGATGAGGTCATGAAAGATATTAATAAATATATGTACGAAGGAAAATTTATTGGTAGACCCGGGCCTTTTAAAGATAAAGTAAGAACTTTTTGCCAAAATCCTAGTGGTTTTGTTTCATCTGAAGTTTATGATAATAATTTAAGTTTAGTTAATGGCCACTCTTATAAAGATCGCAAAAGCACTAATACTAATTTAGCTATTCTTGTTTCTCACCATTTTAATTATCCGTTCTCCAAACCAATTGAATATGGAAGAAATATTGCCAAAAATTTAAATGAACTTGGTAATGGTAATATTGTTGTTCAAAGATTAGGCGATATTTATCGGGGTAAAAGAACTTGGGAAAAAGAATTAGAAACTAATGCTATAAAGCCCACTTTAAAATCTGCCGTAGCAGGTGATATAACCTTTGCTTTAGGTTATAGAACACTCACCGATATTTTACAATTTATAAGATCAATGGATAAAGTGGTTGAAGGATTTGCTAATCCGGAAAATTTACTATATGCTCCGGAAATTAAATTTTATAGTAATCAAGTTGTTATTGATGAGAATTTTGAAACTAGTGTTAAAAATTTATATTCCATTGGTGATGGTGGTGGCATGACCAGAGGTTTAATGATGGCTTCAGCCTCAGGAGTTAAAATGGCTCGTATTTTGGAGGAGAAAAATAGATGAATGTTGTTGGAACAATGTTTTTTAAGGATAATAAACTGTTAATTGATAAACCAAGAAAAAGACCTACCTATCAAATGATTGGAGGTAGAGTAGAAGATGGTGAAACTCCTTTAGAAGCAGCGATTAGAGAGTGCCATGAAGAATTAGGAAAAGAATGTTCATTTGAAACAAATCTTTTTGAGTTAGTTATGGAATTCGATGAAATAGCTACCTCTGATGGTGTTACTCCTATTCATTTTTATGTTTATATTTATAATGGTGAATTAAAAGGACGTTTGGAAACTGGAGAAGAAATAGAAAAATTTTTATGGTATCAAAGTAGTATGGGTAAAGATATACTATCAAATACTTTAAAAAATGAAGTGGTCCCTTATTGTTTAAAGAAAAACTTAATTAAATAAAGACGGATTATTGTAAAAAATTAAGAAAAATGGTATATTTTTATTAGAACATCTGGTAAAAGTCAATAAGTAAAATTAAATAGTTTTAGATATATTTTTAATATATTTAAATAAATTAGC
>CANRJV010000036.1 GCA_947631045.1 uncultured Bacilli bacterium
ATAATGATACAAAGTGGAATGCATCAGAATTATATAGTGGATTAAATAATGGTTACTTTATGAAAAATACAAAATATGGATATATGCAGCAAGCCCAATGGACAAGTCTAATATCACCCGTAACATATCACATTGGTGATTCAAAAAATACTACTAACCAACAAGTATTTGCAGATGAAAGAAAAGAACGTTTTGATAGTGGAAATATTAGTTTAATGTACTTAAGTGATTATTTATATGCCAGCGATGCAAACACAAACAATTGGTTATTTATAGCCAATGGATTAAATGGAATCCCCAATACACCGGCCGAAGCAACTGCACCAGCTGGAGAAACCGAATGGACAATGTCGAGGTATGGTTATCTCAGCGTTTTCTATGCGTGGGGTGTTGGCGGAGCTGTGAACTGGTACGGTGTGGATGGTACGTCTGCGGTTCGTCCAGTCTTCTATATTGACTCATCTAAAATTAAGTTAAGAGGAACCGGTATTATTGGCGATCCATATTACATAACCAACGTTAATTAAATGGGAGAAATATCTTCCATTTTTAATGTGTTATTGAAAAAAGTGTTGTATTTTGATAGAATTAATTTATTGAGAGGTTAAATATGGATAAGACTAGTATCTTTAATGTGGCAGCATTAAGACAAGAAATGATTTTAATAACAATAAATGAAGTAATAGATTCCTTAGAAAAGAAAGGATATAAAGCTGAAAACCAATTAGTAGGTTATTTATTAACTGGTGATTTAGCATATATATCTAATTTTGAAGGGGCTAGAGATAAGATGAAAGACTTAAAAAGAGAAGAAGTATTACTGGCCCTAATTAATTCATACGAAGGAAAATAAGATGCGTATTTTAGGCTTAGATTTAGGAACTAAAACTTTAGGAGTTAGTATAACTGATAAAATGGGTATTATAGTAAGTCCTTTAAAAGTTATTAGATTTCCTTTTGAAGATTATAATAAAGCTTTAGAAGAAGTTCAAAAAATAGTTTTGGAATATAATGTATCTTTAGTGGTATTAGGTCTTCCTAAAAATATGGATGGAAGTATTGGCTTTGCGGGAGAAAGAAGTTTAAATTTTCAAAAAATGTTAGAGAGTTTAAATTTAAAGGTTGAGTTAGTTGATGAAAGACTAACCACAAAAGAAGCTGAAAACTTAGTTCATGAAAGAGGAGATAATATTAAATCTAGTAAAGAACGTATCGATAGTGTAGCCGCTTGTGTTATTTTAGAAAGTTATTTGAGGAGTAAAAATGATTTTAGAAAATAAGAAACATAATCGCAAAGATGTAAAATTACTTTATAAATTAAATATTAATGAAGAGGAATATTTGGTTTATGAAGATCCCGATACCATGAATGTTTATGCGGGATTATATAAAGATGGGGAATTACATAAATTAGATGACCGCGATATATTTCTAATTGAAGAGTTAACTAAAAGAATAGAAGGTAGTGAATAATGAAAAAGAAAATAATAATTGTTGTAATTGCTTTATTAGCCATAGTTGTTCTCATGCTAGGAATGTACTTTTATGGTTTAACTAGTGTTACCAAAAATTCCGAAAAAGTAACCTTTAATATTGAAAAAGGAACTAGTACCAAAGAAGTAATTAATGACTTATATGAAGCTAAATTAATTAAGAGTAAAATATCTTCTTTAATTTATGTGAAATTACATAAAAATATTTTAATTCAAGCAGGAAGTTATGAATTAGACCGTAAATATGATGTGAAAGAATTATTTGATGTTTTAAATAAAGGAAAAGTCATTGATGATTCTATTAGTATAACCTTTGTGGAAGGAAAAAGAGTTGTTGATTATGTTAAACAAATTGCTTCAAAATTTAATTATAGTGAAGAAGAAATATTAAATGTTTTTAAAGACGAAGATTATTTAAAAGAACTAATAAATAAATATAATTTTTTAGATGAAAGTATTTTAAATAAAGACCTTTATTATAGTCTAGAAGGTTATTTATTCCCTGATACTTATTCTTTTGATAAAGAGGCCAGTATTAAAGAAATCCTTGCGAAAATGCTTGCAAAAACAGAGGAAGTGTTAGATAATTATAGTGCTTCTATTAAGGAGTCAGGTTTTACTAATCATGAAATATTAACGATGGCTAGTATTATTGAAAATGAAACGATGACGAAAGAAGATAGAAGTGTTGTTAGTGAAGTAATTCGCAAAAGACTTAATCTTAAAATGAGTTTAGGCATGGATGTTACCGCTTATTATGGAGTAAGAAAAGCTTTATCAGAAACCTTAACAACTGCGGACTTAAATGCCGTAAATGCATATAATACTAGAAATACGAATTTTTTAGGGTTACCAGTGGGGCCAATTTGTAATCCAAGTGAGGATTCTATCAAAGCGGCTTTAAACCCTAGTGAAGACGATTATTTATATTTTTATGCTGATAAGAATGGCAAATTACATTTTGCTAAAACAAATTCTGAATTTCAAGAACTCATAAGATTATATAGTTAGGTGGTATTATGAAAGAAAAAATCCTGGAAATGGAAAATTATGCACAGGAGAATAATGTCCCTATTGTGGAGAAAAAAACAATAGCGTTTTTAATGAAATATATTAAAGAACATAATGTCAAAAATATTTTAGAGATAGGCTCTGCAATTGGATATTCAGCTATTTTAATGGCTAGTAGTAAAGAAGATGTAATGGTTACAACTATTGAAAGAGATGAAACTAGATACATGGAATGCCTTAAAAATGTGAAAAAATGTGAAATGGATAAAAAAATTAATGTCGTTTTTCAAGATGCTTTAGATGTTAATTTATCAGAAGAAATTCAATATGATTTAATTTTTATTGATGCTGCTAAAGCTCAAAATATTAAATTTTTTGAAAAATATAAATATTTTTTAAAAGATACCGGAACTATAATTACTGATAATTTAAAATTTCATGGTTATGTTGGTAAAAGTAAAAATATTGAAAGTAAGAATTTAAAAAGTTTAGTTACTAAAATTGAAGATTATATTACTTATTTACAAGAAAATCCGGAATTTGAGACTAAATTTTATGATATTGGTGATGGTATTTCCGTAAGTGTTCGTAAAAATGAAAAATAATAAAATATTAATTACAATTAATGATTTAAATGATATAAAAGATTTAAAAGAATTAGGTATCGAAAAGTTTGTTTTTCCTTTAAAAAACTTTTGTGTCGGGATACCTAATACTTTTTTAATTTCGGAAATTCCTTTCGATATCCGTTCTTCTAGTTATCTTTATTTAAATAGAGTTTTGGATAATGAGGGAATTGATAATTTTAAATTACTTAAAGATATTGAAAATTTTAAAGGAATTATTTTTGATGATTTAGGCATTATTCCTTTAATTAAAGATTTTAAATTCGAAAAAATATTATATTTAAGTCATTTTAATACTAATAAAGAGAGTATTAAAATTTATTTAGAATATGTTGATTCAGTTATAATATCATCGGATATAACAAGAGAAGAAACCGAAGATATAGTTACATCATTACCAAATGTTTCTTTATTTGTTTTAGGTTATCCTATGGCAATGAATTCTAGAAGGCTTTTAATAAATAACTATGCGACATTCCATCATTTAGAAAAAGAAAATCCTTTAGTAATTAAAAATAGTAACCAAGAATTTTTAATTTATGAAAATGAATATGGAACATGTTTTTATCATAAACCTATATTTAATGGTTTATCTTTAAGAAATTTAGATTGTAAATATTATTTTATTTCATCATCATTCCTAGATATTAAAGATGTTATTAGTCTTCTAAATGGTGAAAGTAAAATGGAAACAGATGAAGGATTTTTAAATAAAGAAACGATTTATAAATTAAAGGGGGAATCTAAATGACCGAGTTATTAGCGCCCGCTGGTGATTTAGAAAGATTAAAAATTGCCCTTTTATATGGAGCCGATGCGGTTTATATTGGCGGTAAAGATTATAGCCTCAGAGCTAATGCCAAAAACTTTAGTGAAGATGATATTAAAGAAGCAGTCTCTTTTGCTCATAATTTAGGAAAAAAAGTTTATGTGGCGGTCAATATAGTTTTTCATGATAAAAATTTAAATGGTTTAGAAGAATACTTAAAATATTTAAAAAAAGTAGATGTTGATGCTGTCATTGTTAGTGATATTATAGGGGTTAAATTAGCCCATAAGATAGGGTTAGATATTATTTTATCAACGCAAGCTAGTACCTTAAATTATTCGGCCATTTCTTTTTGGCAAAGTTTAGGAGTTAAAAGATTTGTTTTAGGAAGAGAAGCAACGAGAGAAGATATTATTCGCATTAAAAAAGAAACTCATGCTAGTTTAGAATGTTTTATTCATGGGGCGATGTGTACTTCTATCAGTGGCAAATGTGTCTTGTCCAATTATCTAACTGGAAGAGATTCAAATCGAGGTGGGTGTGCGCAAATTTGTCGGTGGGTTTTTGAAACCGATAATATTCCTTTTACTTTTATGAGTAAAGATTTAAATATGGTCTCATACCTTCAAGATATGATTAATATTGGGGTTGATTCTTTTAAAATTGAAGGACGAATGCGGTCTGTTTATTATATTGCCACCGTTATTATGTGTTATCGGAAGCTTATTGATAAGATTTGCAATAATACTTTAACAGAACAAGATAAAAAATATTATGAATTAATTTTAGACCGTGTGGCTAATCGAGATTCGGTTCCCCAATTTTATCAAAAATTTCCGGGTCCTAATGAAAGTTATTTTCAAGACCGGGAAGAAGTCAGTAATCAAGATTTTTTAGGAATAGTCTTAGATTATGATGAAAAAAATAAATTAGTTAAAATTGAAGAACGGAATTATTTTAAAATTGGTGATGTTGTGGAATTTATTGGTCCTAATATGGAAGAAGTAACATATACTATAGAAAGTATCAAAGATGAAGAAGGTAATTCAATTGAGGTGGCGAGACATCCTCAAATGATTGTCTATTTAGAAGTTCCATTTAAGTTGCCTTCTTATGCGATGATGCGACTAAAAATATTTGACAAAAACAAAGTTTTATAGTATTATTTTGTAAGTCATAAAAAGGAGAGATTTTTAAAGTGAAAAAAGAAGATTTATTCGAACTAACTGCTGAAGGTTATTTAGAGTTAGAGAATGAGTTAAATGAACTTAAAAATGTTAAAAGAAAAGAAGTAATTGTCGCTTTAAAAGAGGCTAGAGCTATGGGTGATTTATCAGAAAATGCTGATTATGATGCTGCTCGTAATGATCAAGCCCAAATTGAAGCTAGAATAAAAGAATTAGAATATAAACTAGAACATAGTCAAATTGTAGATTCTAAGAAAAAGGGTGGAAGCATTGGCATTGGTTCTGTTGTTACCATTAAAGATGAAGATGGCGAAGAAGAAGAATACAAAATTGTATCTTCAGTGGAATCAGACCCTTTCAATAACAAGATATCCGTGGAAAGCCCTATCGGAATGGCTATCAAAGGTCATAAAAAAGGGGACCAAGTTTTAGTCGAAAGTCCTAATGGAGGATATAGCATTACAATTTTAAATGTAGCCTAAAATTTAGGCTTTTTTTCTGTTCTAATTTTTAAAAATAATAAAAGATAATTTATTGAATGGAATATTGTTCTAAATGAATTGTTCTTTTTAATTTCTTTATTTAGTTTTTTGTCTTGCAATAATTATTTTCATATTTTATAATAAAATCTTGTTAGGAAAATTGTTATGAGTTATATTGAAGATTTGGAATTTACAAAATTTTATAATAGTCGAGAAATAACGGAAGATTTTTTAAATGACTTGGTTAATTTACCCGATTATTATACTATTTCTATTACTAACATTGGTGATACTGAAGATGCGTATTTAAAAAATGTTCGAAAGTTGTTGGAAAAATTATTAAGTTTAGGAAAAAGAAATGAAGTAAAATTTTCCTTTTCTTCTTTTAATTTAATGAATAAAAACTATCTTAATAGATTACTAATAGAATATCCTTATGTAACTTTAACGCATTATAATCTTCATAATCATTTTACCTCTTCGGAATATTTAGATTTTTATCATGAATTAACTAATTTTTTAAAACCAATTATTTTAAAGAATCAGCGGAAAAATTTAAGCCCTTTAGAATTATATATGTTAATATATAACCAAGTAATTAATTACCGCGAATATAAAAGTTATCCCGAAGATTATCCTAAAGAATTAAATATTCTTCAAAATCTTTTTTCTTCTTCTTATTTTGTCTGTCGAGATTTTGTTAAGCTTTTGGTTTGTTCGCTAAGCTATATGGGAATTCCAGCATCCATGGTAATAGTAGATATCGATGAATGGCAAAAAGAAAAATTAATTCCTTTACGTCATGCCAGATGCTTGGTTAAATTAGTTGATTCTAAATATGGCCTAGATGGCTTTTACTTAAGTGATCCAACCTTTGATAAAGAAGAAAGCTTTTCTCATGCTTTAATGCCTTTTCGCGATACAACTATTGAAAAGGAACTGCAAAGATTAAATTTCCTCGATTTATTTTTCGATATTAAAAGTCGCGAAGAATTTGAATTAAAAATGCAATTTTTATTTTCGAAAGTTAAATTGCCCATCAAGATTTTCTTCTTATTTTTGAGTGAGATAAAACCTTTAGATATGGAATTTTATAGTTATCTTTATAATAAATATGGTCATTATGATGCTATCGATTTTCCTTTTTGGAATTTTTGTGAAGATGTTTACACCTATTTAATTTCCAGGACAAATCAAGAGATTGATATGGATAAAATTATGGAAGCCTATATGACAGCCCAAATGGGAGATACTTTAGAATGGGAAGAAGTTAAAAAATTAGAAAGATTAAAAAAAGAAAATGCTTTAGCGAAAGGCCATTTTTTCTGGGATTTTTGGCCCTACGATATGGCGCACAAAAGAATTAATTAGAAGGAGAGTAATATGAAAAAGACAGATTTAGTTAGTGTTAGCATTCCAAGTGGCAAATTAAGACTATTTTTAAGAGAATGGTTAGGTTATATTGTGGTAACTAAAGAAGAATTAAATAATATTATGGGCAAAGTTTTAGATCAAGCCTTAGGTTCGTCATCTTACGTTTTATCCAATCCGCAAATTCATTATTGCGAAAATTCCCATACTATTGGTTTTTTAGTTAAAGATGAAAAAAATGGTATAACTTATCATTTAGAAGCAATGGTTAATGATGAAGGAGAAAACACTTTAAATGTAAAAAGTGGTGAAACGCTAAAAGAATATAATTTAAAAGAAGATTTTTATTTGGTTCCGAAAATTCAGGAACGCCAAAAATCTTTTTGCAAAATTGATGCGCATCTAAAAGATAACTATTATGAAGCTTTGATGGAAGAAGAAAATACTACAACAAAAATTGGCATTGGCTCTTTTAATAGTGGCCCAATAAATAATTTAATTGATATTCCAAGCTTAGAAGAATCTTTGATGGGTGAAACTTTTTGGGGTTTATCTCTTAGTAGCATTATCGAAGATATTTTTTATAATTGTTTTCAAATGGAAATATTTAAAAAATTAAGAATTACTATTTCGGTTTGTAATAGGGAAGAAGAGTTTAAAACGGTTATTTATAATGGGGTTATGGGTAATGTTAGTACAAGATCTAGTAAAGACGTGAATTATCATTTTACCCAAGACGAAAAAAATGCTGTTCCCTGGAATTTTTCCGATGTTGAATTTGTCGGAGTAGGAGAACAAATAAAGCCGGCGATGAAAATATTAGCAAGAATTAAAGATAATAGCAAGTAATTTCTTGCTAAATTAAAATATTCATAATATAATATAGAAGTATTTGAAAGAAGGGATTTTATGAAAAATGTCCATGAAATTGAAATAAAACTTGAAGGAGAAAAATGGACTAAGTGTTTAGATAACGCTTTTAAAAAACAAAATAAAGAAGTTAAAATTGATGGCTTTCGTAAAGGAAGTGCCCCTAAAGATATTTTCTTAAAGAAATTTGGTATCGAATCATTATATCCAGATGCGGTTAATGAAGCCATTAATGTTGCTTATAAAGAATTACTTGATAAAAATGATTTAACCCCAGTTATTGAACCAAGTGTTGATGTTACAGGTATTTCTGATGGCTCTGTTATTTTTAAATTTACTATTATAACTAAGCCAGAAATTAAGTTATCTTCTTATAAAAAATTAGGAGTTAAAAAAGAAACAGCTAAAGCTACTAAAGAAGAGGTAGCTCATGAAATTGAACATTTAAGAGAAGACTTAGCCGAGATAGTTGTTAAAGAAAATGGTGAAGTTTCTGAAGGCGACACCGTTGTAATTGATTTTGATGGCTTTGTTGATGGTAAAGCCCTAGAAGGTGGTAAAGGAGAAAATTATCCTTTAGAAATTGGTTCTCATACTTTTATTCCTGGTTTTGAAGAAGGATTAATTGGCAAGAAAACTGATGAAGAAGTTACTTTAGAGTTAAAATTCCCTGAAAACTATGTTCAAGATTTAAAAGGTAAAGATGTTACATTTAAAGTAAAAATTCATGAAATTAAAACTAAAGTCTTACCAGAAATTGGCGAAGAATTTTATCAAGATTTAGGTTTAGATAAAGTTAAAACTAAAGAAGAATTTGAAAGCGAAGTTAAGAAGACTATCATTGATCGTAAAAAACAAGAAAATGATGATAAATTTATTGAAGACTTACTTGCTAAAGCATCTGAAAATCTTGAAGTAGAAATTAATCCCGAAATAATTGATGCCGAAGTTCATCGGATGATTGAAGGATTCCAACGTCAATTAAAAATGCAAGGTGTTTCTTTAGAACAATATTACGAATTAACGGGAACTTCTCATGAAGATATGCATAAACAAATGGAACCAGAAGCTATAAAAAATTTAAAAAGTCGTTATGTAATAGAATATATTGCTGATAGTGAGAAAGTTGACTTTACTGAAAAAGAGGTTGAAGCCAAAGCGAAAGAAATGGCTGAAAACTATGGTATTAAATTAGAAGAATTAATTCAAGCCTATGGTTCTCTTGAAGTAGTAAAATATGATATGAGAATGCATAGAGCTCTTGAAATTCTCAAAGAAAGTAATGAATAGTTGCTAAATACAGCAACTTTTTTCTGTGTGCCGTGCATGGCATGTATCTAGTTGGTGAAAGTCCAATACACACGTAAGTATCGACGAAGTGTTAGGGA
>CANRJV010000037.1 GCA_947631045.1 uncultured Bacilli bacterium
ATTTATATTAAAACTTTCATTTTAATATCTTTTTTCTTGTGTTACTTGTTTTCCATAAAACTTTTCACACTTTCAAATTAGTTATTATTATACAAGATTTTTCTTTTTTGTCAAGGTATGTTATAATTATAAAAGGTGATACTGATGAATGAAGATGTTTTATCATTAATTGATATTTATGGGGAAAATTTAACAGAAAAAGAATATATAACGGATCCGGCGATTGCTCGAGATGAAGAAATCAAGCAATGTATTTTAACTTTACTTACTCCTGAAAAAAGTGCTCTTTTAGTAGGTAAAGCTGGTATTGGTAAAACAGCCATTGTGGAAGGTATTGCTTATAGAATAAAAAATAATAATGTTCCGGATGCTTTAAAAGGATGGAGTGTTATAAAAATAAACGTGGCTAGTTTAATCGGTACTACCACTAATGAAAAAGACACCCAAAGTAAACTTGATGCCATTATAAGAGAAATTGTAGCTCGGGATAAAACTATTTTATTTATTGATGAAACGCACCTTTTAGTTAACAGGAGTGGAGGTATCGACTTTGCTAATCTTTTAAAACCTAGTCTTGACCGGGGGCTTATTAAAATGGTCGGAGCAACTACGCAAGAAGAATATGAAACTTACATTTTAAGGGATAGAGCTTTCTTAAGAAGATTTCAAAAAATTGAGGTTTTAGAAACTGATAAGCCAACCACGGTTAAAATTTTAATGGGAACTATTCCTAAATTAGAAAAACAAATTGGGGTCAAAATAAATTATCAACCATTTCAAACAGAAAAATTTATGAAGTTCATTGTGGAAATGACTGATGAATATAAAAGAATTTATGAAATATCTAGTCGGTATCCCGATATTTGTTTAACTATTGTAGCTAATGCTTTTACCTATGCTTTATATGATAATGAAAAAGTAGTCACAACTAAACATTTTTATAAAGCTATTGTTAATTGTAAAAGCGTTTATGAAGATGTAAAAGTTAAAGAAATAGCTAAGTTTAAAGAAGAATTTTATGAATTTATTCGCGCAGAAAATGTTAACTTAGATGATATAGGCTAATTTTTAGCCTCTTTTTATTGCAATTTTCTTTATTTTTTGGTATCATTTTACTTGTCATGGCGGACTTGGTGAAGTGGTTAACACGCCGGATTGTGGCTCCGGTATGCAAGGGTTCGATTCCCTTAGTCCGCCCCATGTTGATTTTAAGTCCCGTATCTATGGGGTTTTTTAAATAGAAAATATAAAATATATCTTAAAAATGTCTTAATATGAAATATTTTCTTTTAAATTATTTAATAATTTAACTGTAATAGACTTTTTATCGGGGAACATATGAGAATATGTTTTTTCGACTATATCAACGGTATCGCCAATTCTTTCGGCTACGTCACGACTATCACAACCAAGAGCTATTAAAAGACTAACGTGAGAATGTCTAAACCCGTGAGGAGTTATTTTCTTTACTTTTGCTTTTTTAATATAATAATCAAGATTTCTAGCAAGAGTAGTTCCAGATAACGGAGTTAAATTTCCAAAAACAAACATATTTTTATTAAATTCTATTATTTTACTTTCTTCTAAATAATGTTTTTCTAAAAGTTCAATTAATTTATTATCAATATCTATTTCACGAATAGAATTTTGTGTTTTAGGTTTTAATATTTGATATGTTCCAATACCAAGTTTATTACAACAAGATTTATTTATTTTAATTTTTTTATTTACAAAATCTATATCGTTCCAAGTTAAAGCAAACATTTCGCCTTTCCTAACACCCGTATAATATAAAAAATTAAATATTAAATAATAAAAATCATTATCTACATAAGAAATAAATATTTTGTATTCGTCATAAGTCCAAAAATTCCATTTAGAAGAATTATTATTATAATCGGGTTTGTCATTTCTTATTTTTTGTATTTTACTAACAATCTTTGTATCAAAATCATAATTATCTCTAGCATAAATAAATAAATCTTTTAAAAATCCAATTATTCTATTTTTACTTTCAATAGTAATATTATATTTTTCTAATAGTTCATACCAAATATTAATTGTATTAATTTTAATTGAAAATAATTTATATTCTTTAAAAAAACTAAAAATATATTTATGTGAGATATTATCTATTGAATAAAATGTTGAAGGTTTAACTAATCTTTTTTTATATTTTAACCACTCATTATATACACTTTCAAAACTCACATTTTTATCAATTTCATTTGATATAGAGTTTTTATTTAAAAATTCTATTTCGGCATCTTTAGCTAAAGTTTTAGAAGAATATAATTTTGAGTTTTTTTGCTTTCTATTTCCCATAATATCAGTATAATAAGTTCTAAAATACCATTTATTATTTTTTTTATAAACCGGCATAATTATTTTATCTTTTCAAAATAAGTAGTAAGTTTAAAAACTTCGCCTACGGCCTCATAATTATCACTAATATTTTTAGGTATATTAGAATTTTCTTTAGAAAGCATATTACTTAAGTTATTTAATATTAATTTATATTTAGAGGGAAAATCAAAATTTGAATTTAAAAAATCTATTATGTATTCTAAAAAAATCAATTCAATATCAACATTTTTTGTTATTTGTAACTTATTTTTCATATTATCACTTCCTTTTTAGTTTGTAAGTGCTTTTTCTTTTAAAGCCATATTATAAATATAGTCAATGTCTAAATTAAGATATTTAATAACATATGACATAGGTACAATTTTTTCTTTTGAATTAGGTAAATTTAAGCCATTATCTTTAATTTGGGTAATAATATTATCTCTTATTTTAGAAGCTGTATCTTTACCACAGGATCCTATTGCTTTAATATCATTAACATTAGCCCATTGTTTAGATAAATATTTACATAATTCTAAATAACTCATAGCAACGCACCACCTTTCTGTTGACTTCTATTCAACAAAAACATTATACCAGATGTGTTGAATGGTTGTCAACGTTTTTTATTAAATACTAGATTATGTCTTTTTAATATGTTAAAATTTATACATAAGGTGATAATAAATGAAAACTTTAGGAGAAGTAATTAAGGAAAGAAGAAAAGAATTGAATCTATCATTAAGAGATTTAGAATCACAAGTAGGTTATGATTATTCTTATATAGCAAAAATTGAAAATGGTAAACGAACAACACCATCAATAACTTTTTTATATCAAATATCAAAAGTATTAGATTTAAATGCGAGTGAATTAGTAGATTTAACAAATGTAGATGAAGATATAAAAAAAGAATTAAAAAGAAGAACTGCAGAACTAGCTAAATTTGAAAATAAAAGTTCACAAATGAATATAGACCATTTTAAAATAAAGTATAAAAAAGAAGATAATATAGATATATTAAAAGTATTAGAAAATTATAAATTAGGCTATATAAATACTGAATATGCAATTTTTTTAATTAGTAAAGTAAAACCATTAATAAAAGGCAATAAAATTCTATATCCAACATATAAAGGTATAATAGAAGAAGATTTAAAATAAAGATTTTATTCCAATTTGCCTTTTGACATTTGGTTCCGGCTTTTATGAAAAAAGAGTGGTAAAGCAAAAGCATTACATTTCGCTTCGCTCAATTCCACTCTTTTGCTTTTACAAGCATATCATAAGCCACCAAATGTCAAAAGTTTTCTCGGCATAAAAAATTTAAAAAAGCACTAATTAATAAATAACAAATAAATTTTTTCGATTTTTTGCGACTTCCTAGGTCGAAACGGGTTTTATATGTATTTTCCACCCCCCTATTAGTAACGGGGGGCTAAAGGTTTTTTAAAAAACCATTTTATAATGTTAAAGTGGGTGCGTATGCGTTGCATAACGCACCCACTCACACCTCTAAATTATTATTAATATTATTACATAAATCATATTTAAAAACAATTATATAACTAGTGATTATTGTTGATTTTTTCTTGTTTTAAAATTATATCTTAATTATGTCTTAAAAATATCTTAATTGTTAAAAATATATAAAAATTATTAGTATTAAATATATGTAAATGGCCCGAAATAAAAGCAAATAGTAATATATAAAATTTTGTGTTCATTTCCCTTAGTCCGCCCCATTGTGAAATCTGCTCGAACTTTTTCGAGTTATGATAAATGACTAATTCAGAAATGGATTAGTTTTTTTGCGTTAAAAGCTATCCTAACATAAAAAGAAAGGATAGAAACAATGGTAAATATTATTAAAGATGTTAAAGATTTATATTTAGATTTATTTGAAGAAGCAAGATTAGAATACAATAATAAACAAACTAGAGATGATAGAAAAATAGATAACTACTTTAATAAAATATCAAACGATACAAAACATGATCTTGCCTGTGAGATAGTTATAGAACTTGGAGATATGGTTTATTGGGATGATAAAAATTTAGAATATAAATATCAAATGACACAGGTTTTTGAAGAACAACTTGAAGATTTAAAAGAAATAGTTCCAGATTTTTATATAGCAAATGCTACTATACATTTTGATGAACACTCTCCTCATATGCATATAGTTGGAGTTCCAGTTAAAGAAAAATCAATGATAAAATTATACTTAAAACCAAAAATCAATTATTAAATGAAAATCAAAAATTGAAAGAATAAAATGATGATTTAAAGCATGAAAATTATCAACTTAAATATAAAAATAAAGAATTAGAAGAACAAGAGAATTATTTACTTTATTACATTAAAAAGTTTTTAGATAAAATGCCTAAAGTAATTAAAGATATAGTTGAAAAAATATTTGACAGAAATATGAGTGTTGATTTATATAAAAGCCAGTATGATCCTGAAATGTTAGAAAATCAACAAAAAATAATTGAAGCAAATAATCGAAGATTCAATTTATTTAATAAACGAGAAATCGAAAAAGCTACTAAACATTTAAATGATGAAATGGACGCAGCTGCTGAAGAATTTTATAAAACAAAGAAAGACAAAGAAAAAGACGATGGTTTATCCCTTTAAACTGCCGTCTTAATTTGTTGAAGTAATATATTCCATATTGATTAATCTTACTAATTCAGAAAAGTTCATATCTTCAACTTCTTCATATTTATTATCATCGAATCCTACTGATAACACATAAACAAAATTATCAAAAGAATAAATAACCTCTTTACCAAACTTAATATTTTCTTCAATATTATCTGCTTTTGTTAATAAGCAAATTTGTTGAAATCCTTTATCAATAATTCTAGTATTACCATCTGGGTGTGCTTTTTGAAAATGTTGACTTGGAGTAAGTGCAATCAAATTTTCAACAAATCCACTAATTTCTTGAAACTCGTTTTCAGGGAAAATATGATGCATATTAATTGCGTGTCCAATAGCTAATTCGTCTTTTACTTCTGATAAACCATTATTAAATGCATCATTAAATGCTCTCAATAATTTTTTAGCTTTAGCTGATTGATATTTGATTAAATTAGCATTTGGTTTATCAACTAATGATTCATAGTATTCACCACGAGTCATTTCCTTTGGTTTATTTACATAGATATCTCTAAAATTATTTCTATTATACATTAGCATATCTTTAGTTATTTTTCCTTTTGACATTCGACCTTTTTCTGTTCCAAAAGTATTTTTCATGAATGCTAGTGGATTCAAAACTTTAGTAAAAATTCTATTACATTCAGTTATTCCATTTATAGGGGTATTAAATACAGTAAATCTTCCAAATTCATGTTTCATTTTTTCGTATGTGTTGTTTGTTGGATTAGAAAAGAATTCATCAAAATATTTATATATACCACTATCTTTTAGCACTTTTGTATTATATAATTCTATGAATTTTAATGCATTCATTTCTCTAATAGATATAAATTCTAAAAGCATTTTATTCCATAATTTATAGTAGTTTCTGTTTCCAACTTTTTTCTTCCATAAAATCCCAGCATTTGCAAACATCTCCATAGGTTGTTGAAAAAATTTATCATATTCATTTCTTGCTTTTTGTTCATCAGGATTGGGTTTCTTAAAAATTGATTCAACATTTTGGATTGTATAATCATTATGCCAAATATCAAGTGAACTAAAATATTCTTGTTCGGGATTAGTATTAGTAAATTCCAAAATACAATCTGCTATTATGCATAATACATCAGGAGTGCATTTTTGATCAATCCATCTAGCATTATGGCTTTCTCTTATATCATAATTGTAATGTTCCATAAATTTTATAATTTGTTCTTCTGTTAACCAATTCATATTATGTCTCCTTTAATTTTCCAAAAAAGAACACTGAAGTTTTATCAATATTTAATGATCTTGTTTGATAATTTCTTGCAATTTTATAAAAACTTCTATATTCATTAGTTGCATAAAATAGCATATCTTTTTTAGTTAATTTAATATTATCTTTAGGTATTAATATTGCTACTGAGCCATTTACTATTGTTCCTTTAGGTTTCTTGCAAACTCTAGGCTTATATGACATATTAGGGGTAATATAAATGTTCTCTTTATTTAAAAATTCATATACATTATAACTCTTAATATCTTTTTCACTTACATATTGGTCATAATCTTCAATATGATTTATTTCAGTTGCGTTATCATTTATATTTCTCGATTTAATAACCCAAATATCTTTTTTAGTTTTAAAACTATTATTATTTGTTATTTGTCTATCTCTAAATACATCAAATATATCGAAATTCATTTTATTAAATAATTTATCAAATTCATCATTACGATAAATAATCCAATAAGGTAAATTTTTATCAGTTATATACTTTTGTTTTTGATTTACTTCTTGTTTAAGTGTTATGGATAATACTTTAGTATTACTTGGTTTATTACAAGTATTAACATTTACACATATTGTTTCAATTAATACTCCCTCAAAACCTTTTTCACCAAAGTCGACTATAGATTTTATATTTAAATTACAAATGTAATCTCTTGTTCTTGAATATTCACTTGTATTTAGTAAAAACTTAGGCATTACCATAACAACATTGTCTGCTAATAATAATGATTTTTCTAAAAAATATGATGATGTATTATTTGATTCATCATTAATGCAATTTTCTCTATATTTACCTAGTAGTTTATTGTTTGAATTCATTTTCATAAAAGGTGGATTACCAGTTATAACATCATATCTATTTTCAAAATTGTGTAAAAGATAATCATCACATATATAATTAATACTAACATTTTCAGGAATATCTACTATTTTTAACAATTCCTTTAATACGCCTATTGAATAATTATTTATATCAACAACATCAATTGTTAATTCTTCAGCATAGCTATATTTAGCAATTATGTATGGTATAAAATTACCAACTCCAACAGAAGGTTCCAATACTCTTATTTGTTTTTTATTAATGTTAGGCAATTCTTTATAAATATAATTTAATAATTTTTTGTTTGTATAAAATGCTTCTTCATTATTTCTTTCAGCATTGGATAATTCAGCAATTTTAGATAAAGTCGTAAAAGATAAAATATCTTTATTTGCTTTTATAAAATGATTAAGATTTCCATTATCTAACAAATCATTTTCTTTAATTAATTTGTTAATTTCTCTTAATGAATAATTTTTTCTATTTAAGTTATTTTTAATGTTAATAGCAATTTGATGAAAAATTTCAGTAGGAACTGCTTCACCAATAGATTGTCTAATATTTACTTCTTCTTTTTTTAAAAATTTTCTTTTATCTTCAATGGATAATTTATTCAGTTCTTTTTCATCAAGTTCAACCCATTTAAATGACTTAGGAATAGTCATTATATTCATTAACTCTCTTATACTGAAAACCCTATCATCAGAAGGATGAATAGTATTTTGACTAGCAAGTTGATCATTTCTTGTATGAATACATGGAGCAACTTTATTCCAAAATTGTCTTTTGTATTTATCTCCAGTTTTATTGGCATTTATTTTAATTTTTCCATCTACAATGGTATGTGGTTTTTTATTATCATCTTCTTGATCAAAAGCAGATTCTCCCTCTTTTAAATCGTGAATCCATGAACGCATATGTTCAGGGTATACTCTAAAAAAATGATAAATATCATCACTGCTTATTTCACCAAATTCAGTCAATGGTTTTAATTTTCCAATAACTTGCTTTAAATTTTTTTCTTTTTTTCTCTTTGGGAATAGGTCTATTGGAGAAATATAATCCTCAAAATCCATCCTAACTCCAATTACAAGAGTTCTAGTTCTACTAGAGTTAGAACCATAATCTTTAAAGTTTATGACACGACTCATAATTACATAATTACTATCTAAATTATAATTAATAGCTTCTTCTATAGATTTAATTTTATCATCTGTATCAATACAAGCAGTTTTTAAAAATGCAGATACATTTTCAAAGATAAAAATCTTTGGTTTAATTTCTTTAATAATTTTAATTGATTCAATAACTAGTGAATTTCTATTAATTTCATTATTTTTTTTTAAATTAGCAACAGACATGCCTTGACAAGGTGGAGTTGCGATAACTACATCAATATTATCTATGTTTTCTTTTTTATTCCATAATTTTATTTCATCGAATAGTTTATTTTTAGTTTCATCCAAAGTTATATCTCCACATATATAACCAGAATCATACTTACATTTATGATTAACTTTTTGAACATTTAATCTTCTTTCTATAAGTTCATTAGTAGCAACACATTCAAAATCTTCCATTTTAAATCCATAGCATCCAATACCAGCACTACTAAACAAACTAATATAAGTATACTTTTTATTTTTCATGTGTTCTACCTCCTATAACAATTATAGCATTTTTATTTTATCTTGAGAAGGCTTTCTTTGAAATTTATTCAATTTATATATTGTAAAACAAAACTAATGAGACAAATAGTGATATAATATTCTGGATAGTGTGAAAAGTTTTATGGAAAACTAGCATACTAGATGAAAATAATATTAAAATGAAAATTTTAATATAAATCTATCAAAAAAAGAT
>CANRJV010000038.1 GCA_947631045.1 uncultured Bacilli bacterium
AGTATGCATATCGATTTTTAGAGTTTCTTTAGTTAGTTTAGATTGTATATTTTTTTTAATAGCAAAGTAAAAACGATCCATAAAATAGTTATTACAAAAACGAATGAAATTACGTACAAATTCTACAAAAAGAATAACAAATGTAATAAGAATTAAACGCTGCCATAAAGAACTTGTCAAAGCAACAATTCTTCTAGCAGTTAATAAAGGACTTAATATACTTACTACACAATAAATAATACAACCTATAAACATGAAAATTAAATTTTTTTTACTCTTTTTAGCAAATCTATAAGTTTTTCTTAAGTAAGTAAAAAAGCCTTTGGTTTTAATTCCTTTTTTCATATAAACAAGTCTCCTTTTAACAATTTTTATTATACATAAAAGGAATTTGTTTGTAAAGCCTTTAATAATATTTACAATGATATTATGGTTTACATATGATTTAGCAATTAAATCTTATTCTTCTACAATTTTTGATTTAATGACTGCAATTACAAATACTTATTCAATAATTAAATTAAGCAAAAAACAGGATAGTATATTTAGATCTGTCTAAAATAATCATGTAATGTTTTTTATAATAAAATAATACAAGAAACATATAATTTCTCTTAAAAAATTATATTTTTCTTAAAAAATATTTATTTTTATGTTAAACATTAGTTAAAATGTTACCGATTTATAATATAGATAACAAACAAAGGTGAACTTTGTTTGAAATAATATTGTAAATGATGAAATCTAAAAAGCAAGGGTCAAGATAAACTCGCTTTGCTCGCCCTTGCTTTTAATCTTTCATCTCGTTCTTTTAAAACTTGTTCTAATTGTTTTTGATTATCTATTCTTAATTGTTCTTTTTTAACTGGATCTTGTCTATGACCTTCAATTTGTTTTGTTTCATAAAATATATTATAATATTTAACTCTTATGACTCTTGTTAAAACATTTTCGTAGACAGTTATTTCTGTTCCTTTATATATTTGTTTAATTGTATTATCTTTATCTAAAATTTGATAGTAATTATTATTCCAAGAAATCATGTTACCATTAAGGATAGTTCTTTTATCCCTAATACATAAGATATTAGATAAATCCGTATTATCTAAAGTAACAAATGCAGTATCTTCTTCTTTTGGTTCATAAGCATATTTATGATTAAGATAGTTACAATAATAATCATTAAAAAATTTGTTTAATTCATCAACAGATTTAATATTGTATCTTCTTACATCATTAATTAATCTGTTTTGAATAGTATTATTCCATTTTTCAATTTTGCCTTTAGCCTGTGGAGTATTAGCTGCAATAATATTAATACCTAAGTCTTCACACATATGACCAAATTGAGTTAATTTATCATCTTTAGGGTTAATTAAAATAGTATGTCTATCGCAATAAATGTTCTCAGGAATACCATATTTAGTAACTAAAATTTCAAGCATATGAACATAACCTTCCAAGCATTCGGTAGGCATAATCCAGCCACATAAGGCTTCACCAGTGGCGTCATCAATAGCTAAATGTAATGAAGATTTTCTACCATTTTGAAACCAATCGTGAGGAGTACCATCAATCATAATTAAAATGCCTCTTCTAGGAGAAGGTTCTCTTAGAGGATGAGAATCATATTCTTTATTAAAACATTTATGTTTGATAGGTTTAGCCCAATTAAACTTTTCATATAAAGATTCAAAGAAAGAATAACTTCTAACTTTGAGATTATATTCTTTAACAATATTAGCCATATTCTTGTTAAAAATAATGTCTTCATGGTAAATATCTTGGAATTGTGTTATACTAATAACCGGATATTTGTTCTTGAAGTTCTTAATGAAATCAATTTCCTTTGTCGATGGAGAATTGTTTGAAGGTTTATTAGTTAAACCATGAACTAATATAGAATCAATATCCTTTTTGTTTAATTCTTTTGAAAATCTAATTAACTGCATTTTTGTATATCCAGTTAAAGAAGCAATTTGAGAATAAGAATAACTATTATTTCCATTAATTTTATTTTGAACAAGTTTTAATGCATATTCTTTATTATGCATATATAAAATATCTCTCCTTTCCAAAGAGATATTATACAACATAAGTTTGATAACATTTTAACTAATGATATGGTAACATTTTAAAAAAGGATTAACAAAAATATTTATTTTTATTGACTTTTAAATTAAATTTTGATATGTTTATTATAGTTTATAAGATATAAAAGATGTAAAGTTTAGAAACCATAATTTTTTGTATTGAGTAAACGCTATTCATAATTTGGAATAATTGAAGTAGGGAGGTGAAATTATGGAGAAAAATAGAAGTATTAAAGTAATCGCAATTGCTGCTTTGCTTATAGGAGTTGTTGGATTGTCTGTAGGTTTTGCAGCATTTTCTAATACTTTAAATATTCAATCATCTTTGAATGTAACACCAGATCCAAGTACATTTAATGTTGATTTTTCATCTAGTGATAGTTCTGTAGTAACTGATCCAATTAAACCTAAAAAGTCTGTCGAAACTATAGTAGCTACTGACGGAAAAATTAATAATTCTGGTAATCCGACAATTACTAACTTAGGAGCTACTTTTACTGAACCAGGTCAATCAGTTACATATGAATTTTATGCTTACAATGCTGGTAAATACAATGCTTTTTTGAAAAGTATTATATTTGGTACTGTTGATGATTCTTACAAATCATGTACTGCTGCAAATATACAAACTACTCAAGCTTACGTTGATGAAGCATGTGGAGATATATCTTTAAAAGTTCAAGTAGGTGATACAGTTGCTGATAATGAATCAGTTAGTACTGTTTCTAGTCATCCGTTAAATATGGATAAGGGTGAAAAAGTAATTGTAACTATTACATATAATGAACGTGAAAAACAACAAAGAGCTGATGGTGATTTTAACGTTGAATTTGGTGGTATAACTTTAACTTATAGTTCAGTTGATTAATTATATTATAGGCACAATAGTCTATATTGTGCCTTTTAATATATTTTCACAAAACTATTTAGGAGGATATGATGAAAAAGGGGTATAAACGATTATTATTATTTGAGTTGATTATATTTATTATTTTAATTTTAAATAGTTTTGTATCAAATATATTAAGCAATTATTTCATGTTCGCATTTTTATTAATCATAACTTTAATATTTAGAAAAATATTTGGTTTTGAAAAAAATCGTAATAGGTATTCTAAAGATATAATATTTGACGTGCTGATAAGTTTATTGGTATTTTTCTTATTATATTACTTGTTAGGAATTGTAATTGGTTTTGCTAGAACAGGCAATTATTATACTATTAATAATATTTTTAAGTTTATTATACCAATTATTTTAATTGTCATTATTAAAGAAATATTAAGATATATGATGTTAAAAAAGGCAGAAGGTAGTAAAATTGCGACTATTGTTACTTGCTTATTGTTTATTTTAATCGATATAACAAGTTCTATATATTATGGGGATTTTAATTCAAATTATGAAAAATTCATCTTTTTAGCATTAACCTTATTACCAACTATTAGTTCTAATATTGTTTGTACGTATGTTACTAAAAAAGTAGGATTTGTACCAGTAATTATCTATTTATTAATAACTAGGTTATATCTATACTTAATTCCAATCGTTCCAAACCCTAATGAATATATTTCATCAATTGTAAATTTTTTATTACCAATTATAGTAGGTTATAGAGTTTATTCATTTTTTCAGAAGGATTATGATGCTGAAGTTGAACGTACTAAACATTCTAATCAAGCAATTAGTTTGATAATTCCTGGTATTTTAATTATATTTTTAGTTTATATTACATCAGGATATTTTCATTATTATGCTATTGCTATAGCAAGTGGTAGTATGAGTCCTACTATAAAAAAAGGTGATGCGGTTATAATTGAAAAAATAGATGGTAATTATGAAAATTTAAAAGAAGGACAAGTTATAGCGTATAAATACGATGATGTAACTATTGTTCATAGATTATATAAAATTATGAAGATTGGTGACGAATATTTCTTCTATACTAAAGGTGATGCTAATGCATCAATTGATAATTGGGTAGTTGAAGAAGATATGATTATAGGAACTGTAAGTTTAAAAGTACCTTTTATTGGTATGCCAACTGTATGGTTAAATGAATTATAGGAGTGGTAAAATGACAAATAAAAAAAATAAAGAAAATCTAGTCAATGATTCTAAAAATTTAGATATTAATTTTGAAAATTCTGAAGAATTAGACAATAAAAAAACTTCTGTTAAACCTAAGAAAAAAACATATTTAGGTTATAATGGTAGATTAATAATTTCTATTTCTATATTTATTATTTCATTGGTAGCGTGCTTTTTATTAGCAAGTAAATCATTTAGTTATAAAACTCCAAAGATAATAAATTATAATGAAAGTGGTTCATTAGATTATAAAGTATATTTAAAAGAAAATGATTTTTATGAAAAAGATTATCTAGAGAAAAATATGATTTATGTTGCTAATCTAATAGATAATATAAATATTGATTTTAATTATGATTTTAATATTGAGGAAAATAGCAATATTGATTTTACTTATCAAGTATTAGGTGATTTAATAATATCTAATCAAAGTGGTAATTCTAATTTTTTAGAAAAAACATATGTATTATCAGAACAAAGAAATTCAAAATTATCAGATGCTAAAGAATTAAATATTAGAGAAAATATTATTATAGATTACGATTATTATAATAGTATAGCAAATGATTATAAATCATCATATGCTGTCGATACTAATAGTTATTTAAAAGTTTATTTACGTATTAATAAAAAAGGTTCAGATGAACTATTAGATATTGATGAGAATAGTGACATTTCATTGACAATACCATTATCACAACGAGCAGTTGAAATTGCACTAAATTCGAAAGATTCTGATTCTAATAGTAAAGCTATTAGTGATTCTAAATTAGAATTTAATAGTACTATCTTTATTATTGAAGTTGTATTTATAATTATTGCAATATTGTCTTTAGTAAAAATTTTAAAATTGCTAGTATTATTAACAGTTAGAAAAAATGCTTATGATAAGTATGTTGGCAAATTATTACGTGAATATGATCGTTTAATAGTTGAAACTACGACAGGTTTTGATATGTCACATTGTAATATAATCAAAGTAAAAAATTTTGAAGAATTATTGGATGTTCGTGATAATTTAAAATTACCAATTATGTATTATAACGTTGTAAAACATAGTAAATGCCATTTTTATATTAAGAATAATAGTGATATATATTTAGTAACAATTAAAGAAATTGATTTGGAAGGAAAATAAAATGAAAAAGAATTATAAAGTGTATTTAGTTACTTCTTTAATTCTATTTGTAGTTCTTTCCATATCGATTGGTTATTCTGCCTTTGGTACACAACTTCATATTGATGATATAGTTTTGGAATATCGTATAAAAAAAGATATAAGAGTTACAAATTTGAAATTGTTTAAGACGACTGATGATGCCAAATCAAAAGCTGCTGAATACAATTATGCTTCAATTTCTGATGATATAGTTTTACCTAATGCCAATTCAACTATTACTTATAAGGTTCAGATAACTAATATTGGAACAGAACCAATGGGAATTTTTGATATTACTGGTTTACCATCTAATTTGACATATAAATTATCAGGATATAATTTAAAACAAAAAATTTGTGATGAATTGCGATGCAGTCAAGGCGTTATACAAGAATTTAATATTACGATAGAATACGCTGATAAAGTGTCTGTTCCTGAAAAAACAGAATATAATATTCAGTTAAACATTGATTTTCGAGGATTTCATAAAGTTACTTATGTAGATATAGATAATAATGGTTATCCAACTGAAGTAATGGATGGAGCCTCTTTAAATGTTACTTTTGTTAAAAATATTCCAAGTGTTTTACAAGTTTATCATGGATTAGAGAAGTTGTACAAAAATCAAGATTTTACTTATGAAAATGGCAATTTGAAGTTGTCAAGTGTAACAGATGATGTAAAAATAACTGATTTAACTCATGTAATGTACGAATATATAGCATATAATAGTGGCAATAAAACAGATGAAAGTTTGGATTTTTCAAATGTAGATGTAGAAAGTGGAATCTATGAATTAAATAGTAGTCAAAACCAAAAATATCCAGTTTATTATTATCGTGGGGATGAGGTTAGCAATAATGTAATTTTTGGAGGATTCTGTTGGAAAATAGTAAGAACCACTGATACTGGTGGAACTAAATTAATATATAATGGAAATATTGAAAATATTACTGATGAAAAAGGTGGTATAATTCAAACCTGTCCTGGTAATAATCCCTCAATAGAATCTAGTGGTTTTCCAATGGCTCAGGGTACTGATAAAAATGATGATTCTATTGCATCTGTTGGTTATATGTATGGTACAATGTATGGAATACATCATGATGCTAATATAACAAAAGCTAGTTCAAAGAAAACATATAAAATAGGTAAAACTGTAGGATGGGAAGTTTTTTCTGATACACAACCTGACGATTATACATATAATATTCATAGTAACGTTAATATAACTAGCTGGTCAAGTAATCTAGATGGAGATTTACAAAATCACCATTATAGTTGTTTATCTACAAGTAATAAATGTGGAGTAGATAAACCAGTTGCTTTTATGTTTTATTATGATGAAAAGAATGATAGAGTAAATTATCTAGAGTTAAAAAATGGTATAACATTGGATGAAGCTATGGAGAAAATGGTTGCTAATAAAAATAATTCTGGTGTTAAAGAAAAAATAGATAGTTGGTATAAAACTGATTTATATAAATATGAAGATTATTTAGAAAATACACCATATTGCAATGATAGAAATATATTAGATAAAGCAGGATTTGACCCAGAATCATCAATAACTATACAATATTTAACTTTCAAAGGACAAGATAGGGTGTACAATCATACTCCAACTTTGGAATGTGATACTAATAATTCATTTACTGTGAAAGGTTCATCAATTGGTAATGAAGCATTAGATTATCCAATTGGTTTATTAACCGCTGATGAAGCAATTTATGCTGGTGCTATTAATTATGTTTCAACTGATGAAACTAGTCAAAAAACATATTTAAGCACAACTGATGACACTTCTTGGTTAATGACTCCTGATAAATTTAATTTGTCATCTTATACTTATGTTTTTGGAATTAATAGCGATGGAAATATTCAAACATTTGCTAGTGGTAATAATCATGGAATTCGACCAGTTATATCACTTAAATATGGAGTAAAGTATGAAACAGGAGACGGTACAGTGAATAATCCATATTATGTAAATGTTGGAGAAGTATCTAATTCACTTGATTTATATCAATTATGTAATGATACAGAAAACATGAAAGATTGTATAAATACAAAAAGTTCTGATTTAAACAGAGTTCAGTATTTAAGTGATGATTTAGTAGGTGATATGTATCGTTATCAGGGAACAGCTAGTCAAGTTAATAACAATTATATTTGTTTTGGGACAACTGATCAAAAAGAATGTATTAATAATCCTGATAAGTATTTATATCGTATAATTGGTATTGATAGCGATGGAAAAATTAAAGTAGTTAAAAAAGAATCATTGGAAAACACTTATCAATGGTATTCCGATATAACAACAAATATAAATTGGCCAGATAGTTTAATATATGATGCCATATCTGGTTCTGATTTTCTATTAAATACTAATTATGTTCCAGAAGGTTGGAGTGATAAAATTGATTCACACATTTGGATGTATGGAGATTTAGTTGGTGATGATGAAACTAATGGAGCTAAACAGATAGGAACAGAAGTATATAAAATTGAGAATGGTGAAATACCTGCAAGATGGTATGAACCTTCCACTGTTGATGATGAAAATGCAATTAAAACTGAACAATTATATGGTGTCAATGAAGGTAGTACGGTATATTATTTGGATAAATCAGGTATTTGGAATTCTTCTATACCTTCAAAAGTTGGATTAATGAATATAAGTGATTATTATTTATCTGTTTCTAATGAAGCAAATTGTCAAAAGAGTACAACTACTTATGGTGCTTGTAGTGATGGTTGGTTGAATTTAGCAAACAATGATCCATCTTCACCAGAACAGAGTGAATGGTTAATGTCACGTACTGGTTGGAGTTATAATTGGGGACGTTATAATTCATTTAGTATTCATTCAGAAGGTTATGTAGATGGATATAGTTTGGGTAATAAATTTTCAGTTCGCCCTGTATTTTATCTAGATTCATCTATTTCAATAACGAGTGGTAATGGAAGAAGTGGCAATCCATATATAATAGGAAATTAAAAATCAATATAATTTATTATAAAAGCAAGTAGATAATTTTTATCTACTTGTTTATTTTTATACATTTAAATTATCAATTTTAGCCAATATAGCATCTACAGTATATTCTATAAACTTATTAATTAAATCTTCATTAAATATATTGGCATTTTTTTCTTTTGACTCAACTAATATTAATCCTGCTTTGTCAAC
>CANRJV010000039.1 GCA_947631045.1 uncultured Bacilli bacterium
GTATCATATGTAGCACTACTTGGTGTACAATTAGATTTCTTTTCATTTACTTTATATCCTACTATTGGGATATTTTGGACTATTCGGTAAATATTATTATAATCTTGTTCTTTCATATACAATATTACACTTATATCATAATTTCCTTTTAACATTTCCGTTTCTTCTACTTTTGAAAAATCCCCAATTGTAGCCTCCATTATTTTTAATTCATTACTATTTCCATAATAGGCATAGCTTTCTTTTAAAGTTAAAGATACTATTCTTCCTATTATAGCTGTCAAAAAGACAATAGCTATTATTTTTAATTGTTTATCTTTTATCCCTTCTCTTATTTTCATATTTTTTCTCCTCGTTTATAATACTGAATACCAATATCAAACAAAAATAATTTATGTTAATAACTACATAAATACTTCTTACTATCTATAACTTATATGCTTATTATATAACACCCCCCCCCGGAGTCAAGTTCTTGAATTTATTTTGTTAATTATTAGCAGTAAATTTTTTATTTCACTAAAAAAGTGAGTCTCTTAACTCACTAATTTCGAAATCCTTTTTGCCATAAAGCTTTTTTTAAACGATATTCTAACTCATCGCCTTCATATTTTTTAGATAATTTATTTTTTAACTTTTGATATTCTTTTTCATATATATTGTAATTATCTGAAAAAGTAAATTCATTCATAATTAAATCAATGTCTTCTTTATAAAAACCTAAATTATATAAATCTTTGGTAATTTTTTGATTTAATAAAAGTCCTGATAAATTATGATTAGCTTGTATTTTTTTAGTAATATATTTTCTTATTTTACTTTGCCATACTTCACTTTCAAAAGTATTTAAATAATCATTTACATCGTTATCTTTAAAGCCCATTTTTTTAAGCTCATAAGTTATTTTATTTGGTCCCATTAATTTTAAATTAATAGAATCATTAATATAAGCTTTTATATAAACTAAATCATTAAGATAACCTTCTTTTTTTAATCTCTCAATAGTATAATTGATAACTTTATTATCATAATCTTTTAACTTTTTTCTTATTTCTTTTTCGGTTCTAAGTTTAACATTTAAATATTTTAAAGCCAGATAATAACTTTCTAAAAAACTATTATCTTTGATGATTTCTTTTAAAGTTTTTTCATCTATTTCTTTTTTTAATAATAGTTCATATTTTAAAATAATATCGTCATATAAATTTATTTTGGTATTATTAGAAAAAGTAATTTCATATAAATTACTTTTTTTCTTTTTATAACTTTTTATCTCCATATTCTTGACACGCTTTACTTAAATCTTTAATAAGATTATCAACTTCTTCCATAGAATCAACCTTAGCGCCACTGGCAAATTTATGACCTCCACCATGATAATGACTAGCAATTTCATTAATTACGGGTCCTCTACTACGAATACTAATCTTATATTGATTATTTTTAACATCTTCAGTAATAAAAATCCAAACCAACAACTCATCTATAAAATTATAACCATTAATTAAATTAGATGGTGTAGCAATATCGACATTATATTCTTTTAAAACCTCATCACTTATTTTAATATAGCCTAAACCATTTTCATCAATAGTTAAATTATTGGTAATATACGCAATAAATTTATGTTCCGAAAAAGGCCTTGTATATAAAGCGTCATAAAGGCTTGGAAAATCAATACCACTTTCTTTAATTAATTCTTTAGTTGTATCAAATGTTTCGTAAGTCGTATTTTTTAAAGAGAATCTTTCACTATCCGAAACAATTCCTAAAAATAAATTTTGAGCAACTTTCGTCGTTAATTTTAATTTTGTATATAAAATGAGTTCTGCCACCATTTGGCAAGTACTAGATTTTTCCGTATCTGTCCAATCAACATTGCCAATGATGTCTTCTTTAGGATGATGATCTATTTTAATAATGCTTTGATAAGGCAAATTTTCAATCCCATCAACCCTGTACATATTGGGAACATCTAAAACAATTAATAAAGGATTTTCTAATTCTTCAACATTTACTTTATTTAAAATGCCAAACTTTTTAAATTTAGCGACTCCAACTCCGACGGCATAAACTTTTTTGTCCGGGAATGTTTCTAAAATAGAATCTCTTAAGGCAATTTGCGAACAAATAGCGTCCGGATCAGGTCCCACATGTCTCGCAATAACTATTTCTTTATATTTTTTTATTTCATGGACAATTTGATTTAAAAGTTTTTTGTTTATTATAATACCCACCTCTAGTCTAAATTAATTCCATTGTATCAAGAGCAATCATTAATTCTTCGTTAGTTGGAATAACATAAACTGGCACACTAGAATCGGCACTTGAAATTTTACCTTCCGATTTTTCTAAATAAGAAGCAATCTTATTATTTTCTTCGACATCTATTTTAATATTTAATGAAGCTAATTTATTAATGATATTTTCTCTAAATTCTCGGGCATTTTCGCCAAGACCAGCCGTAAAGACTAAAGCATCAACTTTGCCATCTAGTAAAACATAGTATTTCGCAATATAACCAACAATGCGGTCAATATACATATCATTAGCTAAAGTACATAATGGGTCTCCCTTAGCCATTCCCTCTTCGATATCGCGGTGATCAGAATATTGCTCACTAACCGCTAATAAGCCACTTTGTTTATTTAAAGCATTATCTACTTCTTTAATACTCATACCGGTTTTTTCCATAATGTAAGGAATCATTGAATAATCAATATCTCCACATCTAGTTCCCATCATTATTCCGGCATTAGGACTAAAGCCCATGGTTGTATCAATACTCTTACTATCCTTAATACAACATAAAGATCCGCCGCTTCCAATGTGGCAACTGATAACATTAACAGAATCTTTACCTAACATTTCCTCAACTTTTTTGGTAATATAACGATGACTAGTGCCATGAAAACCATATTTTCTAACACTATATTTTTGATACCATTCTTTTGGTACCGGATATAAAAATTCTTTTTCGGCCATAGTTTGATGGAAAGCTGTATCAAATACACCAACCATTGGGGTATTTGGCATTGCTTCTTTAAATGCCTTAACTCCAATTATATTAGCGGGATTATGTAATGGCGCTAAACTTGATAAATCACTAACGGTTTTAATGACATCATCATCGATTAAAACTGATTTATTATATTTATCGCCACCATGAACTAAACGATGGCCTACTCCATCAATATCTTCTAAACTATTAATAACTTTATTTTCCAAAAGTTCTTTAATTAAATATTGAATAGCTTCTGAATGATCCGCTATTTTAGCTTCTTTTTTAATCTTTTCTCCATGCATTTTAATAGTATAGAAACTATCATTTAAACCAATTTTTTCAAAATAACCACTTATCAAAACTTTTTCTTCAGGTAATTCAAAACAAGTAAATTTTAGTGATGAACTTCCTGCATTTACTGATAAAATTTTCATAAATAAAACACCTCTCATATATCATTATATAAGTTTTATAATGTTTTGTAAACAAAGAAAAAACAAGTGTTTAACACTTATTTTCTTATTTTATTAACTAATTCCCCAACCGGAACAAATTTGGTTCCCAACTCTTCGGAAATATCTTCTTTATTATTATGTAAAGCATGGATACATTCCAGTAATTGTTGTGTTCCATCAATAACTTCAATGCCATCCATTGGTTGTTCTTGTAAATAAGTAAGATTCGTAATATAAGTTTTAGCAATTAAGCCTTCTTTATATGCTTTGATAAATGATTCCGTTCCCTTCGTAAAAAGGCCAAAGGTAGCACAGACATAAACTTTATCGGCTCCCCTTTCTTTTACCTCTTTAGCGGTTTCAATAATAGTATCGCCGGAAGAAATCATATCATCCACTATTACAACTTTCTTATGTTCCGGACTAAATCCAACATATTGTTTAGATTCAAGTGGATTTTTCCCATCAACAACTTTAGTAACATCTCTTCTTTTAGAAAAGAAAGCATGATTACAGCCAAAACAATCAGCAAAATGTCTAGCCCGAAGTTGCGCACCTTCATCAGGGGCCACGATTAAAATATCTTCAGGTTTCGTATAATCTATTTTTTCTCTTTTAACTAATTCAATTAAAATTTGATTAGTTGGATACATATTATCAAAATTATGTTTAGAAATCGCGGCCGCAATATCAGGATGATGGGAATCAACAGTTAAAATATTATGAAATCCTAAATAATGACATTCTCTTAAGAAGTCGGCGGCTTCAATAGATTCTCCTAAAACCCTTCGGTGTTGCCTTCCATAAGGTTGGAATGGAATAATTAAATTAATCCGGGCCGGATTTTCTTTTAAAGCTCCGATTACCCTTGTTATGTCTCTTATATGTTCATCAGGATATAAAGGCCTATTTGAATAGGGATTTAACTGACGATCATTAATATCACAGACAATAAAAACATCTTGACCTCGACATACGGTTGGCAAAACAACTTTCCCAGTTCCATCTTGAAACCGAATAAAATCAGCATCAACAACTGATTCGCTTGGCAATTTCTTCCTTAACTCGGGAAGACAATTGTTAATAAATATTACTTTTTCCTTCATCTTAAACCTATAAACTTTCCAATCACATTTGCAGCCAATTTACTCTCTTTAAATCTATTATAAAATAAATAAGCCAAAAAGAAAACCACCAAAATTTAAATTGTCACGATAAATGTCATATGCTATATTTAAACCAAGGATGTGATAAAATGAAACCTGGTGTTGGAGTAGGCGTCATGATTTTAAAAAATGACCAAGTTTTACTAGGACTTCGCAATAGTAACAAAGAAAAAGCTTCTAGTGAACTTAATGGCGAAGGAACATGAACTATGCCGGGAGGCAAAGTAGAATTTCATGAAACCTTAGAAGAAGCTGCCAAAAGAGAGGTAGAAGAAGAAACATCTCTTAAAACTCAAAATTTAAAAGTAATATCTATAACAGATGATTTTAAACCAGAAAAACATTATGTTACTATTGGCTTTTTAACTACTAATTTTCTAGGGGAACCAAAGACTATGGAAGAAGAAGAAATTTTAAAATGGGAATGGTTTAATATTCATGATTTACCCACTAATATGTATTTACCAAGTAAAAAATTAATTGAAAAATATTTAAATAATGAAGAAATTTACTAATAAAAAAGGTAAGATTGCTCTTAACCTTTTTTTGTTTTTCCTCTTTCATAATGATATTTAGTTTTCATCGCTTGTAAATCGGTATTACCTCGGTCTTTCAAATCACTTTCTAAGTTATATTCATAAGGATTAAAAAAATTATGCATTCTTTCTTTAAAACTATCATCTAAAATATTTTGACCTTTACAAAAACGATTATTTTTAAGCATATATCTTCACCATTATTATTATGGCTAGATATATTTTTTTTAATACATTTTATAATAAATCGGCAAATTCATCATTTTCTTTATCATGACTTTTAATCGTGATTACTTGTTCATTTTTAATAGCCCTATAAATCATCTCATCAAAGTCTATTCTCTTCTCATATTCTCTAGCTTTTTCTTTTTCAGGATTAATAACGGGATGATCCGGAACAAATATCGTACAGCAATCTTCATATGGTAGAATACTGGTTTCATAAGTATCTATTTTTTTAGCAATTTCAATTATCTCTAATTTATCAAAGCAACATAACGGCCTTATAACCGGAATATTAACCACTTCATTAACGACACTCATACTTGTTAATGTTTGACTAGCAACTTGGCCAATACTTTCTCCATTAATTAAAACTTTTGCTCCTCTTCTACTTGCTATAATGGCCCCGATCCGATACATCATCCGCCGCATTATAGTAATTAAATATTCATGAGGCATATTTTTATATATTTCTTCTTGAATTTCCGTAAAATTAATAATATGAAGTTTAATATCTTGATTATAAATGGCTAATTTTTGCGCTAGTTTTTTCACTTTATTTAAAGCTTCTTCACTAGTATGAGGAGGGCTTTCAAAATATAAGGCCTCTAATTTGATACCTCTTTTAATCGCTAGATAGCCCGCTACGGGAGAATCAATTCCTCCACTAAGCATTAAAATTCCTTTTCCTTGAGTTCCAACCGGATAGCCTCCTAATCCCTTTAGGCCTTCAAAATAATATAAAACTTCCGTAAGTCTAATTTCGACATTAACCACTAATTCCGGATTATTAACATCTACTTTTAAATTAGGAATATTTTTTAAAATAAAAGCCCCTAAATCTTTTCTTAACATCATCCCATCATAGGGATATTTTTTATCACTTCTTTTAACTTCTACTTTAAAAGTTTTAAAAGATTTTTCTTGTAATAAACTTTTTAAATTACTTTTAATGATCTCTAAATTTTTATCCTCATCTTTATAAGCCACTAATATTTCATGAATCCCAAAAATATTTTGCAAATGCTCTATTACATCTTCAAAATTATTATCATGAGGTTTAATAAACATTCTTCCATAATCATAACTAATATCTACTTTGCCTTCTAAACTATTAGTTATATTTTCATTTAATTTCTTGATAAAAAAATTTCGATTATCTTTTTTGGTTGATAATTCGCCATACTTTAAAAAGATAATTTTTTCCATAACATCACCACTTAAATTTTTAAACGATTATATTCTACTTCAAAAACTTCTAAAAATCTATTAATTTCTAAAACTGTTGTTAAATGAGAAAGACTTATTCGCATACAAGATTTACTTCTTTCCAAATCATTATAGATAGCCATTACCCCACTACAGATTTCATTTGGATTATTAATACTAACATATATTTCATGATTAGATAGAGCATTACTTAAAGATAAAGCTGATACCCCAAATAAACTAATATTAATAATATGGGGAATAGAATACTTCGTTGTATTAATTTTAATACCCTCTAATTTAGCCAGTTTACTTACTACTCTTTCATTTAAAAGCGTAATATATTTATCTCTTTTTTCTAAATCCCTAATAGCTACCTTTAAAGCTTCTTTCATACTAACAATTAAAGGAAGAGCGGGCATTCCTGGTTTATCCCCACTTTTTTTTGCTCCATACATTAATGGCGTTAGAGTAACACCACTATTTTTATATAAAAAGCCAATACCTTTAGGACCATAAAATTTATGAGCACTAACACTACCTAAATCAATATCTCGAAAGCTAACGCTCATTTTCCCAATAGCTTGAGATAAATCAGAATGGAACAAAGTTTGATCATTTTCTTTTTTGATTATTTGGCGAAGCATTTTTAAGGGTTGTCTTACACCTGTTTCATAATTAACCGCACTAATACTTACCAAAATCGTATCTGGTCTAATTAAATTTTTTAAATCATCAAATAAAATTAATCCTTCTTCATCATTAGAAACATAGCTTATTTCAAAACCAATACTTTCTAAATAATTACATATTTGATAAATAGAGGGATGTTCTAATTTAGAAACAATAATATGCTTACCTTTTTTATGATTTTGTAACGCTACGCCAATTAAAGCCATATTATTAGCTTCACTAGCTCCACTCGTATAAATAATTTCACTATCCATAATATGAAACATATTACTTATTTCATGAGTAGTATTATCAAGTAACTTCTTAGCTTCTTCTCCAAAAGCATTACTAGCATAAACACTGCCAAAATATTCTTTAGCGGTTTTATTATACGCATCTAAGGCATCAAGAGATATCGGACTAGTTGTACTATAATCAAGATAAGTCATAAAGAACAACTCCTTCTACTTTAAAATTATACCAAAAAAGCGGTAAATATAAAAGATGCGAATTAGCACCTTTAAGTTATTTTAAAATGTATTCATATAAAGTTGTATTTTGGGGACTAAAAGATAAAAAATCTGTATTTTCATCATAGCCTACTATATTAAAGTGTAAGGCTTTAATAAAACTGCCATGGGAAACAATTAGAATTGATTTATTAGGGTATTCTTTTTTTATTTTTTCTAAAAACTTGTGGGCTCTATTTAAACAATCTCTAGCAGATTCAATATGATAACTTTTATCATTTAATTTATAATCCCATTGTCTCTTAATTAAATCAAAAGATATTTCTTTTCCTTCTAAAGAGCCAAAATATCTTTCTAATAATAAATCAACACTAATTATAGGCACCTTCCCTTGTGTAAGTATTTCAGCTGTTTTCATAGCCCTTTTTAAAGGAGAAGAAAGGCAAATATCAATTTCATCTAAATTAATATTTTGGGCTAAAAGTTTGGCTTCTTTTATGCCTTGTTCATTAATTTCAATATCGGTGGTTCCTTGTAATAATCCTAGTTTATTCCAATCAGTTTGACCATGTCTAACAATAAATATTTTATTCATTTACAACCCTTCTAACTAGAACAAAAAGTAAAACTCAATAAATAAATTTATTTCGTTTCACTTTGATAAGCCTCACGGCTTATCTTTCCTGTTTCATAGGATTTCACTACTCCACAGGCCATATTTCCGACAGTCGCTGCCGTACTTGTTTTTATTATTTTTAATTTTGATATATCTCTTTATAGT
>CANRJV010000040.1 GCA_947631045.1 uncultured Bacilli bacterium
GAATATCTAACTTTTATATATTTAAAAAGTAATTGTACCATAATTTTACATTATTTTTTTATGCGATTGCCATAAAAAAACTCGGGTAATTTTGACAAGAACTCTAAAATATGTTATTATGAATATGTCAAGGAAACTTGAATAAAATAAAAAGGGAACATTCAGTTTACTGAATGTCTACCAAAAACTGGCTAGACATTTAAGTCATCACTGGCTTAAGTGTCATTTTTTTATTTCTATCACTAACAAAGTTAGGAGAAGTAAAATGATAGTAATGTAGCGTAATACTTTTATCCAAAAGATTCGCTTTGGCATTATATCAAACCTCCTTTCTGTAAGAAAGTAGGTAGACACTCAGATTAGCTGGATATTCCTTGTAAAAATTATATATTAAACTAATACTTAAAGCAAGTGAACAAACGTGATTTTAAAAGGAAATTACTAACTTTTATAATGGAATAATTCTTATTTGGAAAAAAATATGTCAAAATAGCCTAAAAAGTGCGATTTTGTTTGACAAATCGGCACTTTTTTCATATAATTTAACATGGTACATTTTATTTATGAAGTTTATTAAGCCCTGGGAAAGTTTAATAGAGGACATAATGAAAGGGAAAATTATGAAAACATTTATGCAAAAAAAAGAAACAGTTGAAAGAAATTGGTATGTTATCAATGCTGCTGGTAAACCACTTGGTCGGGTTGCCACTAAGGCTGCTCATATTTTGAGAGGTAAACATAAACCAACTTATACTCCATATGTTGATTGTGGTGATTATGTAATTATTGTTAACGCTAGTAAAGTTACTTTAACTGGTAATAAACTAGAAGACAAGAAATATTATAATCACTCAGGATATCCAGGAGGATTAAGAGAAAGAAATGCTAAGACTATGGTTGAAAGTTATCCTGAAGAAATGGTTGAAAGAGCTGTTAAAGGAATGCTTCCTCATAATAGACTTGGTAGAGCTATGGGTAAAAAGTTATTTGTTTATTGTGATGAAGCACATAAACATGAAGCTCAAAAACCTATAAGCGTAGAAATTGATTAGGAGGGCTTATGGCAAGTAAACAAGTATGGACTGCTACAGGTAGAAGAAAAAGATCAGTAGCACAAGTTAAATTAGTTGGAGGTACAGGAAAAATTACTGTTAATGGTATAGATGTCGATGAATATATGCCATTTGCTACATTAGTAATGGATTTAAAACAACCATTAGTAGCAACTGATAATGAAAATAGATTCGATATTGAAGTAAAAGTTAATGGTGGTGGTTTCAGTGGTCAAACTGGCGCAATCCGTTTAGCAATTACGAGAGCACTATTAGAATTTGATAAAAATACTGACCAAACTAGAGAAGATAGTTATAGACATATTTTAAAAACTAAAGGATTTGTAACTAGAGATGCTCGTGTTAAAGAGCGTAAGAAATATGGTCTTAAAAAAGCTCGTCGTGCTCCTCAATTTAGTAAACGTTAATATTACTGTTTCAAAAGTCCGATTTTCGGACTTTTTTGCTGGTTATAATTATAAAGAAATTGTTTAAGAAAAATTTGAAAATTGGCTAAAGGAAGTTTATTTTAAGAAACTTATGTTATAATTACTATAGGTGGATATTATGAAGAATATTTATGAAGAAAATAAAAACTTAATTAAAGAAAAACTAGAAATAATTTGGAATTATATGAAGTTACAAGAGCCTTTAGAAAAATGTGATATCATTATTGGTTGTGGTTGTGCTAGTTTAGATATTCCTGTGAGATGTGCTGATTTATTAAAAGAGGGGTATGGCGAAAAAATAATTTTTGCTGGTGGCAAAGGGAAAATTACTAAAGATCATTTTCAAAAAACCGAATCAGAAATATATAAAGAAATTGCTCTTAAAGAGGGAATTAAAGAAAAAGACATTTTAATTGAAAATAAATCTACCAATACTGGAGATAACTTTAAATTTGCTTTAAAAGTAATTGAAAATAATAATCTAAAAGTTGATAAAATATTAATTGTTCATAAGCCAATGAATGAAAGAAGAACTTTAGCAACTGCTCAAGCCTTAATAAAGGATAAACAATTATTTATAACTTCTACGGATATGAGTTTTGAAGATTATTTTGCCAAATTAAATAGTAAAAGTTATGAAGATATCTTTAAAGAAATATCTGTTATTATTGGAGATATTCAAAGATTAATAATTTATCCTCAATTTGGCTGGTTAGTTAAAATGGAAGTTCCTGATAAAATTAAAGAATGTTATTTTACTTTAAAAGAATTAGGATTTACTAAGTACATTATAGGGGAAGAAGAAATTAAAAAATTAATTATTGAACATAACGTAGACAAAAACAAGTCTTGCTATTTTAATTAAGATATTAATTTAAAATAATCGTGTTATAATTAATTATATGAGGTAATTATGGAATTGTTTAATAAATTAAATTCAAGTTATAAATATGTTTGTAAGAATGCAGAATATGTAAAAATTAACTATACTAAAATAGAGAAAATGGTCACTAAAATTGATTCTTCATCCCTTAAATTTTGGCTATTGGATAACCCTTTTGGTTTGTTAGATCTGGATTTAGAATCTTTAATAAATTTTTTGCTTATTTATCATACCATCGGGGATTATTGCTTTTGGGGAGATCCTAAATGGAAGATAATCACTAATGATGGCGTTTTAGATGGTTCTTATGCCATTATGTATTTAGTAATTAATCGCTTTAAACAAAATAATAATTTTGCAATGAGTTATTTAGAATTTGCAGAATTATTAAAAGGCGAAGGAGAGATTCCTTTACTTAAAAATAGATATGATAATTTAGTTTTAATGAATAAATTTTTGCAAAAAGAAGGTAAAAGTTTTTATGAATTAATAAAAGACATGAATAGTGATACAGAATTATTAGATTACCTTGTAAAAAATTTTTCTTATTTTGAAGACGAAACAATGTATAAGGGTGAAAAAGTTTATTTTTATAAAAGAGTCCAATTATTAACTTCTGATATTTTGCATGTTAAAAAAATTAAAGGTATTCCTAATGTTGATTATTCTCATCTTGTTGGTTGTGCTGATTATAAGATTCCCCAAGTTATGCGTTGTTATGGAATGCTAGAATTTTCTTCTTCCTTAGAAGAAAAAGTTGATCATAAATTAGAATTAAAAGAAAATAGTCCTGAAGAAATTGAAATTAGGGCGGCAACTTTAGCAGTTATTGATTATATTTACGAAAAAACCGGGAAAAAGTATGCCAAGATGGATATTAATGATTTTATCTGGCTTCTAGGTCAAGATAAAGAAAAAATGATAAAACCTTATCACCGGACTTTGACTAGCCATTATTAATTTTTTTAAATAACTCTTGACTCTTCCCTTAAGGGGAGATGTATAGTGATAACGAAGGGAGAAAAAATGCTAAAAATAGGTGATTTTGCGAAAATATTTGCTATTTCAATAAAGACTGTTAGATATTATGAAAGTCTCGGTTTAATTGTCCCTAAATATATAGATATCTATACAGGGTATCGGTATTATGATGAGGATAATATTAAAAGAATGCAAGAAATATTAGCTCTTAAAAAATTAGGTTTTAGTTTAGAAGAAATTCATAATTTTAAAGAAGAAGATATACTAAAGAAAATAGACAGTTTAAAAAAAGAAGTATTAGATATGGAAAGTAAAATCACTCTTTTAAAAGAATTCTCCCTAAAAGGAAAGAGTGTGTTAGAAATGCAAAGTTTTGTTAATGATGAAAAGACTATTGGTAAATGGCAGTTAATTGGCTTAGCCGAAAATATGACTAAAGCAAAAAGGCAAGAATTTAGGGAAGATGATTATAAAATTAAAGAATTATATTTACTTCCGAATGGCGAAAGTTACTGGATTGTATCCTGGACTAAAGGAATTATTTATCTTAATGGGGTTGCAAATAGTTATGAGGTAGATAATGATTTAATGTATGTAACTATTAAAGATATAATGGATGAAAATAATTCTAAGGTAGCCATATATCAAAATGTTAATCATAATAGTTATAATATTGATGATATTAAGCATAAAGATGATACTAATTTTTCTTATGTTAAAGATGATTTAGCCGTGGGATTTTGGCATACAGTTGATTTTGTCTATAATCCCTTAAGTTTTAATCCCGAATCTCCAGAAACTTCTAATTTACCTTTAGAAAAATTAAATTTTAGAAGTAATGGCGAAGTCCAAATTGGTTATAAAGATAATAATTATATGCGTTATAGTAAATATACAAAAGACTATATTGCCGATTTAGTTTTGCCAGATACTTTATCGCATTATTTTTATAAAACTATTGATAATCACCAATATTTGTTTATTGAATGGAAAAGTGGCGACTATGTTTATGGTGGTTTTATAAGTGGTTATTATGTTTTAGAAAAAGAAGATTAAATATAAAGTTAATGGAGGAAGTATGAGTGTTGTCAATTATGAAAAAATAGAAAAATTAACTAGTAATACGAAGGGATTTATAAATGAGGATGTTATTAGTTATGCCAAAAATTTTTTAATTGCTAATCTTAGAATGTATTTAAATCCGGAAAGTTTAGAAAGAATTGAAAAGAAAATTCAAGAGTTAGATATTAGATTTTTAGATGATAAGGAATTTAAAGAAAATTTTAAAGATGCTAATGGTAAAGGATTTATTCCTGGTGGATATTATTATAATGGGGCAATTTCTTTTCCTTCCGATACTTTATTTAAAGGCTATAGTTTTCATAAATTAATTCATGAAATGCTTCATTCTATATCCGATAATCATCAAGGCAAAAATGGCTTATACATTGTTAATTATGAAGATAAATATCATTATGGTTATGGTATTAATGAAGCCTGTACCGAGTTTTTAGCGTCCATTATTTGTGATGAACCATTTTATGGTTACGCAACTGATTTAAAATTAATGTGGGAATTATTTAGGAATATTTCTTCATTAAGTATGGAAGAAATATTAAACATTTATTTAAATAAAGAAAACTGGTTAACTTCCGATTTAGCCTTAAGATTTAGTCGTAATGAAAACAATTTAGCAATACTAGTTTCGGAATATGATGAACGTATTTCTCAAGTAGCCGAAAGAGAATTTAACGCTGATAAAATTTTAAACGTAATGATTGAAGTTTTAAAAGAAAAAATTACTTTAAATAAGGAATTAAATTATGCCGAACTAACTACTTTAATAAAAGAATATTATGATTATTTAAGTGATACTTGGAGTATTAGGGAAGAAACAACAATTAGTTTTGAAGAATTACTAGATTTATTAGAACTAAAAAATAAAGAAAATAAATCTTTAGAATAGGACATATTATGCGAGTAAATCATACATTTGAACCATTTTATAATAAAGATAGTGAAATATTAATATTAGGCACCATGCCATCTCAAAAATCTCGGGAATTAAATTTTTACTATATGCATCCTCAAAATAGATTTTGGTCTGTTTTAGCAAAAGTCTATAATGAACCTATTGGCGATAGTATTGAAAGTAAAAAAGAATTTTTAACTAAACATAAAATTGCTTTATGGGACACTTTAGAAAGCTGTGATATTTTAGGATCTAGTGATTCATCAATTAAAAATGTTAAACCGAATAATATTAATAAAATCATTAAAAATAGTAATATTAAATATATTTATACAACGGGTCAAAAGGCTTATCATTTTTATAATAAATATATTTTACCTAAAACAAAAAAAGAGGCCATCTTATTATATTCGCCCTCTCCGGCAAATTGTGCTATACCCTTTAATAAAATGGTGGAAAACTATCAAGTTATCAACACTGAAAAATATTAATACCTAAATTTAGGTATTTTTATTTGATAATAGATTTAGGGTATGGTTTTTTAACATCAGTTCGACAAATTAAATAATCGACACTTACTCCATAAAAATTTGCTAAAGCATTTAATTTGTCTATGGGAATTAATCTTGTTCCTGTTTCATAGCGGCTATATTGTACTTGAGTCATTTTAAGAACTTTAGCAATATCTTTTTGTAGTAAATCTTTATCTTCTCTTATTTCTTTTAATCTTGTTAAGTCCATATTTTATCACTCATAATATTTTTTCATATTACCTGTTTATTTGCTTGGAACTATAACCATTTAGTTATAAATTTAAGAAAATAAAATTATTGTATGATACTATGTCTTATAGACAATAGTGTTTCGGTAAAAGCAACATAATAAGGAGAAATGTATGAAGAAAAAGTTATATGAAAAAAGAGTAGTAATAACTTGTGGAATTCTTTTGCTAGGAGTAGTTTTTACTTTAATAAGTATGACATTAAAGAACAGTTATGCTTATTATGGAACAAGTAATGAATTAGAAATAATGAAAACTACAATAGGCAATTTTGCTGGAGATGGAGAAATAGTAAAGAATGGACCTATAGAAAAGAGTACCGATGTTAATGTAATATTTTATGCTCAAACACCGACCACAAAAAATAGATATAAAGAAACAAAAATAATACCTGTAACTAATTATCAAATAAACGAAGAATTATCTAATTGTTATGTATCTGATGGTACAAGCAAATATACTATAGATGAAGATGGAACAATAGATATAGATATAACAGAGTCAAAACCAAATCAAATAGTATGCCGGATGTATTATGATTATGTAAATGAAAATAACTTAGATGTAATAGTATATGCATATATGCAAGATATAAATGGAACAAAGAGTTATAACAATAATAAATATAAATTAGTAAATAATATTCCAGATAATTCAACATTAGATGGTTTTACTTGTAACAATAAAAGTGTAAGTACAAATATAACATATGTAGATAACAATATAGTGATAGACAGTTCAGGGCCAAATATATGCCAAGTATATTTTAGAAAGAATAGTTAAGGAGGCAATAATGAAAAAGAGATTAATAATTATGATAACTATAATTTTATCAATAGGAATAATACTAGAAACAGGAATAAATATAAGAAATAAAGAAGAAAACAATATATTACAAGATGTAAAAGTCCAAGATACTTTTTTAGATAAAAACAAAACTTTATCAATAATGGTAGAGCAATATGGAGGAGATTACAAAGAAGATACATCAAGAGCAAGTTGGCCCAACACGGATGTTTATGAATATGAAAAAGCGGAATGTACAGATGGAGACGGAACAACAATACCAAGTGAAGGGGTAATAACTTTTTCAGAGAATAACATTCATGTTAAAACAAAAAATACTATATATTGTACATTATATTTTAAAATAAAAGGTACATCTTTAAATGATTTAATACTAGCCAGCAATCAATTAGAAGGTGAACAACAAATGAAAGATAGAGGGGATACACTTAGACGTTATCAAGGTCAAGTGGAAAACGACGGAAATGGAACAATAAATAAAGATGTCAATAATTATATTTGTTTTGAAACAAAAGATAAAAATGAATGTGCAGATAATATTGATAAATATATGTATCGAATAATCGGAATAGATACATCAAATAAAGAAATAAAAATAATAAAAAAAGAAGCATTTGATTCTGCTCAACCATGGGATACAGGAGGTAATACATGGGAAAATAGTAGTCTTAAAGAAGCATTAAATAGTACATTATATCTAAACAATGTCTCAAAAAATTGGTCAGAATTAATAAAGCTACATGATTGGAAATATGGAGATATAGCCTCTGATAGCTCCGGTTATGGATCAAGAGATTATAGTGATATAGTAGGAGCAGATGCATATAAAATAGAGCAAGAAAAATTAACAAGTACATTAACAAATACAAAAATAGGATTAATGTATCCAAGTGATTATTGGTTATCAGGTCCGCCAAATCTTGAATGTATGAATCGTGCCTATTGGTTGGAGTGTAAAAAAAATTGGCTACACATGTTTAATAATGATTCAGAAAGTTTAAGTCCCACGGATACCCCTCCTCCTTATGACGTAGAGTGGACCATTTCACGCTCTTTATATAGTGCATGGTATGTTGAGAATTCTTCTGGCCGAGTAGACGTCAATCGTGGCTGTAATGCTGTGTCTTCTGTTCGCCCGGTGTTCTTTTTACCTAGTGCTTTAAAAGTTGAAGGAACTGGTTCGCTTAGTGATCCTTATAGAATTATGAATGTTGAAGATTAGTTACTCATATTTGGGTAGCTTTTTTGTTTATTTAGATTATAAAATATAAAAAAAGAGATAATTTAAGTAAAAAACGAGTAAAATATATTATGAAAAATATGTTTAATGTCTTATTTACTTTTTTTGTATGTACTTTAGTTTTTTATGCTTGGAAAGTTGAAGCAATTCTTCCTTTATCAGGAAAAGTAATTATCATTGATGTTGGCCATGGAGGTATCGGTTAAATCCAAAAATAGAAGAAATGACTATTTTGGTAAGTAAATACAAGAGTTTAAGGTA
>CANRJV010000041.1 GCA_947631045.1 uncultured Bacilli bacterium
CTTTTATTATTTGGTGTATTCATATATTCACTCCTTTTAATTGGACAAATGTCTATAAATTGTTGATTGTATTTTTCTTTCGTAAAGATTATACTAAAATTGTAATAAAAAGACAAGTGTCTTATTATTGAAAGGAAGTGATTGTATGTCTAAAATAGTAGATGCTAATAAGAAAATTGAAAATGCTGTTGTAGGTGGTTATAAGGCAGTTGAAAAAGCAGTTGTTGGTGGATACCAAAAGATAGAAGATAAATTTGTTGATACTTTCTTAAAAAAAGATGGTGAAACAATAGAAGAAGCAAAAGCAAGATTACAAAAAGAACAAGAAGAAAGAGAGCAAGAACAACATAAATATTCAAAAACAACAGAGGAAATCCAAAAAGAAATTAAAGAAAAATTAAGTAAATAAAAGTTATATGGAGGTAAAAGTGAAAAAAGAAACTTTATTAGAAATAATTTTAGGAACTATTGGTGGTTTAGTATTTGCAATAGGTTTGACGATGTGTTTAATACCTGAATGGGATTTATTTAAGGCAGGTGTTGTTGTAGCAATTTTAGGATTTATTGTTCTACTTTGCATTATTCCTGTATATCGCAAAAATCATCCTAAAAAAGAACATACACCTGTAAATTGGGGAATTGTATTCACTTGGTTTGTTGGAATAGTTGGTGCTTTAATAATGGGATTTGGTATGAGTAAAGTTATGGTTGGCGATCCATCCAAAACTGATTTACTAATTGGTATTATAACAGGTATTGTTGGTTTACTTATTTGTGTATTTAACTACCCAATATACTCTTATTTAAAAAGTAATAAAGATTAATTATTTATTTGGAAGAATATTCTTCCTTTTTCTTTTAATGGTATAATTATATGTAGTTAGAGGTGTGATATGAAAAAGATAATAAACAAATTATTTATTCCTAATAAAATAATTGGATTCATTTTATTTAATTTGTCTTTTGGTTTGCTTATCTATGTTTTTAGTTTTCATTTAGAAGATACACCTATTGCTTATATAAGTTATCTTTTATCTACTTATGCTTTAATTATATTTTGTATTTGGTTTTATAAAATATGTGAGTTTAGTAACAAAAGAATTAAAAAATCTAAACATTATGAGTTGTATAAAAAGCATGAACTTCTAATAGCAAAATATAGTCTAGCATTTGCTACTTTATTACATTTTATTTATGGCCTTTTTAAACTAGGGACAGGAATATATTATATGTCGTGGTGGTTTATTACTTTTGCAGTTTATTATTTAATACTATGCTTAATGAAACTATCTATTGTAAAAGATATAAAAAATGAAGTTGGTAAAAATTTAAAAAAAGAATATAAAAAATTAAGATTAACGGGTATAATACTATTATTTCTAAATCTAGTATTAACAGGTATGATAATTTTGATAATTAGACAAAATCAAGAGATAACTTATGCCGGATTTATTATCTATATTGTTGCTATGTATGATTTTTATTTAATCATAAGTGCTATTATAAATGTTATTAAATATCGAAAAGATCACAGTCCCCTTTTAGCATCAAGTAAATGTATTAACTTAACTGTGGCAATGATTTCAATGATTTCTTTGGAGGTCGCTATGGTTTCGGAGTTTGGAGCAAACGATAGTGAATTTAAAATGATAATGACAAGTATAATGGGATTTGTTGTATGTATTATAAATACTTCTATGTCTATATATATGATAGTTAAAGCTAATAAGAAATTGAAAATCATATAATGCAAATTACAATTTATCTAACTCTCACTTTGTGTCCTGTTTATTATTTTATAGTAGTTATATAATTGTTCTTGAAGGAGAAAATACTATGAATCAAGAAAAAATTGGTAATTTTATCGCTGAACTTCGTAAAGAAAAAAATATGACACAAGAACAACTTGCAGAAAAAATGGGAGTAACAGACAAATCAATAAGTCGTTGGGAAAATGGTAAAACAATGCCAGATATTTCAATCATTAATATATTAGCAAATGAACTTAATTGTACTATCCAAGAATTATTAAATGGTAAAAAGATGGCAAAAGAAGAATTGTTAGATTTAAGGGAAACTATTAACAATTTAGTTGAATATGAGTCAAATCAGCAAATTAAAAAAGATAAAAAATTTAATAAATATAATATGATTGGTGCCATTGCTTTAGTTTTAGCAGTATTCAATAATGAATTTGGTTATTTAGATTATGTCTTTACATCTAATGTGGTAGAATTTGTCCAAGGAGCATTATATGGTATTAGTATATGTGCTAATATGATTAGTTTATATAACAGTTCTCATAACATTTCTGTTAGCGAAAGAAAAAAAGAACTTATAAGAAAATTAAATAGGAATTAAATAACAATTTACTATTTATATGAGTAAGATTATCAAACACTTTTCTATATTATATCAAATTGGTGATTGCGAAAAATTTTTACTTCTTAAAGCTGCAAAAAATTGGTTAATAATTGAAATAATAGTGTAATTGTAGTATAATTGGTATTGACAAATTGCTAATGTTGTTGCAGTTTGTTATGAATATACTAAATAAATTTAGTATATAATATTAAAAGAAGAAAAAAAGTTTTTACTTTTCTTCTATAGAACATAAAAAAAGAGATACATTTGATGTTAAGTGCTATCTCCGCCTTATGTTTCTAATGTTTCGAGTTTTGAAGCACAAATCAAAGTCGTAATGACAATGATTAGGTGCTTCTTTTTTTAATGTCTTTTGTTTTGGAATTGGAGGATATATAAAATTACTACAAGAATAATTAAATATTCCATTTAAAAAAGAAGTAGAAAAACGCATTTCTTCTAGTCAAAAAGATGCTAATTATAATGGGGAAGAAAGGCAAAATATAATCCCGGATGCTCATTTAGATAAATTTATAAATGAAATGGTAAAAGAAGATATTTCTACTTATTTAAAAAAATTTTAATTATTACCATTATCCCAATAATTTTTCTCTTCAAGTTTTAATATGTTTAAAATTATGCTATGATATTAATATCTAAACAGGTGAAGTTATGAATATTTTAGTATGTGATGATGAAAAAGAAATTGCGGATTTAATTGAAATATATTTAAAAAATGAAGGTTATCAAGTTTTTAAGTTTTATGAAAGTAAAAATGTTTTAGAATTTTTAAAGACCGAAAAAATTGATTTAGCGATATTAGATATTATGATGAGTGATTTAGATGGTTTTTATTTATGTCAAGAAATAAGAAAGAATTATAATTTTCCGATTATTTTTGTAACGGCGAAAATTAGTAGTTTAGATAAAATTAAAGGCCTTTCTTTAGGGGCTGATGATTATTTAACGAAACCATTTGAACCTTTAGAATTAGTCGCCAGAGTTAAAGCTAATATTAGAAGATATAAAGAATATCAAGTAGATAACTCGGAAGAAATTTATTTTCGCGGTTTAGTTATTAATCATAAAACTCATAAGTGTTCTTTAAATAATAGAGAATTAGATTTAACACCGATTGAATTTAAAATTTTATGGTATTTATGTCAAAATAGAGGTGAAGTAGTAGCTTGTGAAGACTTATTCTTTAATGTTTGGCAAGAGAAATATTATGAAAATGACAATAATACAATAATGGTTCATATAAGACATTTAAGAGAGAAAATGCATGATACAGGGAAAGAGCCTAAGTATATTAAAACAATTTGGGGAGTAGGTTATATAATTGAAAAATAAATATGGTAATGCTTTAACAAAAAAATTAGTTAAAAAAATAATTTTAAGTACAACTATTTATACTTGTTTTTTTCTCCTTATCTATATTATTGCGAGGACATATTGTGAATCTTATGTTTGGCAACCTTACGATAAAACTTATCAATTTTTAAAAATGATTAAAGATAATGTTATTATTGAAGTTATTGTGTGGTTAATTGGAGTCGCCATTATTTCTTTTTATCATTTAAGAAAAACCCTTGCTTATATTGACGCTATTGTCCTTGGGAGTAGTAAACTTTTAATTCCGAATGAATATATCAGGCTTCCTGAAGACTTAAAAGATATTGAAATAAGTTTAAATAAAATTAAAGAAAAGGCTTTTTTAGAAGAGAAAAAGAAAAATGATTTAATTGTTTATTTAGCCCATGATATAAAAACGCCTTTAACTAGTTTAATTGGTTATTTACATTTATTAAAAGAAGAGGATAATCTGCCTTTAGAAAATAGAGGTAAATATTTAGATATTGCTTTAGGTAAATCGGAAAGATTAGAAGAATTAATCAATGAATTATTTGATATTACTAAATTTAGTTTAGACGAGATTAAACTTCAAAAAGAAGAAATAAATCTTAATTTAATGGTTGAGCAAATTATTGATGATTTTTATCCTCTTACTTTAAGTTTACATAAAGAAATAGAGTTTATAAAAAAAGATAAAATAGTTTTAAAAGCCGATTCCAATCTTTTAGCGAGAGTTATTGGCAATTTAATTAAAAACGCTTTAAATTATAGTTATCAAGATACATCTATTTTAATAACTACTTTTGAAGATCAAAAGTATGCTTATTTAACTGTTAGTAATAAAGGAGATAAGATTAAAGAAGAAGATTTAAATAAAATATTTGATAAATTTTATCGAGTTGATAAGGCCCGGAAGACATCTTTAGGAGGTTCCGGTTTAGGACTGGCTATTTCTAAGGAAATTATTTTAAAACATCAAGGGGATATAGAGGTCTCTAGTGATGAAGAGGAAACTAAATTCACAATAAAATTACCTCTTTAAGAAAATCTTAAGAAATTTCTAAGACATTATTAATAAACCCATTTTCAAGTTTTGTTACAATGAAAATGGGTTTTATAATGAGGTGTTTTATGAAAAGAAGAAAAAAACGAAAAAAAATATTAAAATTAATAATTATTTTCGGATTAATTGGAGGTATAGTTTTCTTTTATTACCATTATTTTAAAGTGTTAACTCTTGATACTATAATTATTGATAATGATAATTATGAAGAAAGTAAAGACAATATTGATTATGATAAATATCAAACATATGAAGATGTTTCCATGCTTAAGTATGAAAAGGGCACAATTATAGAGAGATTAAAAGATTTCAGTAAAATTGATAAAAGAATTAAGGATATTATTGATGATTATAATACATATCCGGAAGTATTATTAGAAGATTTATCAAGAAATGTAGAACTTACTGATTTTGTTTTAAATTATAAGGAAAAGAAAGATAAAGTTTATAGTGATAATATTGGGAATGTGACAAAAGGTGAATATCCTTTATTACTTCAATGGGATGAAAGATGGGGTTACGGTAAATATGGTAGTAGTAATGTTGCCATTAGTGGTTGTGGTCCAACTTCTTTAGCCATGGTAATTGCGGGTTTAACTGGAAAAGGCGACTATACACCTTATGAAGTTGGTAAATATGCATATGAACATGGTTATTATTTAGAAAGTAGTGGAACAACATGGGATTTAATGCGCAAAGGGGCTAACCATTTTGGACTTAAATCAAGGGAACTTCCTTTGGATGAGACAAGTATTAAAAATGCTTTAAATAATGGACATCCAATTATTTGTAGTATGCGGAAAGGAGATTTTACAATCAATGGTCATTACATTGTTTTAGTGGGTGTTCAAGATGGAAAAATAAAGGTAAACGATCCTAATAGTAAAATAAGAAGTAATATTCTTTGGGATTATAGTCGTCTTAAAGGTCAAATTAAGAATTTATGGGAGTTTTATACAGAATAATTTGTCATTAAAGTAATTATATGATATAATGAATATGTCAAGGAAACTTGAATACAATAAAAAAAGGAACATTCAAATATTCTTGTGTTGAGTGTTGCCAAATTATTTTGTTTTCGCCTAATTCATTGCTGAGTTAGGCATTTTTTCATTACACAAGTTGAAAAATAATTCTGAGTAGTGAATAAATAATAATTATAAGTGAGAAAATTAGAATGTCTTTTTTATTCATAACTACCACCTCCAAACTTAAAAGTTATTCACTCCTAAGATGAAGGCAACGCCCAACTATTTGAATATTCCTAAATCCAGTATAGCAAACTAATGTTTTTGAAGTCAACAAAAATATGCGGACAATATAAAACTTTTTTTAAAATGTAATCAAAAGAGAAAATAAGAAATATAATATAGAAGGAATTATATCTTTTTTGTATGAAAACAAAGATTGACAGAAATTAGCAAAAATAAGTATTGACAAATTGAATACGGGGGGGGGTATAATTAACACATAGAAAGGAAAGAGGAAAAAAGATGAAAAATTTAAAAATGTTTGCAATTGCATTACTAAGTATGTTAGTAATGGTTAGTGGCGTTCATGCCGCTGAAGAAAATCCATGCGCAGATATAAATGCCAAAACTAAAGTTTATGTCTCAATAGATGGTGAAGCTGGTACATGTCATGCAGATTTTAGCGATGTTATCCCTAAAAATGCCGATGATTATAAAAATGTTACAATTAAGTTATATGGTACAGTAGGTGCTAGTGAACTTACTATTGCGCCTGGTAAAAATGTTACTTTAGACTTAAATGGATATAATGTTACTGCTACAGCAACAACGTTTAAAGTCGGAGCTAATGGTAGCTTAACTGTTAAAAGTGAAAAAAGCGCGAAGATATCATCATCTACCAATAATATATTTTTAGTTGATGGAGGTAAATTAACTGTTGATGGTAATGTTACATTAGAAAGTACGGCTACAAAAGTCGATGCTTCTGCAAAGAAAGCTATGATTGCCGTTAAAGGTAACGAAGAATCTGACAAAACAGAAGTTAATATTGGTAAAAATGTAACAGTTACTAGTAAAGCAGGAGCAGGTTTAATTATTTATTCAGATAATAGTACTGATGGTGAACCTAAAACTGGTGAATCTACTGGTGTAGTTGCTAATCTTGCTGGTACTTGGAAAACTAAACTTTATACTGTATCTGTTCATGGACAAGTGGAGGAAGGAAGTAATAATCCTGTAATTAATGTCTCAGAGGGTAAATTTACTTCAAGTGACACGGTAGCGTTCTATGCATCAGGCTATGGTGAATGGAATATTGATGGTGGGGAGATTACTGGTAAGGACGCTTTCAAATATAGAACTGGTAAAGTTGTTATTGAAGGCGATGCAAAATTAACTGGTACAGGAAAGGTTGCTGAAAAACCAGATGGAACTTCTCGCGGAACTACTGCCGGAGCTGCATTTAATTTTAGTGAGGATGATAGAGATCCAATTGATAAGGAAGCATCTACTAATGTTAAATTAAATGGCGGTACTTTCAAAAGCGAAAATGACTATGCAATTTATTTCGAATCACTTGTACATGTTAAAGATGGAGACAAAGTAATTGAAATTAATGGCGGTACATATTCAAGTAAGGGATCAAGAGCTGCGATTGGCTTTGCACCTAGTTCTGAGAAAATTGGCGATGCTGATGCAGAAGCTTTCTTAGAAAATCATGAAGGTTTTGTTAAAGGCGGAGAATTTGCTAATGGAATTGCTACTGTTTTAGGTTCATATCCAACAAGTACTATTGCTGAAACTTTAACAAAAGGTACAGAATTCAAAACTGACGAAAATGGAAACATTGTAGTTGGAAATGGTGCAAAAGCGCCAGAACAAAATCCTGATGATCAAGGAAATACTGGAGACGATGCAAACACTCCAGGAACAATTCCAGAAGATGGAACAACAGGTCGTTTACCAGACGAACCAGCAAAAACAAATGATAACATCTTAGTTTATGCTAGTTTAGGTCTAGTAAGTGCCTTAACAGTTGGCTTTTCTGCAAAAAGAAAAGAAAACAACTAATTAAGATTACTAAATTTGGTAAATAATTTGTTAAAAATAGAATTTAGGGACTCGCAAACACCCTAAAGTTCATTCTCACAAACCTTTCCACAAAGAACTTGTGGTAATTGTAAAACAATTATTTACAAATTAGTATAGAGAAGATACTTTAGAGATAAGGTATCTTTTTTTGACAAGAGGAATATGAATATGTCAAGGAAACTCGAATACAATAAAAAAGGATACATTTGAAAAGGGCATTCAGATGTATTCTCTTACGAGACGTGCATCTGAAATCAACAAACGTTGAAAACAGATGCTTTTTTATTTCAGAAGTAATAAAATTACAACTAGGAATAGGAGCAGTATTACAATAAATTGAGAAACTTCTCTTTTTGTCATAAAACCATAACCTCTTTCTTTTTATTATTCAATAAAATGAAAGAAAAGTATATGACTATATTCAAATACTCCTAATAAGAGTATAGCAAACTAAAGTTTTTAAAGTCAAAAAAATATGCGGACAATAAAAAACTTTTTTAAAATGTAATCAAAAAATAAAATAAGAAATATAATATAAAGAAATTATATCTTTTTTGTATGAAAAC
>CANRJV010000042.1 GCA_947631045.1 uncultured Bacilli bacterium
ATTTCTGATACTACACCAGCACCAACAGTACGTCCACCTTCACGAATTGAGAATTGAGTACCATTTTCAAGTGCTACTGGAGCAATTAATTCTACTGTCATGTCTACATTATCGCCAGGCATAACCATTTCAACACCAGCTGGTAACTCGATAACACCAGTTACGTCAGTTGTTCTGAAATAGAATTGAGGACGATAGTTTGAGAAGAATGGAGTATGACGTCCACCTTCTTCTTTAGATAGGACATAAACACTAGCTTTAAACTTAGTATGAGGTGTAACACTTCCTGGTTTAGCAAGAACTTGTCCACGTTCAACGTCTTCACGAGCAATACCACGAAGTAAAACACCAGCGTTATCACCTGCTTGAGCATAGTCAAGTGATTTACGGAACATTTCAATTCCAGTTACAACTGATTTTTGAGTAGGTCTTAGACCAACAATTTCAACTTCGTCGTTAAGATTTAATCTACCACGTTCAACACGTCCTGTAACAACAGTACCACGTCCTGAAATAGTAAATACGTCTTCAATACTCATTAAGAATGGTTTATCAGTATCTCTTACTGGAGCGTCAATATAACTATCAACTGCAGCCATTAAGTCACGAATACTTTGAGCAGCTTCTTCGTCACCTTCAAGAGCTTTAAGAGCACTACCACGAATAATAGGACAATCTGAATCGAATCCATATTCTCCAAGTAATTCTCTAATTTCCATTTCTACTAAGTCTAATAATTCTGGATCATCTACTTGATCAACTTTGTTCATATAAACAACAATCTTAGGCACACCAACTTGACGAGAAAGTAAAATATGTTCTCTAGTTTGTGGCATTGGACCATCAGCAGCAGAAACAACAAGGATAGCACCATCCATTTGAGCAGCACCAGTAATCATGTTTTTAACATAATCGGCATGTCCTGGACAGTCTACGTGAGCATAGTGACGTTTTTCAGTTTCATACTCAACGTGAGCAGTATTAATTGTAATACCTCTTTCCCTTTCTTCTGGAGCTTTGTCGATATCAGCATAATCAACGAATGTTCCAAAATATTTAGTGATCGCCGCAGTTAATGTTGTTTTACCATGGTCAACGTGGCCAATAGTACCAATATTAACGTGTTCTTTAGAACGATCAAATTTTTCTCTTGCCATATAATATTCCTCCTTTTCTTTATTACTATTATATTTTATCTAATGCTTGAAAGTTTTTCAAGTATTATTCGGCTTTTAGTGTGTTAATAATTAATTAACACTATTTTTCTTAATAATATCATCAGCGATATTTTTTGGTACTTCTTCATAATGATCTAATGTCATTGTAAATGTACCACGTCCTTGCGAATTAGAACGTAATGTTGTAGCATAACCAAACATTTCAGCTAAAGGTACCATCGCATTAATTGATAATGCATTACCTCTTGATTCATTTCCAAGCGGTTTACCTCTTCTACTAGTAAGGTCCCCCATTACATTACCCATATATTCTTCAGGGACAACTACTTCAACCTTCATAATTGGTTCAAGTAATACTGGTTTACATTTTTTAGCCGCTTCTTTTAAGGCCATGGAAGCTGCAATTTTGAAAGCCATTTCTGATGAATCGACATCATGGTATGAACCATCAAATAAAGTAGCTTTAACATCAACAACTGGATAACCAGCAATCATACCACCAGCCATTGCTTCTTGTAAACCTTTATCAGTTACTGGAATGTATTCCCGAGGAACTACACCACCAACGATTGCATCAACGAATTCATATCCTTTTTCAGGATTTGGTTCAAACTTAACCCAAACGTGACCATATTGTCCACGACCACCTGATTGTTTAATATATTTACCTTCACAATCAGCAGCTTGAGTAATAGTTTCTCTATACGCAACTTGAGGACGACCAATGTTAGCTTCAACATTGTATTCATCTTTCATTCTTCTAACTAATACTTCTAGGTGTAATTCACCCATACCACTAATAACAGTTTGACCAGTTTCTGGATCAGTTTTATATCTAAATGTTGGGTCTTCTTCCGCAAGTTTTTGTAAGGCTTGACTAAGCTTTTCTTGGTCAGCTTTACTCTTTGGTTCAATAGCTTCATCAATAACTGGTAATGGGAATTCCATACCATTCATGATTACTGGATTTTTTTCATCACATAGAGTATCCGCAGTTGTTGTATTCTTAAGACCAACTAAAGCTGCAATTTCACCCGTATAAACATCAGTGATTTCTTTTCTTTGGTTAGCATGCATTTGTAAAATACGACCAACTCTTTCTTTAACATTTTTAGTACTATTTAAGATATATGAACCACTTGATAAGTGTCCAGAATAAACTCTAAAGAATGCTAAATGACCAACATATGGATCAGCCGCAATTTTGAAAGCCATGGCCATAAATGGTTCTGAATCACTTGGATGTCTTTTAACAATATTACCATTAAAGTCAGTACATTCAATAGCTTCAACATCAGTTGGAGCAGGCATGTAATCAATAACAGCATCTAAGGCTAATTTAACACCAGTATTAGATAAAGCACTACCACATAATACTGGGAAGAACTCAGCTTTTAAAACACCTTTTCTAATAGCGCTTTTAATTTCAGCTACGGTTAATTCTTCACCATTTAAATATTTTTCCATTAAGGCATCATCAAATTCAACAGCTTTTTCGATTAATTCTAATCTTTTAGTAGCTACTAAATCTTTTAAATCATCAGGAATTGGAATTTCTTTATAATTTTCATGTTCATCAGCTCTATCAAAAGTATAAGCTTTTTGTTCGATTAAATCGACAATACCATGGAAATCATTTTCAGCTCCAATTGGCCATTGAATAGGTGCATAATTAACTCCTAATCTTTTACCAATTGTATCTAGACTGAATTCAAAATCCGCTCCTAATTTATCCATTTTATTAACAAAAATCATTCTTGGAACTTTATATTCTGTAGCTTGACGCCATACAGTTTCGGATTGAGGTTCAACACCAGCATTACCATCTAGTAAGCAAATAGAACCATCTAATACTCTTAAACTTCTTTGAACTTCAACTGTGAAGTCTACGTGTCCCGGAGTATCGATGATATTAAGTCTATATCCTTTCCAATGGGCAGTAGTTGCCGCACTAGTAATAGTGATACCTCTTTCTTTTTCTTGTTCCATCCAGTCCATTTGAGATTCACCATCGTGTGTTTCTCCAATTTTATGAGTAATACCAGTATGGAATAAAACTCTTTCAGTAAAAGTAGTTTTACCAGCATCAATGTGAGCCATTATACCAATATTACGAATTTTATCTATTGTAACATCTCTTGCCATATCACTTACCATCTATAATGAGCAAACGCTTTATTAGCTTCAGCCATCTTATGAGTGTCTTCGCGCTTTTTAACGGCGCCACCTTCACCATTAGCAGCATCGATAATTTCGTTTGCTAAATTTATAGCCATTCCCTTTCCATTTCTTAGTTTTGCATAATTTACTAACCAACGAAGTGCTAGAGTTTGAGCTCTTTCATCGCTAACTTCCATTGGAACTTGATAGTTTGATCCACCAACTCGGCGAGATTTAACTTCAAGTGCTGGACTTATATTTTTTAAAGCTTCCGTATATACTTCCATCGCAGGTTTACCAGTTTGTTTTTCCACAATTTCAAAAGCTTCATATAATATTTTTTGGGCAGTACCCTTTTTACCATCTAACATAATTGCGTTAACAAGTTTAGTAACAACTTTAGAATTATAGATAGGATCAGGTAAAACATCTCTTTTAACTGCTCTTCTCTTACGCATTTAATTTCCTCCTTCTTCTAAATTTCTTTATTTATTATTTACTTTTCTTGGTACCATATCTACTACGAGCTTGTTTACGATTTTCTACTCCATGAGTATCTAATGTACCACGAACAATATGATAACGAACACCGATTAAATCTTTTACACGTCCACCACGAACTAAAACAACACTGTGTTCTTGTAAGTTATGTCCTTCGCCAGGAATGTAAGCATCGATTTCTTTACCATTAGATAGTCTAACACGGGCATATTTACGTAATGCTGAGTTAGGTTTCTTTGGAGTCTTAGTTCCTACACGAGTACATACTCCTCTTTTTTGAGGACTTTTAACATCTGTTTGTTTTCTCTCTAAAGTATTAAATCCGACATTAAGTACAGGACTTTTACTTTTTTTAGTTTTCTTTTGACGATTTTTCTTTACCAATTGATTTATTGTTGGCATATTTTCTCCTTTCTATGAACACGAATCCAAGTGTGTCAAAAATATTTTTTAAATTAAGTTCTACCAAGGTAGAACCTAACTAAAATGCGTTAATAATATACCATTTTATTATATGTTTTGTCAACAGTTTTATGTTATTTTTAATAATTCCTTGTTTTATAATCCGGACAGCTAATTCTTCCATAAAAATTATCTACTAAATTAATCTTTGTTATAATAACATAACCATCACAATTATTACCTAGACGATCTTTAAATTCACCGATTAAGCCATTTTCTTGTAAAGCTTGTAAGCTAACGTGCATTTCTGATTCCACGTCAATATTATTTTTAGCTACATAAGCTGCGGCGGCATTCTCTAATCTCGTTTCTAAATCCAAATAAAATTTATTCCCCGTAGAATTACCAAAAGAACCATACAAACTAGAAATGAAAAAAACCGCGATTAAAAGAGCAACTAGCAATCCTAAGCTTAAAAATATCATAGTGCTTGTGCCCCAACCTTTATTATTTAATTTCATAATTATAACTCCTCACTATTTTTTCGGCAAATTTTCTCTCACCTTTATAAATATATGACCAAATTCTTTACCATAAAGACTAGTTCTTTCATAAGTAATAGATTTATATCCTAAACCATAATATACATAAACATGCCCATCAGGGTAAGATAAAGTATCCTCTTTTAATACAACTAACATTGGTTCATTATTTTGATAACGACTATATTCAATAACAATTAGACCAACCCACATAATAACTAGTGTTACAATTAAAACTTTAAGCATAATCCCCAATGTCTTCTTCATAGTATCACCAATACTAATTATAAGATACCCCATAAAAAAAAGCAAATATTTTGCCTTTTAAAGACACATATTTAACTTTATCTTCTTATATTCTTTTCTTCTTCTTTTAAATAATCTATTCTTTGTAATTCCATTAAACTAACTTCTTTTAAAGTTTTATAATCGACTTCTAAATCAATTTCCACTTTCAAGTCATTAACTTTTATAGTTCCAATATTATAAAAATCTAAAAAATCACTAATTTTCTCTAAAAATATTTGATAACTTTCTCCATCTAGATATTCCGGAATTAAAGTTCCATTAAAAGTAGTAACTAAACCATCAAAATTTTCAATAGTTACTAAAAGTTTAATAATATTTTCTTCCTCTATAAAAGTAAGTATTTTAGGAATAATAGTAGATATAAATAATTTAAAAGCTCTACTTGCTCTTTCTTCATTAATATTTTTTGCTTCCTCTAATGAAGCTTTAAAATAATCTAATAACTCTATCTTTCTTAATTCCAATTCTTCTCTTTTTTGCATAATTTCTGTCATTTTTATTCTCCTCTTGAAGGCATATTATAAAGGAAAATGGAGAAAAAGTAAACACAAAAAAAGAATTGCCAAGCAACTCTTTTCCTTAAATTACGCTAATTCTACTTCAGCACCAGCTTCAGTTAATTGATCAGCAATAGATTTTGCTTCGTCAGCAGGAACATTTTCTTTAATATTTCCGCCATTATCAGCAAGACCTTTAGCTTCAACTAATCCTAAGCCTGTAATTTCTTTAATGATTTTAATGACAGCAATTTTATTGCCACCAGCATTCTTTAATACAACAGTTTTTGTTGCAGATCCTGCATCTTCTTGAGCACCAGCAGCTGGAGCAGCAGCTACAGCAACTGCATATGGATTTATTCCTAATTCCTCTTGCATTGCATCAACTAATTCTTTTATTTCAAGAACTGTCATTTCTTTTAATGAATTTATAAATTCATCTCTTGCTAATTTTGCCATATTAATTTTCCTTCCCTTCTAATTGTTCGGCATATAATTTTAAACTTATTGCTAAATCTTTGACATATTGAATCATGCCACCTGCAAGCATTGTAAGAAGTCCTTCTCTTGATGGAATACTTGCATATTCTTTAATCGTGTTAATATCAGCAACATCACCACTAATAATTCCCACGCGAATACTAAGTTTATCATGATCTTTAGCATAGTCAGCAATTATTTTAATTGGTTCTAATAATGTTTTACCAAAAAGCATTGCATTAGGACCAGCTAAAAAATCATCCATGTTAATTTTAAGATCATCTAATGCTCTTTTTAAAAGAGTATTTTTATAAATCTTAACACTAGAACCAACTTCATTAAGTTTATTACGAAGTTCCGTCATTTCTGATACTGATAAACCTTGGTATTGAAATAAGATAACCGATTCACTATTCTTGATATTATCAACAATTTCTTCAACGATTACTTTCTTTTCATTAAGATTTTTTTCGCTTGCCATATTTCCTCCTTATTTATATTTAAGAAAAGCTTCCGATTAGGGAAGCTAAAAAACACAAGTTTAAAAGTTCCCCTCGGTAGGATTTTTAAAAGTTTCCTTCCCTACTGTCTTCGGTTTTTTTCTTTTCTTACACTATTATATTCTACAACTAATTAAATGTCAAAGGAATTTTTATCAACTTTAATTCCAGGACCCATAGTAGTAGAAATTGCAATTCTATCAATAAAGACACCTTTAACTGTTGCAGGTTTAGCTTTATTGATTGTTCTTACAACATATTCTAAATTTTCTTGTAGTTTACTTTGATCAAAAGATACTTTACCAATAATAGTATGAACATTACCATAAGAATCATTCTTATAAGTTACCATACCACTTTTTAAATCTTTGACAACTTCAGCAACTTTCATAGTTACGGTATTGGTTTTAGGGTTTGGCATTAAACCTTTTGGACCTAAAATGTTACCAATTTTACCAACTTCTGGCATCATATCTGGAGTAGCAACTACAACATCAAAATCGAACCAGTTTTCATTTTTAATTTTATCAAGCATATCTTTATCACCAACAAAGTCAGCACCAGCTTCTTTTGCTTGAGTGGCAGCATCTCCTTTGGCAATAACTAAAACTCTTTTACTTTTACCTGTTCCATTAGGCAAAACTAAGGAACCACGTAATTGTTGGTCAGTTTTCTTCGCATCGATGTTTAACTTAATAGCAACTTCAACAGTACTATCAAATTTAGTTGTGCTTGTCTTTTTAACTAGTTCAACTGCTTCTTCTTTAGTATATAGTTTTGTACTATCTATTAAAGATGAAACTTCCACATATTTTTTACTACGTTTACTCAATTTTTACCCTCCTAACTGTGGTTTATTAGCGGACTTTTTATTTTTTATAATTTTTTATTTAATTATTCGTTTTCTTCAGATTGGTCTTCTTTTTCTTCTTCACCAATTACTGGAGCTTCAGTAACTTCAGCTTCAAGACTTGCTTCCATTTCTTCAAGTTCAGCTTCTCTTTTTTGCATTTCTTTTTCTTCCTCGGCTGCTTCAGCTGCTTGTTCAGCAAGTTCGGCATCATTACGTCCTTTAATAGCGATTCCCATATTTCTAGCTGTACCTTCAATAATATTCATTGCTTCTTCAACAGTATAAGCATTTAAATCAGGTAGTTTAGTTTCAGCTATACTTCTAAGATCAGCTTCCGTAATAGTAGCAACAATTTGATTTGCGCCTTTAGCACTTCCCTTTTGGATTTTAGCTACTTTTTTAAGTAAGAATCCAGCTGGGGGAGTTTTTAAAACGAAATCAAACGTTCTGTCTTCATAAATCGAAATTTCACATGGTACAACATCGCCTATCTTGTCACGAGTTGCTTCATTAAATTTCGTACAAAATTCTTGTAAATTGATTCCTGCAGGGCCTAAAACTGTTCCAACTGGTGGAGCAGGTGTCGCTTTGCCAGCTTCAATTTCAAGTTTAATTTTCTTTACGACTTCTTTTGCCACGAAAACACCTCCTATAAAAATTTTTCGCGTAAGTGGTTATGGGCAAATCCGCATTCCCTCCCACTTAACATGCAATCAATTTAAATTGCATTTCAAATGATACCACAAATACGGCGATTATGCAATACTTTTAGGCATTAAAATTGTATGCAAAAAGTGTAAAATAGATAATAATTATTGTTTTTTAAACACATAATCCTAAATTTATCAGTTTTGAAAGAGTAAAATCTCCCAACTCCTTTGTTTATAAGGAATTGAGAGATTTTTTAATT
>CANRJV010000043.1 GCA_947631045.1 uncultured Bacilli bacterium
ATCCAAGTAATTGGACATGCAAGTAATGCAGCATTAAAGCCAATTTGTGCTCCAGTAGCAGTCTTTGTTGCTGCTGCCTCTGCTAAACTAGCACCTGCTTTCATTAAAGAACTTGCTGCACTTATAGCACTTAAAGTATTTGAAATTCCTTCAACAGTATTATGAATAAGCAATGCAGCAGTATATAAACCAATTGCAGTTGCTACCCCAATTACTATTGGTTCAAGAATTTCCCAATTTTGTGCAAGTAAACTAATTAATTCAAGTATAGGTTGTGTTACTAAATAAAGTTGATTCATAACACCAGTCCATACTTGCGACCATGTCATAGGAATTGAATCAAATTGTGAATTTATACTATCTGTTGCACTTAATAAAGATTTTTTAACAATATCAGCAGTAATTTTACCATCTGCTGCCATTTCTCTTATCTTACCAATTGGTACATTCAGATAATCAGCAATTGCTTGTATAACATTTGGTGCAGATTCAAATACTGCATTTAATTCTTCACCACGAAGTACACCTGAACCTAATGCCTGTGTTAATTGCAATGATGCAGATGCCATTTCTTGTTGACTTGCACCAGCAATAACAAACATCTTACTTAAATTTTCAGCAAATTGTATTGTTTCATCATTTGAACTGAAAGCATCACCTGCTCTTTGTCCTAATTTAGCAACAATATCTGCTTGTGTTTGATAAGATGCTCGTGACCTTTGTGCAGATGCAAATATTTTATCTTGTAATTCTTCAGTAGTTTGTAAACCATCATTCATTAAGTTCAATCTTGCTCTTGTTTGTGTATATTCATCTGATAAATCAACTAATTTACCAACTGCTTTAAAACCAGCATATGCAGAAACAAGACTAACAACAGAATTCATCATGTTATCAATATGTCTTGAACCTTCTTGAATTTCATTATTTAGTTTATTTTGTTGTTGCGTGTTTTGGTTCATTTGGTCATTCATAGAATCTAAAGATGCATTCACTTTATCTACTGCAATTCTTGCAGATTCAATTTTTGAAACATCAAAAGAACTATTCATTTCTTCATCCATACTACCAAAAACATCAAGTGTTGACTTTACTGCTGAAGTTATATTTCTTAACACAGAAGTCATACCATCATTTAAGTGTATTGCAGTTGTAATACTTGCCATAATATCACCTACCTTCCTTGTTTTCTTCTCAACCTTTCTTCTTTTCTTCTTTGTATTTCAAATAAACAAGTTTGATCGTAAAAGTCTTTTGCTTTAGATAAGTCATAACTTTTCAATAAATAATCAATTTGTTTATTAGAATAATTTTCGTATTTTTTAAAATAAAACCTAAAATATCTATAAAATGATGTTCTACTTTTTAAATCTTTGATTCTTAATTTCATTATGAACTTAAAAACTGGTAAAATTCTTTTGTAATTTTTATGATTTTTATTTAAAATCACAATAGTATAACAACTATTAGCATAACGAATAACTGTTAAATAATCATTTTCATTTAGATTATCAATTGTAATTCCTTTAATCCAGCCATTCTTTAAATAATCAAAATTAACTGACCATAAATTCTTATAAACTACTTCTATGTTCTGATTTTCCTGGATGCTTTTTATTAATTGATTAATCTTCATCTGGTATTGCTCCCTTTAAAATTAATTTTGTTTCAGTTTCAAATAAGAATTTACTATTGTCATCTTGAAGTAACCCATCAATTTGTTCAGATAGTCCTTTTAGTGAACCATCTTCTTCAAGTTTAATTTTGTCAAGATCCAATAATCCTAAAACTGCTTTAATGTTTCTTGCTTTAGCATTACTTAAACCTTTTTCAATAGCCACTGATTTCTTTAACGCATTCATTTCTTGCGTATGTTTTTCAGTGTTTGCTTGATTCTCTGCTTGTAATGTTTCAATTTGTGTCTTTAAACCTTCAACATCTTCAGTAGAATTTTTTAAATTTTCAACTTTATCATCTTTTAAAGACAATTCTTCTTTTAATTCATTATTGGTTTGCTCTAAAAACAAAATTTTTGCTTTATTAATGTTTATTTGTTTTTTTAGTTCACCAATATATTTAGAATGTTCATCAAGTATAGAATCAATTATAGATTTAATATCTTTTGTTTCAATTTTATTCTTTAATAATTCTTCTAAAAAATTTCTTGTCATAATTCATCACCATTATCTTCTTCCAAATCATTTATAAAGTTAATAGTAACATTACCATTCTCTTTGAAATTATCAGTAAACATTCCATATCTTCTTCCAAGTAGTTCTGCTGCTTTTAACCTTTCTTTTTCATTTGGTGATTTCTTAATTTTCTTTGTTTTAGAAAATCCATTTCCTGCACCTTCAATAACAACAATTTCACTTTCAGATTCACCCCTTAAAACTTTGGTTAAATATTCAAGTATTTCAGTTACATTACTAATTTTTTCACTTTTAATGTCTTCAATTTGTTCTTTTAAGTAGTTTTGAACTTTAAGATTACATAATAATCTGCTTCCTGCTTTTCTTGCACTATTTGTTTTCTTACAACTCTTGTAAACTTCTTTGTATGCTCGTGTTGCATTAAGGTCTTTTAAATATTCTAATGCAAACAACTTTTGTTTTTCAGTAAGCATATCTTTTTTGGACATAAAGCAACACTTCCTTTCTAAAAAATGACATTATAAATTTAAAGCAAATAAATTTTTAAATAAATGGGGAATTTGATTAATAATTTGTTACTAACCTGTCACTAACATGCTATTTTTCTAACATATTATGACACTTTAATTTTAACATCAAATGTTTTAAAAGTCCTGATTTTAAAGGAAAACATGTTACTTTTATAAAAATAGCAAAAACCTGGTAAAGTAATTTTTTCTATAATGTTAAGTTTTGTTAGGTTTTCTAATTTTTTTTAAACTTAAATAGTCTTGAATGTTAAGTTTTGTTAAGTTTTTTATGAAAAAGACTATATATAATAATAAAATGTCAACAAAAGTCAACATTTTTATTCTTTCTCATCAAGTGATTCTAATTTAATATTTTTTAAATGATTAATTCTATCTTCTGACATACCAAGTTCATTTGCAATGAATTTTACTGATTTACCACTAAACCATAGATCTTGAATGTATTTTACTTTTTCCTTCTGATTAGCAAATTGGTAGTCCTTAATAGATATATAGAAAGTATCACCTGCAAAATTTTCTTTAATTGTATTAAATTCTTCTTCAGACATATAATCTTTTAATTCAATAAAATTTCTTGTTTTCATAATCAATAATCCTTTCTAAATATGAATGGACAAATTGGACAAGATGACAAGTTTATTTATATTCTTTTTATATTTTTAATAATATTATTTTTTATAATTTTTTTATATAAAATTATCTATATTAAAATAAATTAAAATTAACTTGTCCACCTGTCCATAACTTTTTATTTTCATTAAGTTACTTACCAAAAATTAAGGACAAGTTAATCTTGTTTGCTAGTCCTTAACTTGTCCTATTTTTAGTGTCCTTGTCCATATAAACATATTTTGTTTTTCTAATACTCTTAAATTCAATTGAATCATCATCCTTTTTTATTTGTTCATTTACTCTAGGTCTAGTTGTTTCAAGTTCAGGAATATACATTTTTAATTTTTTTGTGAACATATTATCAGGTATCTTTTCATCATTAAATCCATTATTTCTACAAAATAATTCATATCTCATCTTTACTTCTTTTTGAAATTCATTTTCAAACACTCTTGCACCATCTAAACTTGTCTTTTCTTGTTCTTCAACAATAAAAGCATAAATAGGATCATTTGTCATTTGATAATCTTTCATTTCACTTTGAACTTTATTTGAAGTAGAATATTCATTATTTTTAAGAATCCTTTTTAATCCTTCAACACCAAGTTTTATTAAATATTCCATACTTTCTTGTGAAGATAGTGAAGAAACTATGTTTAAATTATAATTTTCAGATCCTTTAGTGAATTTAGCATTGAATGGTATAATTACAAGTCTTCTTCTTATAGCAAAAGAATCCATACCACTTCCCATTCTTGGAATGTTATTTGCACTAAAGATTAATTTACAATAGGGCATAAAATCAAATTGTGGTTGCCCTTTTTGTTGTGCTGGTACTGTTTCACCAGTTACTACTTTTTTAAAGAAGGACATATCACCAATAATCTTGTCATTTATATCATCACCAATATTTGCAAGTTTTCCATACATCATAACAGTAGAAAACTTGTCATCTAATTTTCTTAAATCAAGTGCTGATGTGTTTTCTTCACCTAAAACCTTTTTCAATAATTTTAGATAGGTTGATTTACCATTTGCACCATTTCCAACCAAAATAATTGCTTTTCCCCCTGAAAGAGCCTGTGATCTATAAAAACAAGCACCGATTACTTCTTCAAGTAATGCCCTTATTTCTTTATCATTACAAGATATATTATTTAATACTTCATCAACATCTTCTGAATAAGCATTTTCGTTATAATCCCAGTCAATTTTATTAGTAATAATTAAATCAGGTGAAAATGGTAATAATTCATTTGTTTCTATATTTAATACACCATTTCTAAAAGCAATGAATCTTGCAGGTGTTACTGTTGTATTTTCTCTTATTAAAATATCTAAATAAGACATTACTTCTGTTCTTTTTGCCCTATTTAATTGTGGAATATGTTGGATCATAGCACTTTCAATTTCTGCTTGTCCTGGAACATAGATTCCATCTTTAAATAAGTGTAATTGGTTATTAATTCTTTTTATATGGTGATTATTTTTTAAGAATAATGCAAACTTATCAAATAAGAATACATTACCTTTATAAAATATTGGTTTCTTGAAAGCATCATCACGCATTATTACTTCAAGTTCATCTTCAGAAAGTGGTTCTTTCATTACATATTTATTAATTAATGTTATTGTTTCTCTTGCTTCTTCTATTGAAAAATCACTTGCTTGTAATGTTAGAATGTAATTAAATAATGCTTGATTCCTTCCATCACCATTTTCCATATTTAGAAAATCTGTACTATTCTTTACTGGTATCATCCATTTAGGAAGTGACTGATAACTTTCACCTTTTTCAATATCCCATTCAATAAATCTTTCCTTACCATTAAATTTAAGTATTTCATAAGAATTTTTACACCCAACTTTTATATCAGCAGTTATTCCAATTGCTAAATTACAATGTGTAAAGCACTTATCAATATTTGTATTTAAGAATAAAAAGTGTTTCCCTCTAGTAGTTTTATAAACTCTACAATTAAGTTGTAAATCTTCAACAATATCCATCATTTTTTCTGCTTGTTCAGAATCATCAATGTCTATTAAAACAATGTTATCTGCTAAAATACCAGCAAATTCAGGTAAATCTTTAACTTCATCATAAGTTTTAAAATCTGTTCTATTTTTAAATTTTTCAGTACACTTTTTATCTTTAGTTTTTACATACCCTTTAAAAAAACTATCCATTTTGTGATCACCTCACTTTCTTTTTATTTTTTCTTCATTGTTTTAACTAATTTATTTTTAAATTGTTCTTTTGATTTAGTTCCTTTCTCTTTTTTCCTTAATACTGTTTGATTATTATTTATATCTAATACTTTTACAATTTTAATTTGCTTGTATTTATTAAAATCTTTATAGTCTAGTACATATATAAAATTGTTTTTTACTTTTTTCATTATATAGGTTAGTAAATCTGAATATTGACTATAAGTTTCAAATTTAATCTCTATTTTTTCACTAACTCTTTCAGTTAAATCCTTTAATAGTTCGTTAGAAATATGTATTTGAAATCCCTCTGATATTACAAGATTATAATAAATAATATCACTCTTTCTTTTTTCTTCATCTGAAATTATTTTAAACATCATGCTAACCATAGGTTTACCTGCTTTAGATGCTTTCAACTCAATTTTTAAAACATTTACCTTATAAATACCATTTCTTATTATTTTTCTTTCCATAAAATTTTTACTCATTCCTTTCATTATTTGATATTTAATTTAAACTTAATTATTTTCAGTATTTACAATGTCTTGCACTTTGACATCAAGAACCTTTGCAATTTTTCCAAGTGTTGATGGTTTTGGATTCTTTCTTCCCGACATATAAGCATTAATACTATTTCTTGAAATTTTTGCTTTTGCTGCTAGATCATTAATTGTAAAGCATTTATTTGCTATTGCAATTAACAATTTATCTTTATCAATTCTCATTTTTTCACCTTCCTTCTTGTTATGTATGAATACATTATAATATATCTTTTGTGTACTTGTCAATAACTTTTGTGAACTTTTGAAAAACTTTTTGTTAAAAAATGTTTACAAACATAATTTTTTGATATATAATGAACTTGTACCAATTAATGAAGGAGGATATAAATGAATGAAATTGGTAACAGAGTTAAGGAATTAAGATTAACTTTAGGTCTTACGCAAGAAGAATTTGGTGAAAAAATAGGTTTAAAAAAATCAGGAATTTCAAATATAGAAAATGGAACTAGAAATTTATCTATAAGAAATATTAAACTGATTAGTAAAACTTTCAATGTTGCAGAAACTTGGTTAATTAGTGGAATAAGTGATGAAACAATTAATAATTGGCAAGATGTAGCCACAAATTCTAAATTACAAGATAAAGTAAATGCAATTGAAAAAATAAAAGATACTTTCGGATCTGATTTTGTAACCATTATTGAATCTTTTGATGAACTTAATAATAAAGGAAAACAAAAAGCAATTGATTATGTGGATGATATAAGTTCTATTCCAAAATATAAAAAAGAATCACCAAATGATGATTCCAATAACTCAAAATAAAAATTAGTCCCCTATGTTAGCACCACAAGGGACAAAGTTTAAATTAGTATCAAATAAATGAAAGATTAAGAGTTTTATCCCATTAATTTGATAAGTCTATTTTATCATTTTCTTGGGATTTAGTCAAATATTTACACTAAAATTATAGAAAGGAAATGATAAGATGAAGAATCCAAATGGATATGGTTCTGTTGTTAAACTTTCAGGTAATAGAAGAAAACCTTTTGCAGTAAGAAAAACAATAGGTTGGAATGAAAAAGGACACCCTATTTATCTTACAATTGGTTATGCACCTACCAGGGAAGAAGGAAACATTATGTTAGCACTTTACAATAATGATCCGTGGGATGTTGATGCTGCTAAAATAACACTTGAAGGTTTATGGAATTTATTCAAAGAAAAAAGACTTTCAAAACTAGGTGATGGAACACAAGGTTCTTTAAAGTCTGCTTTTAAACATACTAAAAAATACTGGGATATGAAATACAAAGATATTAAGTCTTTTCACATGCAAGACTGTATTGATAATTGTGGACATGGTTATTCTACCCAATGGTCAATTAAGAATTTGTTTGGTCATTTAGATAAATTTGCTTTAGAATTAGATGTTATCAATAAATCTTATGCCCAATTAACAACTGCTGAAAGTATTCCTGAAACTTCAAAAGTTCCATTTACTGAAGAAGAAATAAAAACATTATGGGAACATGAAGATGATGAATGGGTTGATTCAATATTGATATTTTTATATAGTGGTTTTAGAATAAGTGAACTATTAAATATGAAGTTGACTGATATAGACCTTGAAATTGGTACTTTTCAGGGTGGTACAAAGACAAATGCTGGTAAGAATAGAATTATACCTATTCATTCCAAAATATTGCACCTGGTTGAAAAGAGAGTACAAGAATCACAAGTTTATTTGTTTGAATTTAATGGTAAGAAGTTATCTAGTTATATCTATTATAAAATATGGGATAAGATTATGGAAAAATATCAAATGAATCATACACCACATGAATGCAGACATACTTTCAGAAGTAGATTAGATTCTGTTGGTGCTAATAAGAAGTGTATTGATATGTTAATGGGACACAAAAGTAAAGATGTTGGTGAAAGAGTTTATACTCATAAAACCATTCAAGAGTTAAAATATGCAATTGAACTAATAACAGGTTAGTAACAAATAATATTTAAAATCCTTTATTTATAAGGGTTTAAACGAAAATTAAATTTATTATAACATCATTAAATTCAGCAACTAAATCACATCTTAACTTTTTATCGTTATATTCAGTTTCAGGCAAAACATCTT
>CANRJV010000044.1 GCA_947631045.1 uncultured Bacilli bacterium
AACCGCCGTATACGAGAACCGTATGTACGGTGGTGTGAGAGGGACGAAATAATTTAATTATTTCTCTCTACTCAATTTTCCGATATAGACCAATAGCTTTACCTAAAATAACACAGTCATCTAAAATAATTGGGGCCATAGTATCATTTTCAGGTTGTAATCTAATATGCCCATTTTCTTTGTAAAAAGTTTTAATGGTAGCTTCATTTTCCATAGTCATAGCGACAACTATATCGCCATTTTTGGCGGTACTTTGTTTTTGAACAATTACATAATCACCATCATAGATACCGGCATTAATCATGCTTTCACCACTAACATGAAGAGTAAAGATAGTTGCTGATGCTGGAACTAGAGAAGCAGGTAGATCAAAGAATTCATTTGGTTGTTCAATCGCAGTGATGGGATTGCCAGCGGTAATTTTTCCTAATAGAGGAACTTTAACAACATCCTCATTATGTGGTAAATATTCATTTTCACATAAAATTTCAATTGTTCTAAATTTGTTGCTAGTTGTTTTGATATAACCCATACTCTCTAAATTTTTTAAATGGACAAAAACTGTCGCGGGACTACTTAAACCTACTCCTTTACAAATTTCTCTAATGGCAGGTGGATAGCCATGTTCGGCTGTGTATTTTTTGACAAAGTCTAAAACATCGTTTTGTCTTGCTGTAAGTTCTTTAGTATTCATAATATCATCTCCTTAAAATTATTTTACAACAATTACTTAATAATGTCAAACAAATGTTTAAAATTATTAAAAATTTCTTTTTTGGCTTGAAAGCAAACTAATGTTTTGATATTCTAAATATAGAAAGAAGAGGAGTGATATAATGAAAAATAAGTTAAGACATTTTGGAGGCCTAATTTTGTTTTATGCCGTCATAGTTTTTGGAGTATTGCTCCTGAATGCCCGGTTTTATTATTTAAATAATAATGCTATGGAAACTAACATTATAGCAATGAATGAGTAAATTCATTGTTTTATTTTGAAAATCAGTTTATAATAATATAAGAAGGTAGTAATATGAAAAAGAAAGTTTTAGTTCTATATGCTCGTTATGGCTCTGGTCATGCTGCCATTGCGAAATATGTTGCTAATTATATTAAAGATAAAAATTCTAACTGGGAGGTTAAATTACTCGATATTAGTGATTACGGTAATTGGCTAGGTCGGACAGGAATTAAAGTAATGGACTTTGTTGGTAAACACCGGACAGCTTTAATTTTCAATTTTTTCTATGAATTAATGGATCATCGCATTTCTACAGTGGGAGATAATGCTATTACTAAAAAAAGTTATGACAACAAAACGCTTCGGAAAGTCATTGTTGATTTTAATCCAGATGTCGTTATTTCTTCTCATTTTTATTGCAGTAATATTATTACCTATTACAATAAATTAGGACTTATTAAAACTAAATTATATACTATCATTACCGATTATCGAACTCATGAATGTTGGATTAGAAATAAAAAGTTAGAAGATGGATATATTGTTGGTAATGAAGTTGTTAAAGAAGAATTAGTAGAAAGAGGAGTAGATGCTAAAAAAATCTTTGCTTTTGGATTGCCTCTAAACTTAGAAAAAATTCATCACTTAGATAGTAAAGAAACAATTTATAAAAGATACAATTTAAAAGGTAAGAGAAAAGTGTATTTATTTTTTGGCGGTTCTTCTACAGGTAGTATGTATTATTATGATTACTTTAAGGCTTTAGCCAAAATGAAACTGAATGCTGATGTTATTTTTATCAGTGGTCATAATGAAAAACTAAGAGAAAAATGTGCTAATTATGTACTTAAGAATAATATTTCTAATATTCAAGTGCTTGGTTACTCTAAAGATGTTTTAAATTTAATGAAAATAAGTGATTTAGTTATTTCCAAACCTGGCGGAGCTACAGTAACCGAATGCTTAGAAATGCGGGTTCCCATGTTATTAGTGCCGGGAGTTGGTGGTCAAGAAAAATATAATGCCCGGTTTATGGCTCGAAAAAGATATGGTATCAAAGTACGGAATATTTGGGCTTTTAAAAGAGTTTTAAAAAGGTTAGAAGCAAGTCCTCTAACTTTAAAGAGAGCCAAAGAAAGATTAAATAAATTAGATGATAATAAATCCGTGGAAAAAATTTACAATTTAATTAATAAAGGATAAGGAAGTAGGTAGTATGAGTAAAAGAGATAATTTAATTATAAAAAATTTACAAATGCTAGGTCTAGATATGATTAAAGAGGCTGGCAGTGGTGATGTGGGTCTTACGATGGATTCCGCAAGAGTGTTTTATACTTTATTTATGAAACATCTTAATTTTGAACCTCATAAACCTAACTTTATTAATCAAGACCGTCTTTTGGTAAGTAACCACTTTTTACCTTTATATTATGCTTCCCTTTATTTATTTCAAAAGAATTTAACCATTGAAAATTTAAAAGATTACAAAAAGTTTTCTTCCATAACTCCTGGTTATTCTTCTTCCATAACCCCTTCTGTTTTAGTGGGTAATAGTGCATATGGGGAAGTAATTGGCGAAGCAGTAGGTGTTTCATTAGGCAAAAGATATCTCGATTCTTTAATTAAAATAGAAGATAAGAAAAATGATTTAATTAATTTTAAAACTTATGTTATTTGTACAATGCAAGATTTAATGAGTGGTACTTCTTACGAGGCTTTATCTTATGCCGCAGCGAATGATTTAAAAGATTTAATTATTTTAGTAATTAATGATGGCATTAGTAAAGATAGTGGGACCAAAACTGTCTTTAATGAAGAGTTAACGGATCGTTTTATTTCCCTAAATTTTGATATTGATACCATTAATGATAATTTAAGTTCTATTGATGGGGCCATTGATGATGCTAGACATAGTAAAAAAAGTTGTGTTATTGTCATTAATACTACTTATGGCCTTGATACCAGTAGAGAAGATACAAATCTTTATTATAATGAACCCTTAGATGATGAAGAAATGGCTTCTTTAAGAAAAGATTATGGTTTAAATGCCCCTTTTATGGTTTTAGAAGAGGTTAAAATCGAAATTAAAGAAGCCTTAAATAAAAGATTAGGTAGATACATAAAAAGATGGTATGAATTAAAAGAAGAAAGTCTAGAAGATTTAAAAATTAAAGAAATTATTGATTTTTTAGAAACAAGAAAGGCTAAATTAAGTTTTAAAGCCGATAATATTAAAATAAATGATAACTATGACGAAGAATTAATTTTAAGTAATAGTAAAATTTTAAATATTATTGCAAATAAGAGTCCTTTTGTTTTATGTGGTAGTAATGATAATTTTGTTTATACTAAAGCCAGCATTAATAAATCGTCTATTATGTCAAAAGATAATCCAACCGGTCGTAATATCTTATTTGGATCAAGAACTTTAGCGATGGGTAGTATTTCTTTAGGGCTTGCGAGTTTAGGTTTTAAAATTTTCTTAAGTGCACCTTTAGTTGATGAGGCTTATCTTAAACCTTTTATTAAACTGGCTACTTTAAATAGTTTAGCGATTAATTATATTTTTACGAATGATACCTTCTTAGATACATATGAAAATAATGGTTTTAGTGCTTATGATGAAATTAGTAATCTAAGAAGTATTCCTAATTTAATCAATTTCCGGCCGGCTGATATTAATGAAATTTTGGGGGTTTATGAAACTTTAAGTAATTATCATAAAACTAGTACCATTATTATTGGCAGTAATAAAGTCAAAAAATTAAATGGAACTAACTCTAAATATGTCTTAGCGGGGGCTTACCGGGTTAGGAAAGAAAGAGAAGATGTTAATGCCATTATTATTACAAGTGGTAGTGAAGTCTCTATGGCATTAAGACTAGCATCAGAACTTGCTCCATATGGCCTTGATATTCGGGTTATTTCCATGCCTTCGGCTGAATTGTTTGCTCTTCAAAATGAAAAATATAAAAATATTTTACTTCCGCGCCATGTTAAAACCTTTACTTTAGAATTTTCTTCAGCGGATTTCTTTAATAAATATGCGACCAGTCCTGAATATGTTTTAGGTTTAACTAAATATTCGGAAGGTGGTAGTAAAGAAGAATTATTAAATTATCATAATTTAGATTTAGATTATCTTAAAACCAAAATTTTAACTTTAATGAAAAGTTAATTCTTCGCCAAAATATGACAATTATTTCCTTTAGTTTTTTATATAATAGACTAAAGGTGAGTATTTTGAGAACATTTTATATATTTAAAATTAAAAGAGAAATGACGATTTTAACGAAAGAGATTCCTTATAATTTATATCACACTATTGAAAGTATGTATTATATCGATAGTTTTAATATGGGAACCTCTTTTAAAATTTATGATGAAATTTTTGCTTCTTTTGATCCCTCTTATCTTAATAAAAGAATTTATAACTTATTTAAAAATAATCGTTATTATAAATATTATGATAAAAAACATATCATTTATAATCCTTATAAACCGGAAGAAAGTATTTTAAAAGTTTATAATAGTCATATCATTTTAAAATCAAATGCCATAAATCCTACCTTGTTAATCAATTATTTAGGAAGTGATAATTTATTTGTTTGTGATTTTAAAAATAAAGATTATTTTTGGTTAAATGAGTTTGTAAGGTAGATAATATTGTGTTAAAATAAAATAGTGATGAATAATGAAGTTTAAAATAAATGACTATGTTATTGAATATGAAGTAATTAAAAAAGATAATAAAAATCTTTATTTTCGTTTTGATGAAAATTGTAAGTTAATTATTACGGCTCCTAGGTTTATTAGTGATGTGGAAGTTAAAAATTTAATTACTAAAAATTCGAGTGCTATTTTAAAAATGTATGAAGAAGCTAAAATTAGAGAAGAAAAAGTAGGTGAATTTTATTATTTAGGAAAGACTTATCAAGTAACTTTTGATAATCGTCTTACGGAAGTAAAATTCGAAGATGATACCATTGTCGGTCATGATGAAGAGGCCATCAATAAATTTTATGATGATGAATGTAAAAGGGTATTTGAAGAAGAAATTGAAATCTGTCAAAAATGCTTTAATAATCTGCCTCCTTTTACTTTAAAAATCAGGAAGATGCGAACACGCTGGGGTGTTTGTAATCCGCATAAGAAAACAATTACTTTAAATAGTGATTTACTTAAAAAAGATATATCTTTAATCGATTATGTTATTATTCATGAGATGGCTCATTTTTATGAGGCTAATCATAGTAAAGAATTTTGGCATATAGTAGAAGAGGCTATTCCTGATTATAAAGAAAGAAGAAAAAGATTACGTCATTTTTAGGCTAATCTTTTTTATTATAAAATATTGTCAAAAATTGTTTAGTTTATTATAATAAAGTTGGTGAGGAAAATGGAAATAACTAGTTCTAGTAATGAAAAAGTTAAAGCTTGGCAAAAATTAAAGCAAAAAAAGTATCGCGATTTAGAAGGGTTATTCTTAATCGAAGATGAGCATTTAATTAGTGAGGCTTTAAACCATCATTTAGTGAAAGAAATAATTACTAATGATTCAAGTTTAACTTATTCTGTTCCAACCTATTATGTAAGTGAACACATCATGAAACTTTTAACTGACCAAGTAAGCGGAGCCAAAGTAATCGGCGTTTGTGAAAAAATGAAAGAAAAAGAAATAAAAGGTAATCTAATCATTTTAGATAACATTCAAGACCCGGGTAATTTAGGAACCATCATAAGAAGTGCCGTGGCTTTTAATTTTGAAACCCTAGTTTTATCGAGTGAGACCGTTGATATTTATAATCCTAAAGTCATTAGAGCTACGGAAGGTATGCTTTTTAATCTTAATATTATTAGAACTGATATTGTTCCATTTTTAAAAAATTTAGATTCTACTTATTTAAAAGTAACTACTGATGTTAAAAAAGGTAAAGATATTAAAGAAATAAAAGAAGAAAATATAGCTTTAGTTATTGGCAATGAAGGCCAAGGTGTAAGAGAAGAAGTAGCCAGCCTTTGCGATGAAAAAGTACATCTTGAAATGACTAAGATTTGTGAAAGTTTAAATGCTGGAGTATCCGCTAGTATTTTAATGTATGAGGTTTTTCATGGATAACTATGTCTTAATTGGAAAAATTATTAATTCTTTTGGCATTAAAGGTGAAGTAAAAATGCTTTCTTCTTTTGAATATAAAGACCGGATTTTAAAAAAGGGAAATTTTTTATATATTGGTCCTTTAAAAGAAAAAGAAGAAATTAAAAGTTATCGGGTGCATAAACATTATGATTTAATAAGTTTTACAGCCTATGATAATATTAATGAAATTTTAAAATATAAAGGTTTAAATGTTTATGCCAAGAGAAGTGATTTGCACCTTTTAGATACGGAATATTTAATTAGTGATTTAATTGGTTATCAAGTTTATGATGAAGATATATTATTGGGAACAGTCATTGATTATGAAGAAAATAATAATATTTTATTAAAAGTAAAGGGTGAAAAAAATTTTTATTTACCTTTAATTCCGAATTATATCAAAGAAGTCTTAAAAGATGAAAAAATAATTAAAACTAATCATGGTCAAGATTTAATTTTTTAAAAGGATGTGGTAACTTATGAAAATAGATATTTTAACTTTATTTCCCAAAATGTTTGAGGGCTTTTTAACAGAGTCCATTATTAAAAGAGCTATTAATGATGGTTTAGTGGAAATAAATATTATTGATTTTCGAAAGTATTCGCCTTTTAAACATCATCAAGTTGATGATACGCCTTATGGGGGCGGAGCAGGCATGGTTTTAATGTGTGAACCGGTCGTTCGGGCGATTGAAGATGTAAAAACTCCTGATTCTTTAGTGATTCTTACTTGTCCCCAAGGGCAAACTTATCAGGAAAAAACGGCCCAAACTTTAAAGAATTATCATCATCTAATCATTGTCTGTGGCCATTATGAAGGATATGATGAACGCATTAGAGAGTTTGTTGATTTAGAACTTAGTATTGGTGATTATATTTTAACCGGTGGGGAAATTCCGGCGATGGCGATTACGGATTCGGTGGTGCGTTTAATTGAAGGTGTAATTACCAAAGAAAGTTATGAAGAAGATTCTTTTACCAATAATTTACTCGATTATCCTACTTATACGAAACCAGCTTCCTTTAGAGGAATGGATGTTCCCGAAGTTTTATTAAGTGGCAATCATCAAAAAATCAAAGAATATCGGATTCAGGAACAAATTAAAAGGACCAAAGAAAGACGCCCGGATTTAATGGAGGAACAAAATGAAAATAAAGAAAACTAATGCGGAATTAAAAGTTGTCGAGATAAAAGAAGATGAGGGTTTAAAGTTACCTAATAAAGCGGGAAGTATAACAATTTATGATGCTGATTTAAAAAAGAAAATTATTGCCGAAAGATTTGATAAAAGATATCGAAATTTAGTTTATTTGGTAATGGATTTAAATAATAATGATGATGCTGATGAGGAAGACGCTATAATGGTAAGAGATAAATTAGCTGAATTAAAAAATATCTTATTAAATAATTATAGCAAGCATATTACTAAATCAATTTTAAACCGGTATTTAAAAATGATTCTTTTATTAGAAGAGAAAATAATTATTCCAGAAAGGCATAGAGGTCGCTAATGAAGTGGGAAAAATCATGTGGAACCATTATTTGTGATGGGGATAAAGTTTTATTAATTGCCAGTCTTCAGGGCGATTGGGGATTTCCTAAAGGCCATGTAGATGAAGGAGAAACTGAAGAAGAAACGGCTTTAAGAGAAACCAAAGAAGAGACTAATTTAGATGTTATTATTGATAAAGATAAAAGATTTATGATTACTTATTCTCCTAAAGAAGAAGTTATGAAAGATGTTATTTATTTTAAAGCCCGTTTAAAGACTCAAGATATTAAATTGCAAGAAACAGAAATTTCTAATTATAAATGGGTTTTACCAAAAGATGTTGTTAGTTATTTAAAATATCCCGAAGCCAAAGAAATGTGGCAAAATATTCAAGATAAATTATTTTAGGATAAGGCAATCGCATAAAAAGTTGACGTAAAGAAAAGAACTATAAAGAAGGGATGACATTGAATATAAGGTTTTCAA
>CANRJV010000045.1 GCA_947631045.1 uncultured Bacilli bacterium
TATTAACTCTATTTGTTCAGCATTTGGATACATTCTAAATTTATAAGCTCGATTTACTAACACAACCATTACCTCCTCGTATAATATAATTATATTATACGAACAAATGAATGTCAATATGTATTCCTCTTTTTGCAGGACTTTCCTATTATATAAAAAAAATAAATTAAAAACTAATTATTTATGTCAAATTTAAGTATAATTAATTTTTAATTTAAAAACTAAGATAATATAAAGGCGATTGTATTACAAATAACCGCAATAAAAAATAATATACCTGTTAATAAATCGATTTTATCTTTTCCTATTTTATAACGGCTTAAAAAAGTAACGCAGTTATAAGCACATAACAAACTAACAAGGGAGGCCATATTAGTATCTTTCAAAAAAGCAATTATCATTAAAATAATAGAAAATAAAACCATGCCCATAATGCCATATTTCATTGATTTTAAATTGACTAATTCCGTTAATTTAATAATATTTTCTTCACTCTTTTTTTCAATATCTTTCTCTTCTATTTTTTCACCTGCTAATATCTCATTGATACTTACCTCTAATATTTCACTTAAAGGTTTAAGTAAAGACATATCCATTAAACATAAACCTCGTTCCCATTTACTAACAGCATTTTTGGTAATACTTAATTTCTCGGCTAGTTCTTCTTGTGTTAAGTTCTTATTTTTTCTTTGTTCAGCAATAAATTTGCCAATTTTATCTTGATTCATATTCTTGCTCCTTCTAAACCACTATAACAACTATTAGCAATTTTTAAAACATACCAAAGGTTTACTATTAATTTTTATAAATAGATATTCTTAATTAACAAATATTTTAGAAAAAATATTTAAGACAAATTCATTATCATTCATTTTACTTTCTAAATATTCATTGAAATTGTTTTGATTGATTCCCTTAGCAGCGATATCTTTAAAATTAGGATACAATTCTTCAATTTGTTTTCTTGTTACTATATAGGTATTACCACTAAAATTAAAAGTAATTTTTTCTACATTATAGATTAAAGTAAATATTGAAACAGAATTATATAATAAAGATTTTTCCAAATAATGATTTTCATTAACATACCAATCGGTAATATGGTAGTCAATTGTTAAGCCAAGATTTACAGAATCAATCTCAAAAACGTAGCCATATTCAGCAAGGGGTAAACTATCAATTAAATGGCTATCATTACTATTGTTACCAACATATTGATTTTTATAGTGAATTATGTTTTCAATGCCTGATTTATCTCTATTAAAGGGCACTATAGGAACATTATCTTCGGTATATTCTTTTTTAGTATCAACAATATAATATTCATTTTTAGTATTTCTATTTATTCTATAAACATTGCATAAGGGTGATTTATAAATAATCATATCTTCCGTAGTTTTAATAAGATAAGAAAATCTTGGCGGAACTTTATTTAAAATGACATTGGCATAATCAAGAAGAATTAATAAGATAAATCCCATTATAAAATAACTGATGCCTAAAAATATTTTTTTAAATATTTTATTCTTTTTTAGATTAATAAATCCTAAAGTAGATATAAGTAAACCCACTACCGAATAAATAGAACCCCAACTACTTTCCGTAGGAAAAATCGAAAAAGCATTAAAGATTAAAAAGATACCTAAAAGCATAATAAATTTAGCTATTTTCTGATTTTTTTTATCAACGATTTTATTTGAATAATCAATGGTATCAATAATATTTTTTTCTAATTTTTTTTGATAATTTTCTTTATCAACTCTTTCCCCGCTAAGTAAATCATTAACCGTGATTTTTAAAATTTTACATAATTCCAGCATAATGGAAGCATCAGGAAGTCCTTTACCGCACTCCCATTTAGATACAGCTTTAGCGGTTATGCCTAATTTTTCGGCTAATTCTTCTTGGGTTAAATTTTGCTCTTTTCTTAAAGTAGCAATAAATTTGCCTATTTTTTCTTGATTCATATTTTTCTTGCTCCTTTCAAAAAAGACTATATAACATTAAGATAAATTTTAACACCTACAATTAGTAGAGTTAAATATTTTTAGACATCTAAATGCTTATTAAATCCACTTTTCTATTTTGTTTTTAGCTTTTACACAATCAGTTCCTTTGATAGCAATACTATCCTTTAAAATATTAGCTCCTAAACAAATTTTTTTAAGATCTTCAACAACATTTGCTAATCCTGAACCTTCATGAGTTGTTACTATTCTTACTATTTTGCCTGTAAAATCTAAATCTTTTAGAGCAGTCTCTATTTCTGGAGCATAGCTTCCCCAATAAACTGGGGTCATAATATAAATAACTTCATATTTAGAAATATCCTTTATTTTATTTTTTAGGGGAGCATTTCCTAATCTTTGTTTTGCTTCTTCAATACATTTACTATACTCTTTGCTATAAGGAATTAGAGGTTCTACTTTAAATAAATCGGCTCCAACAATATCTCTTACGTATTCCGCAATATATTCCGTATTACCTTTATCAACATATCCTACGGCATAATTTTCATCAGCTCTTGAAAAATAAATAACTAGACTTTTTTTGTTTTTTAATTCACTCATAATTAATCTCCTTTAAAATGTTTATTTATTTAAAATAATTAAATCATGTAACAAAATAATTGACAAGCCTCTTTGGCTTTTTTATATTCTAAAATTAAAAAAGATAAGATTTATTTTCTTATCTCTTAAAAATATTTTTAATTATTGAACTTTTTCATAAACAGCAACATATTTATAAGCAAGTCCTGTTTGACCATATATTGTATTTTTACGTTCAGAAATTAATTCCCATTGTTTAAATTTATAGCCGTATCTCGCTTCAGGTGCTTGCATTGTATATTCTTTAATATCAGCTCTTCTTGAATAAATAACATCATCCTTTAATTCACCTGTAACATCATCAGGGAAACCAACACACTCATTCAAATCACAAGCGAATTCGGCAAACCAAATACAACCAGAACCCGTCGCACCGCATCTAGATGTTGTATAATAATTAACATGATCATAAAGACGTACCTTCAATGGATTTAAATTACTATAGAAATGAAATTCTACTTCATGTTTTTCTTCTTCTGGAGCATGACCATGTACTTTTTCATATTCTTCTTCATATTTTTGACGATCTAATTCTTCGCCTTTAGCGGCAGCGTCTAACATTTTTTTAAGTTGTTCATCAGTAAGTAATCTACTTTCATTAGTATTAGGATTAGTTACTGTCGTATTATTATTATTATTTTGATTTACAGTATTTTGATTATTTTCTTTAGTCGTTGTTGTTGTAGTTGTTGAAGTTGAAGTATTATTTTGACTTGCAGTAGTCTTGTTATTTTGACTATTTACAGCTTTAGTTGTTGTTTCTTTTTTAGCAACTTCTGTTGTTGTTTGTTGTTTTGGTTCTGAAGTATTCTCTTCAGTTTCTTGAGTTTTTCTTATTTCTTCTTCTATAGCCTTTTTATTTTCTTCGGCTTTTTGAACTCTTTGCTCAGCTGCATTTTTATTATTTTGAGCTTCTGTTATAGCTTTTTCAGCATTTTGGGCTTTAACAGTAGCATCTTTTTTAGTCGCTTCAGCCTTAGTTACAGCATCTTCAGCAGCTTTTACTTTAGCTTCCGCAGCAGCTTTTGCCTCTTTTGTTGTAGCATTTCTAACTTCAGCTTCGGCTAATTTTTTAGCTTCTTTTGCTTTTGTTATTGCCTCTTCAGCATCGGCAACTTCTTTTTGAGCATTTGCAGCTTCTTCAGTAGCCTTTTCTACTTCTTTATTTGCTTCTTCAAGATCTGCTTTAGATTCATTAACTTCATTTTCAGCTTCCTCTAATACATTAGGTGCTTTAGTTTCTATAGCTCCACTTTCGACAAGATTTATTTTTGCCTCGTCATTTGCCTTAAATGAATTATGGACATTAACAGCAATGGCACCAGCACATACTGCAGCCACAGTTCCTGAACCTAAAAGTATACCTTTTATTGCACTAAATGATAATAATTGCTTCATAAAAATTACTCCCTTTCAAATCTGTTTTTACGCGTTTATTATATAATATTATATGAAAAATGTAAAGTTCTGATTAACTGATTTTACTAGTAATTTTAACCAAAAAAGAAATAATTTTATTTATTCTAAAACTCACTTAAAACATCTTCAATTGTTTGATAGAAAACTAGTATTGTGTCAATCTACTTTTTATCTTCTAATTTTGCTTTTTCGTCTAAATATTGATAACTAAGATTATTTTGATTACTAATTACTTTCTTACCAAGTTTTTGTTCTAGATTATCTCTAGCCACTTTCGAAACATTACCACCCATTTTAGCAATTACTTTATTTTGTTTTAAACCATAAGGCTTATGTTCTTTAGCAAGTTCTAAGGTCGCAATTTCTCCTAAATTAGTAAGAGCAATTTCTATATCCGACATATTATCTCTTAGAGATTCTTTCCTAATACCTTTATAGGCTTTATATTCAGATGCTTTCATCCCTGACCATTCTTTATATATCTCATTCGTTAGTATCGCATATTCATAATCTTTAGAAATGCCGCCATCTTGCCATATAGAAGTTAATTTATTTCTATCTAATATGCTTTTTAATCTAGCTTCAATCCATTTATCTGAATATCCCCTTTTGCGATAATAATCTATCGCTCTTTTAATAGCAATCTCCGGATCAAATACTTCATCAATTCTTTCACTGCCCAAACTAGCAAGCCAAATCTTAAAAGGCTCCGCTTTAGGCGACGGAATAGATTCAATTAATCTGAATATATTTTTTGTTTCTAACATATCGGTACTCCGTAATTTCCCGTCTTTTGCTTTTAACTTGAAAGTGTCACAATTTGTGACGGTTTCATTTCCTTCTTGAATCATTCTAGATTTTAAAGTTCTCCAATAATGAGCCGAATCTTTACTTTCTGTTAAAACTCTAATAACATCAACAACACTAAAATAATAATCTTCTTTTTTACTATCCCAGATGCTTCTTATTTCTTTTCCTTCAAATAAATTGGAAATTGTTTTTAATTTACTTTCATTCATATAAAACCACCCCTCATAAGAATATTATACAATAAAGAACATTTGTTTACAATGGGTTTGCAAATTATTTTATCAAAATTATGGCAAAAATAAAGCATCCCTAAATGGGTTGCTTATAAAAATTTATTTCAATTATCTATTTTTTTACTTTTTGTTCACTATTTTTTCCTAGTTTATCTTGTACTAAGCTAACAAATTCTGGGTAAATTTGCAATAATTTATCTATTGCACCCACTATTCCTTGATTTTCAAAATAAATATATTTATCAATTAAATCTGAATTATCTAGTGGCATATCCTTTGGCCTATTTGGATATCTATATATTATAATATTTCCTTTTTGTTCCTCTTCTTTAAGAGCCTCTAATATATTAGGATAAAAAATCTTTCTTAAAGGTATTATAGATTTTTCAAAGGAAATTACTTCTAAAGACCAAAGATAATCATAATGTCTAAAAGAACTACCATCTAATTCATATAGATATCCTTCTTTATCATATAATTTTTTTAATATTCCTTCTCTTCTTTCTACTAATTCAGGTTTGCCATTTATATTAGATATTCTAGTATCTAAATCTCCATTGCCATGTCCCATAAATAATAAGGCTACTACTTTATTATCTGTTGCATAAATACATTCTTTTTGATGAGTGCTTTTATGAGCTACTATTTCTTTCATATTTGAATTTGGACTTCCATGATAAACTATATTTTGAATTTTAATACCACTATTGTTTTTCATTTTTTACTTTTTTCTCTTTCTTTTCATTTTAAATTATTTATAAATTTTTAGCTATCTTAAAATAATTAAAACCATTCTTTTTTCATGGCTTCTAAAAATTTCTTATTAAGAGGGTAAAATTTGTTTTCATATATTATAGAATCAATTCCACAAAAAGGACATATTGCGGTCGTATTTTTATCACACCAATCCACTATTAATTTAGGATCAAATATTTTTAAACAATAAAAGCACCCACATTTATTTACCTTTTTTAAATTATCTTTATTATGTGAGCAACATGCATGAGCATTTTTTACTTGTCTTAAAAGTTCTTCGTCTATTTGTCTTTCAATTCTACTTTTTTTCATAAACTATCACTTAATCCCTTACTTAGATCAACACTTAAATATGGTTCGCTATTCATTTTGAATACCTCCAATTTTTTATTTATCACTATTTTCATAACAAACCATACAATTATATTTTGCCCATTTAGGAGACAAAACTCTAATAATTAAAATATCACTAAAATTAATACTCTCTTATTTAATTATAACTTATCTTTAATTTAAATATCTAAATATTTGCTCAGGGTATATAATTAATTCTTTATTTTGAAATTTATTTATATCTATCCACATAGCATTAACTTCACCATCAATTATATATTTTTCCTTATAATCTTCATCTTTTATAAAAACATTATAAAACAATATTAATTCATGAGCATTTTTTCCATTAAAAGTAAATATGTTTTCCGCAATACCTAAAAATTCCCCAACCTCAATATCTATATTAAGTTCTTCTTTAAATTCTCTTTTTAAAGCATCTTTACTATTTTCTAGAAATTCAATACCTCCTCCTATACATCTATAAAATTCTTTATTTGTTACTTTGTCATAACCTTTATTAACTAATAATTTATTTTCCTTTTTTACTATTCCAAGAACAATAGGTCTTATTTCTTTAAATTTATCCATCTCTTAATATTCCTCCTAGCCTAACTATTTTCTTCACTTAATATTATACTATATCTTTTTCCTTTTTCTATTAACTTTTATAAGAAAATGGAAGAGGTAAATAAGAGGTAGAGTGCCATAAGCATCAAAAAAACTCCACCTTTAACAGTTACATTATCTCTCATATTATATTTACTAATTTTTAAGAGAATAACATCTTGGCAAACTTTAGATACTGCATTTACATCACTAAAACCTTCATCTAAATATTTCTGTACTTCTTCTCTTAAATTCATTAGAATACCTCTTTCATAATTACATCGTAAAGGTGTTCTTCAATAGAAATACTTTGATATATTCTGTTATTTTTCCCATATCTAGTTGGTCCTTCAATTCTCTATAATTATTCATTATTTCTTTATAATAATCAAATCCATAAGATTTTCTATTTCTAATAAGCTCTATTAACATTCTTTCTTTATCATATATTTTAATTTCTACACCATCAACAATAGTAGTTGTTTTTCCTAAATCAAAATACTTTTGACTATATGATACAAATTTAATGTTAGAATCTATATACTTGCAACTATCTCTTTTTATTGCTAAAACTTTTTTTCTGGAATCACATCAGTGAGATTATAATAATAAAATGCACTATCTAATGTGAATACTGCATTAGGGTATTTAAAATTAATGAGTTCTAAATAATTTACATTTTTGTTTTCACTGTATATTCCTTTTTCAATTTTATAAATTTTATTTTCTTCAAGTAATTTTTTTATTTCTCTATATGAGTATTTATTCCTTAATTCTTTAAATGAACATAACATCTTATATCACCAAAAACATTATAAACTAAACTTCCACATTAGCCAATCGACTGTGGAAGTTTAGTTACAGATTGCTTTTTGCTGGGGTTTGGTTATATGCTTCTCATTTTTTTGAAAAACCTGCCAAAATCGCACTACAAATTAAAACTTAAAAAAACAAACCCTTTATTTACCTAGGTTTGCTTAAGTATCTAAATGGCGCCCGATGTAGGACTCGAACCTACGACCTAACGGTTAACAGCCGTGCGCTCTACCGACTGAGCTAATCGGGCATTACTCCAATAGTATAATACAAAACTCTTTAAAATGTCAATAAAAAAGCATAAAAAACAGCTTTAAGGTGTGACTATTTAGTGAAAATGTCCGCTTTTTAAAACCAATTTTTAAATGAAAATGTCCTAATGAAAATAGATTTAAA
>CANRJV010000046.1 GCA_947631045.1 uncultured Bacilli bacterium
GAGATATAGAAATAGAATGGAATATTGAATTTTAATAAATAATGATATTTTTGGACTTTTCCTATTCCTGCACATGGTGGTGCAGATCCTGGAGCTGTATCTGGCAATTTAAAAGAGAAAGATTTTAATTTAAGAGCAGCGCAATATATGTATCAGCGATTAAGAGAATTAGGGATTCCAGCCGTTTTAACTAGAGCAGATGATACTACTCTTACGCGTGATGAACGTATAAATACAATGATTAATAGTTTTGGTAATGGAGAAGATGTATTGATACTTTCTAATCATATTAATGCCGGTGGTGGTCAAGGAGGCGAGGTGTATTATCCGCTTCGTGATGATGGAGAATTGGCTCGAGGAATCTTACAAGAATGGGAAAATATTGGTAGAACAACTAGGGGAGCTTTTCAAAGGACCTTACCAGAGGATCCAAGTAAAGACTACTACTATATTCAAAGATTAACTCCAGATACAACATCATTATTAATAGAATATGGTTACATTGATAATCCAAATGATGCTAGGTTATTGCAGACTGATTTACTAAATTATGTGGAGGCTGTAATTAGGGCTGTAGCCAATTATGCGAATGTACCATATTCACCACCTGGTATAGGAGCTGGACCAAATACTTATACGGTTCAACCTGGGGATAAAATTTTTATGGGGAATAATGAGGTATATAAGGAATCTTTAAAAGAGGTTCTTTTAAAGTGCAAAATAATTTTTTATTTAAGTGCAATAATTGCACTTAAAATGTTTACATATTATTATAGAAATGATATAATAGTAGTGTAATAAGAAAAGGAAGATGAATGAGTAATGGATAAGGTAGAGTGCACAGTCGCAGATGTTCTTATGGATATACACAATAGGCAAGGAGTTTTTTTTAAAGCTGATACAATGGAAATAGTAAGTCCAATGAATTATTTAAAAAAATATTTACCTGAAAATCCCACAGATGAAGATTATCAGAAACTGCCTACTCTTGAATCTTTAAATATATATCCTTTGCCAAGTTATGAGTTTATTGATCATAAATATATTATGTCCGAGTTTACTCATAATATATGGGATAATAAGGAAGCAAGAAAAGAATTATTTTATACTTTAAGATATTATGATTATATGGATAAATTTTATGAATGCCTTAAAAAATATGATTTATATGATGAGTACCGAGATTATGCTTCTGATTATTATCATTTCATATTTAGAGAATGGTGTAAAAAGTATAATATTAAAACACAATAATATAAGAGGTGATAATTTATGTCTAAAAAAGAAAATTGGAATTTAGAATTATCAGAATATATTAAACAAGGAGAACTAAGCAAAAGTGAAAAAGCTAAGACTTGGGAAACTGCCATTGGACTTCAAGATGTTGACGGATTAAAACCATCAAAATATTTAATTAATACAGCTAAAGAACATATTGAAGGTAATATAGATATTAATGAAGCAAAGAAAAAAATAGATGAATACTATAAAGTTTCTGGTAATAGAAAACAAGAAGAAAATGAGAATAGTGAAGAAGCAGATAAAGTTGCAGTTAGAATAACAGAAATTTTAAGTGAAAAAGGTTTTAATTTTAATGTTTTTGAACTTACTAATATTCATTCAAGATTATTTAAAGGAATCTATAAAGAAGCAGGAAAAATTAGAGATTATAATTTTACAAAAAAAGAATGGATCTTAAATGATGATACTGTTATCTATTCTTCTTTTGAAACAATAAAAGATGCTTTAGAGTATGATATAAAACAAGAAAAGAATTTTTCCTATAAAGATTTATCATTAGAGGAATCAATTAAACATATTGCTAGATTTACTTCAAATATATGGCAAGTACATCCCTTCTGTGAAGGTAACACTAGAACTACAGCTGTTTTTATTATAAAGTATTTAAGAACATTTGGCTTTAATATAAATGATGATGTATTTGCAGAAAATTCGTGGTATTTTAGAAATTCATTGGTTAGGGCAAATTATAAAAATTTTGAAAAAAATATTTTTGAAGATACATCTTATTTAGAAAAGTTCTTTTTTAATCTATTAAGTGATACTGATTACGAACTTAAAAATAGATATACTCATATAGATTATAGAAAGGAAGAAAATAATATAAACTTAAATAATAAAAAATATACTTTAGAAGAACAAGCAATTATCAATATTATTAAAAATAATGAATTAATTAAGCAAGAAGAAATTGCTAAATTAATTAATAAGTCTCTTAGAACAGTAAAATCTATAATGAAAGAAATGCAAGAAAAAAATATTATTAAAAGAAGTAACGGAAAAAGAAATGGTAAATGGATAATACTCTAAAACGAAGGCAGTTTGAAATATCCATATTTATTAAAAATGAATTAATTTTATAAATATAATAAAAGAAACAATTTGGTACACTATAAACTAAATGTTTGTATTTTCTAAATGTTATATATGGTTTCATCAGAGTAATAAGATAATTAGATTAAATTAGTTTAAGGATGTGATTAAAAATGGATGCAGAAAAATTAAATTCACTTTTTGAATTTAAAACAAGTAATAGTGAAAGAGATGATTTTTTCATTAATGTTTTTCCAACTCTTGATTCTTTTGCTAAAGCTAAAGTTTTAAAGCAATTCCAACAAAAAGTGAAGTATTTTAATGTTTATATGTCTAGAAGTAAAGTAAAAAATATAATATTAGGAGAATTAAAAAAAGAAATTACTATTTTTTTGGATGAAAATGATGTTCAAAAGTGTGTTGACTTATTACCAAATATACTTTTTTACACTAGTATAAATATAAATGATATTGATGGTGATGTTTTATTAAAACCATTAAAAAAAATATTATTTATTACAAAGAATGCAGATGTATTTAAGAACAAAGATTTTCATCAGATATTAATAAATATTACAAGAATAATAGCTTATGCGTTTTCTTATAAAGAAGAGTATAAATCCTTACAAAATAATAAAAATTATGGATATTATAAAGAAATACTTTATGATTATGTTGAAAAAATAGATAAATCAAAAATGTTAGATGATGAATTAATTAACCTAATCATTGAAACATTACCTGCTATTTCTTTTCCTGAGTTGAAAGATAAATTGTCTTGTAAATTTGATGAAGAAATAGATATAAGAAAATATGACTTTTATATAAACAAAATGATTCCACTAGAAGAAGATATAAAATATTTTTTTAAAGATATAAAAAAGTACAGATTGAAATATGGCATAATTCCAGAAGAAATATGTATTTATGTAAATAAATTCTATAATGATAATAGTTCTGCAATAAGATTATGTAATATTGATTTATTAAGACATTATTTAATAAAAAATGGTCTAGAAGATACATGTATATTTTATGATGATTCAATTGATGTTGGGACAGAAGGACTTGCGAGTAATAAAACACTAGCTATAAAAAATACTAATTTAAGCATAGTAATGTTTCATGAGGCTAGGCATGTAATCCAATTTAGTAATATGGGAAACGATAAGGATTATATTAGATATAATTATAATATTTTAAAAGATAATATCTTAAGTAATTACATGGATAGGGGTGTATATAATAGAAATCATGATAGATATCTTTTTGAAATAGATGCAGATATTCAAGGGAAAAAAGAGTATTACAAAGTATTAGAGCAAATGAATTTACTATCAGAATCTGATAAAGAAAAAATGGAAAAATTAGACGAAGCAGAACAATTTAGAATATCAATGTCAAGTTATTTAAATATTAATGGATATAATTATGAAAAAGGAGTTTTGTTTGATGATATTATAGAAAAAAATTTAGATTTATTGATTCAATTTCCAGTATTACAAATTGAATATGATAAGTTTGGAAAAAGAAAAACAATGTTAGATATATTAAAATCATTAGACGAAGAACTTGATAAAAATAAAAGAACAAAAGAGGAAATTTTTGGAATATCAAATTGTATATTTGGAGAATTTTATGAAGTAAAAGATATTACAGGAACATTGAACAGTTTAAGCGAATATACATTCCGAAATCCAATAATTCTTGAAATTGAGAAAAATCTCATAAGTGAACTTCAATCATTAATGAATTATAGCAATATAGAAATTGGGAGTGATGGAAAGTCTAATGAAAGTAGAAAAAAATAAATAGAAGAAAATTTATAAAAAATTTAATCATCCTTAAATGCTAATAAAAATTAGTAATTAGGATGATTTTTTTATGTTCTAATGTATTGATATTATTAAGTAAATCCTTTATATCAACCTACAAATTAGGATGAATTTCGTAAGTACGAAATAAGTTTTACACAATAGTGAACTCTTATGAAATAAGGGATAGTTTAGTATTGATGTGTAAATATCTTATCCTGCTCTTTTAAAAATTCATATATTTGTGAGTTTTATAGGATGATAGACAAAACTTTCTATACTTAATGACTTGACTCTTCTTTTTGGTGGAGGTATCATGCATCATGCAAAAGGAGATGATGTATATGAGAAGATTTGATTTTAATTTAAAAGAAGAGTTATTTAATCGAATCAAATTAATGGCAGATTTCTATAATATACCAATATCAAAAATGATGATACAATTATTAGAAATTGGCTATATTGAAATGCTAAAAATGAGTAATCAGGAGGTATATGATAGTAAGTAATATTACCCAGTATGATTTATTCATACTAAATAATATTACTAAACGAAATATTAAAGCCATAGAATTTATTGGAGGTATAAAACTCTATGGTTAAATACAAAGTTAATTTAAAATTTAAAGAAAATGGGAAAACTTTAAATGAAATAATAACTGAAGTATTAAAAATAGAATTAGAAAAATATACTAATATGACTTGCAATATTTTAAATAAGGAGGTACCATTCAAGCATACTCATTATTCCCAAAGTGAAAGGAGTATGAATTAATGAATGGGAATAGTAGTTTTAATGTAGGACTTTATATAAGATTATCAAGAGATGATGGAAATATTGAATCTGATAGTATTGTAAGTCAAAGAAGTTTACTTAATCAATATGTAAAAGAAAATAATTATAAGGTTATAGATGAATATGTAGATGATGGATTTACTGGAACGAATTTTGAAAGACCAGCATTCAAAAGAATGATAAAAGATATTGAATTAGGCAAAATAAACATGATTATTACTAAAGATATGTCAAGGTTAGGTAGAGATTATATCGGCACTGGAGAATTAATAGAAAAGTATTTTCCCAACAATAATGTAAGATATATTGCAATCAATGATGGAATAGATACATTTATAGATAATACAAACAATGATATTGCACCTTTTAAAGCTATAATGAATGATATGTATGCTAAAGATATTTCTAAAAAAGTTAAAACAAGTTTGCATTCAAGAATGAAAGATGGTTTATATGTATCAGGAAGATGTCCTTTTGGCTATATGAAAGATCCAAATAATAAAAATCATTTAGTTATTAATGTTGAACAAGCACAAACTGTTAGATTAATATTTGATTTAGCACTTGAAGGTAATACCTATCACTTTATAGCACAAGAACTGACTAAAAGAAAAATAAAAACTCCAGCATCCTATTATAATTACATTTGGAATACAAAGTGCAGTAGTAAATGTATATCACAAGAACAAGGTGTATGGGTAGATACGACTATTAAAGCAATTTTAACGAATCAAATATATGTAGGAGATTCAGTTCAAGGAAAAACTAAAAAGATAAATTATAAACTTAAAAAGACTGTTAAAAACAAACCTAAAGACTATATAATTGTAGAAAATACTCATGAAGCAATAATAGATAGAGATACTTTTAATTATATCCAAACATTATTACCTAAAAATGTTAAAAGACCAGAAAAGAAAAGATTTTATTTATTAGATGGACTTTTATATTGTGGAGATTGTAAACATCGAATAACAATAAGATATCAAAATAAAACAGGAAGAAGTTACACTACTTGTGATTATTATAGAACATATTCAAAATACCATGTTTGTACAACACATACAAATAATTATGAAATATTAGAAAAAATAATTTTAGATAATATTAAGGATGTTTGTCATAAATATCTTGATAAAAACAAAATAAAAGATTCTATAGGAAATATAAAATTTGAAGACAATACTTTAAAACTAAAAAAGCAAATTGAAAGTCTAGAACTTACAAATAATAAACTAACTGAAAATTTAGATAAAACTTATATGGATATGTTAAAAGGTATTATTGATGAAGAACAATATATTAGAGTAAGTGAAAATCTAAAGAAAGAAATAGAAAATAATAAATCAAGTATTGATAATCTTAAAAATGAGAATTTAGAAACAAATAAAATAGACAATAAAATGATAGAAAAATACATTAATGAATTTTTATTACTAGATAATCCGACTAGAGAATTGATTATAAATTTAGTTGAAAAAATCTATATCTATCAAGATAAGAGGGTAGATATTATATTTACATTTAAAAATACTACATAAAAAATGTATCAGGAGATAGTTTATGGTCGATTGCTAGAAGGTTTAATACTACTGTAAATGATTTGATTAATGCTAATAGCTTGACATCGAATGTTTTGCAGATTGGACAGATTTTGTCTATTCCAACAGCGAGTAATATGGAATCTATAACTTATACAGTTCAACCTGGAGATACGTTATATGGCTTGGCTCAACGATATCAAACTACAGTAAATGATATTGTTAATGCTAATAATTTGACAACGGATGTATTGTTCGTTGGACAAACTTTGACAATCCCTGGAACTGTCAACAATAATGGTTCTTTGCAATATTATACAGTTCAACGTGGAGATAGTTTATGGTCAATTGCTAGAAGATTTAATACTACTGTTAATGAGATACAGAGATTAAATAATTTAAATTCTACGGTATTACAAATTGGACAACAATTATTAATTCCAGGAATTTCAAATGGTGGTTCAATGACAACAACTTATATAGTTCAACCAGGTGATAGTTTATGGTCTATTGCCAATAGATTTAATGCTACAGTTAATGAATTGATGATGTTAAATAATTTAAATTCTACAATATTACAAATTGGGCAAGTTTTGCAAATACCTAATTAAAATAGTTCATGGTATGAACTATTTTTTATATAGTGTGATTAACAATAATTGTTATATGTCATATTTTATTATAGGTGATAAAGATGAACTATAAAATTGTAATAGATGCTGGACATGGAGGTAATGATAAGGGGGTAGTTGGTAATGGCTTACAGGAGAAAGATTTAGCGTTACAAGCTTCTCTTTATATGTATGAACGCTTTGAACAATTGGGATTACCTGTATCATTGGTAAGAGATAGTGATGAAACATTGACTGATGCAGAAAGAATTGCAAAAATTGTTGCTCCATATGGTGATGAAGAAGATGTTATACTAATTTCTAATCACATGGCTTCCGGAGGTGAAGGGTTTAGTTACCATTGTTAGATTTAATTGGGTATTTAAGATATATAAATTATTTAGTAAATTACACTATTGTTAGTTAGATCTTTATGCTACATTAGTG
>CANRJV010000047.1 GCA_947631045.1 uncultured Bacilli bacterium
AAAATTGGTTCTTAAACATTAAGGAGTGATGAGAGAAAAATCATCATTCTTTTTTGATGATCTAAATACATTAGTAGAAAATAAAATTCTAGCTTTAAAATTTTTGAAATTTCTAAATCCAAAAGCAACTCTTTTTATCAATTTACATGTGTTATTATTTCTTTCCATGACTCCATTACTGTATGGTTGTTCTAATGTGTTTTTTATATATGGACTAAATTCTCTTAAGGTTTTTACCGTTGTTTTCATATTTTCTGATATTAAAGGATATTCTTCATTAATTATTTTAGAAAATAAATCATAATCTTTTCTTTGTAATGCGTAAAGTATACTTTGATATAATTCATAAGTGTTTTTCAATTCTTCATTTTGACTTAAAAGATAATCTATTACATCAACTTCTGTCATTAAATCTTTAAAGCATGTATATTTCTTCCATGCGCTACTATCTAATTCTAATCTTGGTTTAAAAAATAATCTCCAATATCTTTTATACTTTCGGTAATTTGTTTTGTCACCTTTCATTGCTTTTACTCTTGTTTTATTTAAACTTCGGCTCATTAGCTGTACTATATGAAACATATCTATTATTATTTTAGAATTGACAAACATTTTAGTTATTAGTTCTAGATAAGGTTTGTACATATCCATTACTACATTTTTCACTTTCTCTCTTACTTCAGATAAAAAATGATTTAAGTAATTTTCTAATGTATCTATTTTTCTATCTAATACTATATCTATTGTTTTTCCATTTTCCGCATCACATATATTAAAGGCCATTTTTCTTTTTAAGGCTGTAAATTCATCTATACATATATTCTCTGGCAAATAATTTTTATATATTTTTTCAGAATCATAAATGCTGTCTAATACTCTTTGAACTGTCATATTACTAACATTATGAGAATTGGCAATATATGTGTGTGTTAAGATATTTTTTGATTCGTTAATTATTGAATGTTTAGTGTTGTTACTTATTCTACATCGATAATCAACAATACTTGTTGTAGATGTTATTTTTTTATTACAATTGTTACACTTATATATTTGTTTCTTTATTTCTAAATAACTATTTAATCCTGATATTTTTGGTATTTTTATTAAAGAATTTTTTGTACCACATTTAACAATAGTATATTCATTAATACATCCACATTTGGGACATTTTTCAAAATCATTTTTTAAATATCCTTTGATTATTAAGCATTTTTTATTTTTAATTATTCTTTCTTCTACAAAATTATCATTAAAAATTAAATTTTTATCTTTCATATTTAAGATTTTTAGTATAGAATTATTTATAGACATCGACAACACCCTTCTGTTATTTTTTTTGTTAATGATATTGTATCAAGGAAAATGTTGCGATGTCTATTTTTTTGCTTTAAATTTTACATTAAAAAAGGAATGATGATTTTTCTTTCATCACTCCTTAATGTTTAAGAACCAAAAAATTAAAACTTAGGATTTGATGTTCTAAGTTTTTTTAATGCAAAAGGTTGCGCTAGAAAGAACTTTATATTACAATTTATTTAAGAGGTGAATTATGAGAGAAGTAAAAGTTGGTGGTACATATCGGCATTTTAAAGGAGACTTAGTTCGGGTTTTATGTTTAGCTTTAGATAGTGAAACTTTAAAAAAGCAAGTTGTTTATTTTCATAATAACCAACTATGGGTTAGAGATTACGATATGTTTTTATCAAAAGTCGATAAAGAAAAATATCCTGATGTAAAAGAAGAATATCGCTTTACAGAGGTTGAAGATGAATAATGATGAATTAAGAAGTCGAATGGAAGTTAAAAATTTAAGTAAATATGCTTGTCCATATTCTAAGGGAGAAAGACTAAAGGATGAAGAATTAGATTTTAGACCGACTTTTTATCGGGATATTGACCGCATTTTATATTCTCTTGCTTATACAAGATATTTAGATAAAACCCAAGTATTCACGCATGGAGGCAATGATCACTTACAAAGAAGAATGACTCATGTCCAATTTGTGAGTAAAATTGCGAGAACGATTGGAAGAGCCTTATCTTTAAATGAAGATTTAATCGAAGCCGCGGCTTTAGGGCATGACCTTGGCCATACTCCTTTTGGCCACTTAGGAGAATCGATTTTAAATGAAATAAGCCTGGAAAATGGTATGGGGTATTTTAACCATAATATTGAAAGTGTTAGAGTTTTAATGAATATTGAAAATTATGGCAAAGGTTTAAATATTACCATTCCCGTTTTAGATGCTATTATGTGTCATAATGGGGAAGTGGCTTTAGGCAAGTATGAGCCCGTTAAAAAAAGTAAAAAACAATTTTTAAAAGAATATGAACTTGCGTATACAGATAAAGAAGTCATTAAAAATATGCGTCCGATGACTTTAGAAGGCTGTGTCGTAAGAATTAGTGATTTAATTGCTTATTTAGGAAAAGATATCGAAGACGGGATTAGATGTCACTTAATTACTAAAGAAGATATTCCCGAAGATATTACAACTGTTTTAGGGAGTAGTAATAAAGAAATTGTTAATACGATTATTACGGATATAATTAAGAATAGTTATGACCGGAATTTTATAAAATTAAGTGATGCAGTATATGAAGCAATGGAAAAACTAAAAAGCTTCAATTATAAATATATTTATGCTTATGCCGCTAGTGAAGAAGAAAAGAATAATGTTCGGAAAATATTTACTACTTTGTTTAATGTTTATTTAGAAGATTTAGAAAGTGAAAATAAAGACTCAATTATTTATACTAATTATTTAAATAATATGAGTGAAGAGTATCTTAAAACCCAACCTAAAAGAATCGTTATTGATTATTTAGCGGGAATGACTGATGAATATATTGTTAGACAATACAACAATTTAAAAGAAACTCATAAATAATTTAAATTATGTTATAATAAAGTTAGAGGTGTCCTAAATGGAATATAAAAAGTATGATTGTGATTCCTATAATATTCATACGATTAAAACTGATAAGTTTAAAACAGTACGAATGGAAATTATTTTTAGTAGAGAAGTAATTAAAGAAGAACTACCAGTCTTTACTTTTTTAAGTGATATATTAACAGATTGTTCGAAAAACTATCAAAGACGGAAAGATATGGCTATAAAGTTAGAAGAATTATATAAAACTATTTTTTATGGTGTTACCAGTAAAACTGGTAATTTATTAACTATTTCTTTTGTTTTAGAATTTATTAGTCCCGATTATATTAATGAAAATGGCTATTTAGAAGATGTTGTTTCTTTACCTTTTAAAGTCATTAATAATCCTCGGGTTAAGAATAAAGAATTTGATTTAACTAATTTTAATATAGTGAAAAAACGCTTATTAGAGGAGATTGAAAGTGTTAAAGAGTCTTCGGATAAACTTGCTATTATGAAATCTTTAAAAGCGATGGATGAAAAAAGTCCTAGTAGTTTTAAAGTTTATGGTACTAAAGAAGATATCGAAAATATAACGCCGGCCTCCTTATATAAAGCTTATGAAAATTTGTTTAATCATTCCAATTGTGATATTTTTGTAATTGGTAATGCCAATATGGATGAGATCGTTAAAATAATTAAAGATAATTTTGTTAATCATGTTATTAAATTAAAAACGCCAAGACTATTAGTTTTAAATAAAATAAGAAAAAAGGTTCTTAAGGTTACGGAACCATCACCATTTTTACAAAGTACCTTAGTAATGATTTATAATATTAAAGATTTATCTAAAAAAGATAAAGATACTTCTTTTCATGTCTTTAATTATTTGTTTGGTTCAGGTGGACTTAATGCTGAACTTTATAGGGTTTTAAGAAGTGAAGAATCTTTGTGCTATGCGGTTAGAAGTCTTTATTTAAAAAATGATGAATTATTATTAATTGAGGTATCTTTAGATAAAAGTAATGTTAGTAAAGCCGAAAAATTAATTACGAAAACTCTAAATAATTTTATTAAAAAAGGCGTTAATGAAGAAACATTAAATTTAGCCAAAAAGAATTTAGTTATTTCTTTAAAAATGGCGAGTGATAATAATGTGGCTCTTTTAAATAATTATGTTTTTCATGTCTTTGATAATCTTCCTTTAATTGATGAGCGAATTGAAATGATTAATAAGGTAGAAATAACTGATTTAATTAAATGTGCTAAAAGTTTAGTTTTAAATACTGTCTATGTCCAAGATGCAGGTGATGATAATGAAAGAAATTAATTTAAAAGGTTTAAATGAAACCATTTATTATGATGAATGTTCTAGTGGGTTAAAAGTTTATATGTGGGTTAAAAGAAATATTAATACTTTTTATGGAACTTTATCAGTTAAATATGGATCCATCTATAATGAATTTAAAATTGGTTCAAAAAATTATAAAGTTCCTAAAGGAGTAGCTCACTTTTTAGAACATGTTAAATTTAATGAAAGTAAAGATACCACTGCTCATGATTATTTCTTTAAAATGGGTAGTGATGCCAATGCTTTTACCACTTTTAATTATACTAATTATCAAGTTTATGGTAGTGATGATGCTAAGGCTAATGTTTTACATTTAATTGATTTTGTCCAAAATAATTACTTTTCCCAAAGTATTGTTAAAAATGAAAAGGGTATAATTGTGGAAGAAGCCAAAATGGGAATTGATGATCCTTATACCGTTATGCTTTTTAAACATTTAGATAATATTTTTCATAATTACCCTTATAAAGATGAAATTACCGGCAATCCCAAAGATGTTAAAAGTATTACTTTAAATGATTTAAAATTAGTCTTTAATAATTTTTATCATCCCGAGAATATGTTTTTAGTTGTTACGGGTAATTTTAATCCTTATGAAATGATGGAAGCTATTAAAGAAAACCAAAAGGGAAAAAAATTCCCGAAATTTACGAGTCCGGAAAGAATAATCCCTAAAGAAGATAAAAAGGTTAGGGTAGCTTATGAAGAAGTCAATATTAATGTTACAAATAAAAAAGTTAAAATAGGCATCAAAATTCCGAAATCTTCTTTAAAAGGATTTGATGATTTACATATTAGAGTTTTAATGTCTTTAATTATGAAAGCAAATTTTGGCGTAACTAGTGATTTTAGAGATAGTTTATTAGAAAAAGAAATAATTAGTAATATTTCTTATAATGTCGATATTTTTGATGATTATGTTATTGTTATGCTTACTGTGGATACTGATTTACCTAATGAAATCATTAGTGCCTTTAATGATAAATTAAATCATTTAAAAATTGATGAAAAAACTTTTGAAAGAGCCAAAAAAGCTAATATCGCCTCTTTAATCTTAGATTATGAAGATGTCGATGTTGTGAATGGTATAATTCAAGCTGAAGTTTTATCTTATGGTGATGTTATCACTAATTTAAAAGAGATTTATGAAAATATTACTTATCACGATTTAGTGGAATTTTTAAAAGTTTTAAATATGAAAGAAAGAAGTATATTAGTTTTAAAACCTTTAGAGCCATAGAAAAACTACCATTGTGGTAGTTTTTATTAACGGTTATAGAATTCAACGATTAATTGTTCTTGAATTTCACTATTTAATTCGCTTCTTTCTGGATATCTTACATATTTGCCAGTAAGTTTTTTAGGATCAAATTCTAAATATGCAGGAACGTTAACTTTATCTTCAACTGCTGCTAGAATAGCAGGATGATTCATAGAATTTTCTTTAACGCTAACTACATCTCCTGGCATAACTCTGTAAGATGGAATATCAACTTTTTTACCATTAACTAAAATATGTCCATGGTTTACAACTTGACGAGCCGCTCTTCTAGTTCTAGCCATTCCTAAACGATAAACGATATTATCAAGTCTTGATTCAAGTAACATAAGTAGGTTTTCACCAGCAATACCATGCATTTTTTGCGCTTTGTCAAATACTTTATGGAATTGTTTTTCAGTTAAACCATACATAAATCTAACTTTTTGTTTTTCTTGTAATTGAACACCATATTCACTAGATTTCTTTTTACGATCTTTACCATGAGCTCCTGGAGCATATGGACGACGTGCTAATTCTTTACCATTTTCTAAAGTAGAGAAGCCTAATCTTCTTGATTTTTTATAACTAGGTCCAGTATATCTTGCCATTTTTTCTCCTTTCTTTTAATTTACAATATTTGTTTTTATTTTATTTAAAATTATAGGGAGTTATTATTTAATTTCACTAAGGGCAGTCCTTAATTACTTTTTAAACGTTAATAACACATTACAACTTAAATAAAATACTGCCAAATTAATTGCATAATTATTATACTATATTATTAGAATTTGTCAATTATGCTTGTAAATTTTACTTAATTATGTTAAGATAATCTTGTTCTGATGGCGGAATAGCTCAGTTGGCTAGAGCACACGGTTCATACCCGTGGTGTCGAGAGTTCGAATCTCCCTTCCGCTACCAAAGTGTTTATTACTAGATTGTGTATCTAGTTTTTTTATTAGATAATATTTAGTGAAACAAATAGTAATTTGTGCAATAAAAAATAATATCAAGTTTAATTCTATGTATTATTTTTATTTTTATATTCACTTTTTAATATACTTTCTATTTCTTCAGGTGATTCCTTGCAACCATTATCAAGCCACTTTTTAATAATTGCATTAAGTCCTGCTTTAAAAAATTCCATGTGATAATCTATATATTTATCATCATATAATTCTTTTGATAAATTGTAATCGTATTCTTGAGTGATAAAGTTCTGATCCATCTTTAACTTAAAATAGGTTTTATAAAATAGTTGGTTATCTTTTATATGTTTAAATAGCTTTAAAAAATTGTTTGAATTATGATTAGTATCTCTTTCTTCTTGATATAAAGAAAAAACATCTTGCTCTAAATCTTGTCCGATTTTGTCTGCTAAATCATAAATATCAAGATAATTAACATAAAAAGTAGAACGATTTATTTTAGCAAGTTTACATATATCAGTAACAGATATTTCAGTTATTTCTTTTGTTTGTAATAAAGTTATAAACACTTTACTTATTTTTTCTCTTGTTTCTTTTCTTCTTTTATTATTTGGTGTATTCATATATTCACTCCTTTTAATTGGACAAATGTCTATAAA
>CANRJV010000048.1 GCA_947631045.1 uncultured Bacilli bacterium
GCTCAGTTGGTTAGAGCATCTGCCTTACAAGCAGAGGGTCATAGGTTCGAGTCCTATATCGCCCACCATTTATTTTTTGGCATTTTGTGCCGACGATATTAGTATGCCGACTTAGCGTAATTGGTAGCGCAACTGACTTGTAATCAGTAGGTTGGGGGTTCGATTCCCTCAGTCGGCACCATTTTTTTGGAGGGGTAGCGAAGTGGTCAAACGCGGCAGACTGTAAATCTGTTCCTTCGGGTTCTATGGTTCAAATCCATATCCCTCCACCATTTCTTAATTGATTGCCCCGTAGCCAAGTGGTAAGGCATCAGACTTTGACTCTGACATTCCGTTGGTTCGAACCCAGCCGGGGCAGCCATTATTTCGTCTCGTTAGCTCAGTCGGTAGAGCATTCGACTTTTAATCGAAGGGTCTGGAGTTCAAATCTCCAACGAGACACCATTTTGTAACTAACCTCGTATTTTAGCGGGGTTTTAATTTGCAATTTTCTTAAACATATTATTAATAATTTAATTTTAAATTTTTTATATATATGATTATAAAACACTTATATTTTTTTTAAATAGCGAGATTTTAATCTACAATTATTTAAATTTGGTTGATTTTTTTTGCCGGCTGTAATATAATGTTAATGCAAATGGGAAACCGCACCCATAGCTCAATTGGATAGAGCGCTAGACTACGGATCTAGAGGTTAGGGGTTCGACTCCCTTTGGGTGCACCACTTCGAGAAGTAGCACAGCTTGGTAGTGCGCGTGGTTTGGGACCATGAGGTCGCAGGTTCGAATCCTGTCTTCTCGACCAATTTTTTAAAAAAACCACAATTTTGTGGTCTTTTTTATGCAATTTTTTCAAAAAGTTTGGATATGCTTTCTAATTTTAAAGCGAATTTTACTTCCCTAACACTTAATCGCGGTGTACCAATATCTGTAATTCCGTCTTTAATATAAAAATGAATTAATACTTCATCATTTTCAATAAGTTCTAAAAATTTTTCAAAACTTTTTAGTTTATAAATATCCATTTTAATATATTTGAAATATTCAGCATTATCTCGATAATAAGGGTAGGCATAAATTATTGCCAAATTTGTTAATTTATTTAGCAATCTTTTTTCTAGAGTATCAAAATCCCAATAACAAACCTCTTCAACAACTTCACCATTTTTGCTTGCTTTCATTACAACTTGTTTTTTATTGCGATCAACCTCTAAATTAAATCTATAGCCACCTAAGTCTTTAGTATAATTAGAAAAAACATTATTATAATAAACTTTTTCGTTGTTAGAAATTTCTTGATTAAGATAGCCATATGTTTCTAAAATGTATCTTGTTGCATAATTACCATTTTTAAGAGGTGCACAACTAAATAAAGATAATGGTATTTTACTATATGCATATTTACATTTCAATTCAATACTTCGAAAATCAGGTTTACTTTCTTGATCTTCTTTTTTATTTAATAATGCTTCAAATGTATAACCAATACCTGTAGGTCCTTTTCTCAAACTTTTTATTAATCCCATATTTTTTATTTTTTTGAATTCCTTTTTTAATATGAGTACATCTTCTCGCAAAATAACTTCACCCCCTCTCATGAGGACGTATTATAGCAAAAAAAATTCGTAAAATTTGTCGAATTATAGGGAACCGTAAACAAATGTCAAAAAAATTTTTAAAATAAAGTGAATTTATGATTTTATAAGTTATAATTAGACTAGAAGAAGCGATTTTTAAACGGGGAGAAATTAGAATAAAAAGAATAAAAAGTTTAAATAAAAGCTTCTTTTTTATTTGAAGTAAATTATTATAAATGAAATCGGCGGCTAAATACGAGGTAAATTAAAATAATCTCGTTAAAATTACTTAACATATTTGCACTTAAATTTGTCAATATTTATAAAAGTTATACGAGGAGTGAAATATCAACAAAATATATTTTGATAACATTTGTCGAATCTATTTTTTTCTTTTTCAAAAATGTTACAATATATTTGGTGATATAATGAAAATTAATTATATAGTTAATGAAATGCTTAAAAAGATTGAATATTCCAGTATTTGCCTTGAAAGAATGAGATTCAAAGACCTTGACAAAGATAACTAAAGTCGATATAATTTCTATTGTTAGAAGGTGGATATATGTATAATGATCGTATTTATTTAACACCACAAGAAATTTTAGAGAAAGAATTTAAAATAGATGCTCGAGGATATAGGCCTCAAGAAGTTGATAAATTTCTTGATATGGTAATACGTGATTATACAGAATACAATTCTATAATAAAAAAATTTGAAAAAGATATTAAAGACTTAATGGCTGATAATAGCAAGTTAAAACAAGAAATCAGATCTTTGAATGAGCAATTAGAAATTGCAAAAACAAATGAAAATACACCAAAAATGCCAAATAATGTTGATTTGTTAAAAAGAATTAGTCAATTAGAAAAAGTTGTCTTTGGTAAAGATGAATAATATTTAGACAAATGCTGCATTAAATAGTAATGTAGAGGAAAGTCCATGCTCACACAATCCTGTGATGGTTGTAGTGTTCGTGTTTAGGAAATCAATAACCTAAAGTAGTTTTAAACTAACGGCGATGAAAATATCTTTAAAGATATGAGTAGTTATAAAGTGCCACAGAAACGTAGTTGTTTGGTAACAGGCAAATGAAACGCGGTAAACCCCACGAGTGAGAAACCCAAATTTTGGTAGGGGAACTATTAGTAGTGGAAAAAAGAACGCACTGATAGATACATGATAATGTATAGATAAATATTTGTCGCTCATATGAGTACAGAACATGGCTTATTAATATTATTTTTATTTAAGGAGTGAAAAACTTTGGAAGAGATTGCTGAACTCTTGAGAGAAACAAGAGAAGAATCAGGAATAGAACTTAGTGAAGTTAGTAAAGATTTAGACATAAGTGAAATAATTTTAAATAATATTGAAGATGGTAAAATAGGGTCATTTAAAGATATTTTTGCTTTAAAAGAACACATTGCCAATTATGCTAAATATTTAGGATTAGATTCGGATAAAATGCTAGATGAATTTAATGAATATTTATTTGAATATACATCTAAAATTCCTGTTAAGGAAATAGAAAAAACAATTGAATTATCTACAAAAGATAATAATGAAAAAATTTCATCGCCATATACTATGACTCGCTTAAAAAGCCTTAAAGGAATATATCTAGTAGTGTATATTTTAATTTTTATATTGGTAATATTGGCAATTTTTTGGTCAGTTAATCAAGTGACTGTTGAAAAAAGCAATGCTTATGTTGTAAGTTATAGAAAGTAGTGATTTAAAATGAATTTACCGAATAAGATTACCATATTTAGAATTATTTTAGCAATTATTATGTTAGTTTTATTAATGGTACCTTGGTATGATATGGGAATTGATTTTCCTAAGTATCTTGTCAATGGTGAGATATTAAGTTTAAAATATATAATTGCTACTATTATATTTATTGTGGCTTCTGTAACCGATTTTATTGATGGCTATTTAGCTAGAAGTAGAAATATGGTAACTGATTTTGGTAAAGTTGCTGATGCAATAGCGGATAAAATTTTAGTTAATGGTTTACTTATTATTTTAGCCTATGATCATTTAATTCCGATTTTAGTTCCCGTAATAATTATTACAAGAGATATTATAGTTGATTCATGTAAAATGATAAGTGGAAATAATGGCAAAGTGGTAGCAGCTAGTTTTTTAGGTAAAGCCAAAACTTTTTGTATGATGATTGGTCTTGCTTTAGTTATGTTAAATAATTTTCCATTTACTTATTTAAATATTCCTGTTGATATTTTTCTAGTAATGTTAGCAACCTTATTATCTATTGTTAGTGGGTGTGAATATTATTACAATACTAGATATTTATTTTCCCAAAAATAAATTTTTAACCACCTGGCTTTTTTTGTGTTAAAATATAAATTGTGGTGAAGTTGTATGAGGAGTAGAAAAAAACAAAGAAATATGATTATTTTAGGAGGGACCATTTTATCACTTGTTTTAGGAATTTTAATAGTTGTAAATTTATTTGCTACATCACTAAGTATTAATCTTAATGGCCGAGAGAAAGAGACAATTGAAGTTGGTTCAGAGTATAAAGAACTCGGTGCGAAAGCATATTTAGGTAATTTGTTCTCCAAAAAAGAAGTGCAAGTAGAAGTAACCGGAAATGTTGATACGAATAAACTTGGAAAATATATAGTCGTATATGAAGTTGAAAATAACGGCCACAAAAAACAAAAAGAAAGAGTAATAACGGTTGTAGATAAAGAGGCTCCTAAAATTAATTTAAATTCGAAAATTAAAACTTGTAAATCTCAAGAAAATGTTACAATTGATGCCACGGTAAATGATAATTATGATGGTGATATAACTGATAAATTATCATATAAAATTGAAGATAATTATATTATCTTAACTGCTACTGATAGTTCAAATAATAAAGCTGAATTAAAAGAAAACTTAACATATATTGATGATGAAAAACCAATAATTAAATTAAAAGGAGCTTCAACAACCTATGTAAAAGTTGGTACTACCTATGAAGAAATAGGTGCCACTGCCACTGATTCATGTGATGGTGATATTTCTAATAAAATCGAAATAAGTTCTAATGTTGATATGAATAATTTAGGAACTTATGAAGTAAGTTATAGAGTGATAGATTCTGCTAATCAAAGTGATACAGCTACTAGAAAAGTGATTGTAACTGATTCTGATGCGTTAGTAAATGGAACAGTAACTGATGGCGTAATCTATTTAACCTTTGACGATGGGCCTGGTATTTATACTGAAGATATTTTAAATACTTTAGATAAGTATCAAGTTAAAGCTACATTCTTTGTAACCAATCAATTTCCTAAATATGGTTATATGATTAAAGAAGAAGCTAATCGCGGTCATGTTGTAGGTATTCATACTTATTCTCATAAATGGGATATTTATAATAGTGTTGATGCTTACTTAAATGATTTTAATAAAATGGAGCAAATAGTGTATGAACAAACCGGTGTGCATCCTAAATATTTCCGTTTTCCTGGTGGTACTTCCAATACTGTTAGTCGTAGCCATTGTCAAGGTATTATGACAACATTATCAAAACTAATGATGGAGAAAGGTTATATTTATTACGATTGGAGTGTTGACAGTTGTGATACATGCAAAAAAAATGAAGTTAACGATATTATTCAAAGCATTAAAACTTATGTAAAAGATAATGGCTCTTATATTATTTTAATGCATGATATTAAGAAAAATACTCGTGATGCTTTGCCGAGTGTTATTGAATATTTAAAAGGTAAAGGCTATGTATTTAAATCAATTGATGAAAATACACCTTTGAAGCAATTTAATGTTGCTAATTAAAATAACCCAAACCAAAATATGGATGTTTCATAAAATAAATTAGAAAGGAAATATTTTATGGAACAAAATAAATTTGAGTTTAATACGGAAAGTAATTATGAAGGTACAATGAGCATGAACAATATGGCCGGTGGTTGTTGTGACATGGGAATGGCTCCATCACAAACTATGATGTGTCCTCCAATTCAAGAATGTCCTCAAGAAAGGGTATGTCATAAATATATTTGTTATGAAGTACCTCATATTATGCCATGCAATACAAGAGTTATAAATCATCACATTTATAGACATACCTATACACCATGTTTTACTACTTGTGAAGAAAATGTTGTATCAAATGTCTATGATCAAAGATGCTGTTTTTAAAATCTCTTTTTAGAGATTTTTTTCTTGGCTATTTTAAGGAAATAAGATATAATTATATTTAGAGATAGTTAGGTGATAAATAATGAGTTTAGTAAAAGATAAAAAAATATTAGTTCTTGGTATAATTCTTATTGTTTTTACAATTATTTATTTTATTATAGCTAATCAAATATCTTATGCCTTTGAACCTAAATATGATGTAGAGGCTGCTTATGAAGCCACTATAGAAACAATAAAAAAAAGTGCCGAATATTATGCCACTAATAACCCGGATATTTTTGCAGAGCAAAATGTAAAAGTTATTAAAGTTCAAGATCTTATTGATCAACAATTATATACTCCTAATTCTCAAGGTGATGTTTCTGATCCGATTAATAATGAAGAAACTTTAAACGAAAAGAGAATAACCATTAGAAAAGAAACAGATGGTATAGTAGTTACCATTGATAAATAAAAGGTAAAATTAATGTAAAAAAACTTTCTAAACATTGTATTAATTATAAAATATTTAGTAATATATTATTGTAAGGAGCAGTGATAAAATGTTATACCCATCAATCGATAAATTGCTAAATATAGTTGATTCTAAATATATGTTAGTGCATGTGGCTTCGAAAAGAAGTAAGCAAATGTTAGAGACAGGCCATTATCAAATGCGTATCAGTGAATACATTAGTAAAAAAGATATTGGAAGAAGTTTAGAAGAATTAGAGAATGGCTTAATTAAAGTCGTTAAGAAAGAAAAATAACGGAAAAACTCTTGATTATCTTTAATTTATATGATAAGATAATCGTGTTCTCTGGGGGATTAGCTCAGCTGGCTAGAGCACCTGCCCTGCACGCAGGGGGTCGCGGGTTCGAATCCCACATCCTCCACCAGATTGAATTTAAACTCGAACTTATGGTTCGGGTTTTAAAAGTGTGTCGTGCATGACATTTAGCTAGAGGGTGAAAGTCCCTTATACGCGTAGGCATCGACGAAGTGTTAGAGAAGC
>CANRJV010000049.1 GCA_947631045.1 uncultured Bacilli bacterium
CAGTAGCAACATTATTAGTAGCGGTAGTGGGAGCAACATTCGCATACTTCAGCTTAACGGTAGAAGGAGGCACATCAACCACAGTAGCAAATGCCCAATCACAAGGTTTACCAACCATAACGATGGAGAAAGGGGAAGATACGTTTGGAATAGCTGTAACAGCAGCAGATATGGCAATGAATGACCCCGGTGCTAGATGGGCGATGAACACCGGTGACGGAGAGAGCACGACAAATTCTTCTAGTGGAAAAGACGAGGACGGCAATCTATATCATTGGAGTAGTACAGAAGTTAAATATAATTTATTTAATATCAAAGCTTCTAATTCTACGAGTGTTAATGATGCTTCAACATATGAGTGCCCTGTTTCTATAACACTTACTGTCAAAGACAAGGTTGAGGAATTGACTGAAGGAGATTTGATATTATATTTATATTCCAAAAATGGTGATGTAATGGTTTCTGAACCGGTTGATGGATCTGACGAGGATGATAGTCAAAATAAAACGGATGATTTAATAACAGATTGGGAAGGAAGCACTAACGCTTATTTAATGGAAACTGAATCCGCAAGCGGAAGCCATGCTGGTAATGCTAAGTGTGCATCTGAGAGAGGCTGCTACGATGTCAGTAAATTATTTACACAACCTAGTGAAACTAAAACTTTACATACAGTGGTAATTGTGAAGTCTGATCAAAGCAGTACCGGCACATCAGTTGAAGCTAGTATGAAACTTGTTAATAGCGCCGACAGAGATCAAAGTACTTTAGCTGGCAAAAATATTCAAATTACTTTAACATCTAAATTGTCTGATGCAGGATGTAAAGTAGTAGCTAAAAAAGCATCATAATATAGAAGAGTAACATCTTCTTTTTTTAATGCCATTTAAAAGGATAATTTATTAACTTTTTAAATTGGTATTAATGTTTTTAACACAAGAAGGACAAGTGCGAGGAGAAAAAAACAATATTTGTATATTCCGAATATTTTCGTAAAACGAATTTATTCGGAATATGATTATTTACAAATATTTTAAAATAATTTATAATTAATTTGTAAGGTGATTAATTATGAAGGAAATAAAAAGAGATTTTTACTTAAATCAATTAATTAAAAAAGATGGTAATGGAATGATTAAAATAATAACGGGAATTAGAAGATCTGGTAAGTCTTATTTATTAAAAAAAATATTTTATAGATATTTATTAAAAAATAATGATAAAAATCATATAATATATATACCTTTAGATATTAAAGAAAATGAACATTTATTAGAGGGTAATACTTTTATAAAATATGTTAAATCTTTAATAAAAGATAAGAAGAAATATTATTTGTTGATTGATGAAGTGCAGATGATGGATGATTTTGTTCCGGTTTTAAACACTTTTCTTTATGAAGATAATATTGAAGTATATGTTACGGGATCTAATGCTAAGTTATTATCAAAAGATATAGTTACAGAATTTAGAGGTAGAGGAGATGAAATACATATCTTCCCTTTAAGTTTTAGTGAATTTATGAGTGTTTATGATGGCGATAAATATGAAGGCTATGAAGAATATAGTATTTATGGAGGACTACCTTATACTTTATCATTAGAAACAGATAAGGAACGCTCCAATTATTTAAAAAAATTATTTGAAGAAACATATATAAATGATATAATCGATAGGCATAAAATTGATAATATAGAAGAATTAAATGAACTTTTAAATATAATATCTTCTCAAATAGGATCTTTAACTAATCCATTAAATTTACAAAATACTTTTAAAAGTATAAAAGGATTAGATTTAAGTGACAAAACAATAAGTAAATATTTAGAGTATTTTGAAGAAGCTTTTTTAATTAATAAAGTAGAAAGATATGATATTAAGGGTAAAAAGCATATTAATTCTCCTTATAAATATTATTTTGAAGATATTGGACTACGCAATGCTAGACTTAATTTTAGACAAATTGATAATGGTTATATAATGGAAAATATTATTTATAATGAATTATTAAGGAGAGGCTATAATGTAGATGTTGGAGTAGTTACTATAAATGAGAATGGTAAGAAACCTCAATATGAAGTGGATTTTGTTTGTAATGAAGGTAGTAAAAAAATTTATATTCAATCAGCATATAAAATGCTCAATGATATAAAAGAAATTCAAGAAAGAAAATCTTTAGTTAATATAAAAGATTCTTTTAAAAAAATTATTATTGTTAATGATATGAGTAAACCGAGAATAGATGATACAGGTATTATAGTTATGGGAATTTATTATTTTTTATTAAATGAAAATAGTTTAGAAGAATAAAGAGAGAGAAGAGGGGGCTCTCTTTTTTTGGTGGGGAGAAGGGATAAATAGGGGGCCCCGCGCAATTTTTGTGAGGAAAAAAGTAAAGTATGATAAGAAATCTTGACATGATTTAAAAAAAAAGATAAAATAAAATAGAAGGAAATATAAAAAATAAAGAAAATATTTTCTGGAAGAAGGAGAAAGGAGGGAAGGGAGATGGAAAAGAAGAATACGATGTTGCTGACGGTAATAGCAGTAGCAACATTACTAGTAGCGGTAGTGGGAGCAACATTCGCATATTTTAGTATAACTGCTTCAGGAAATTCAACTACAGTCGTAAATACACAAACCCAAAAACTACCGACAATCACAATGACGGAAGGGAAAAGTACTTTTGGAATATCTGTAACAGCCTCTGATATGGCCATGAATAATGTTGGGCCGAGGTGGGCAATGAATACCGGGGACGAAAGTGCTAGTCAAAGCAATGATTCCAATGGAAAAAATGATGGTGATGGAAAACTTTATTATTGGAGTCAAAATGAAATTAAACATAATTTATTTAATATTAAGGCAGATACACCAACATCTAGTGAGAATGATGCCTTAGATTACGAGTGCCCAGTTACAATAACACTCACTGCTGGGGAAAAAGTTCCGGAATTAACTCAAGGAGATCTAATATTATATTTATATTCCAAAGGCGGAGACGTATTAGTTTCTGATCCAAGTGATGATGGTCGAGACAAAACGGATGATTTGATAAATGATTGGAAAGGTAATACTAACAGTTATTTAATGGAGAAGACTACTGAAGAACAAGACCATGCAAATGAAAATAATTGTTCAGCTGAAAGTAAGAAGGGTTGTTATGACGTTAGTGATTTGTTTGAAGAACCTAATGAAACAAAAACTTTATATACTGTTGTGATTGTAAATGCAGATAACAGTAGTAACGAAGGTACATCAGTTGAAGCAAGTATGAAACTTGTTAACAAAAATAGTAACCAAAGTAGTTTAGCTGGTCAAAGTATCCAAATTACCTTAACATCTAAATTAGCTCAAGAAGGATGTAAAGTAATTACTAAAGAAGCAGAGTAACAAAATTGAAGAGTAACATCTTCTTTTTTAATGATAAATTAAAATATTTTCTTATATGAAATCATTAGAAGAATAAAGAGAGAGAAGAGAGGTCTCTTCTTTTTTTGGTGGGGGAGAGGGATAAATAGGGGGCCCCGCGGGGGGGGAGGGAGGAAGATAAAAATATATAAAAAATAAAGAAATATTTTCTGGAAGAAGGAGAAAGGAGGGAAGGGAGATGGAAAAGAAGAATACGATGTTGCTGACGGTAATAGCAGTAGCAACATTATTAGTAGCGGTAGTGGGAGCAACATTCGCATACTTCAGCTTAACAGTGGAAGGAGGCACATCAACTACTGCGGCTACAGCGCAAACGCAACAATTGCCGACAATTACGATGAAGACTGGCGAAAGCACTTTTGGAATTGCAGCTACGGTTCAAGATATGGCGATGAATAATTCTGGGGCTAGATGGGCGATAAACACTGGTGATAAAGAAAGTAAGAACTCATCTAGTGGTAAAGATGATGAAACTGGGCTTTATTATTGGAGTGATACGGAGCAAAAGTATAATTTATTTAGTATTTCTGCGAGTGGTGTTGGCGCTACTAGCAAGGATGATATTTCAACTTATGAATGTCCAGTTACAATAACTCTTTCCGCGGATAAGGCGGTCGATACATTGACTGAGGGAGATTTAATACTATACTTATATTCTAAAGATGGCGATGTTCTAGTTTCTAATATAGACACCGACAGTACAGATGATATGATAACAGATTGGGAAGGAAGCACTAACACTTATTTAATGGAGACTGAATCCACAAGCGGAAGCCATGCTGGCGAAGCTAAGTGCACATCTGAGAGAGGCTGCTACGATGTAAGTGATTTATTTAAAACATCAAATATTGAAAAAAAATTGTATACTGTCGTAATTGTTAAAAATGATGCTACTAGTGGTGACAGAGAAGGAACTTCAGTTCTTGCTAGCATGAAACTTGTTAATAAATCAAGTGTTGATCAAAGTGGTTTGGCTGGCAAAGACATCAAAATTACTATAATATCTCAATTAGCCGAAGACGGATGTAAAGTAATTACCAAAACAGCAGAATAATAAAATTGAAGAGTAACATCTTCTTTTTTTAATACCAATTTAAAAGATAATTATCAAGGTGAAACGAAATAAATTTTATTTATTGAGTTTTACTTTTTGTTCTTAAAAATATCTCCTAATTTTTATTAATTTATTATCCGATTTTTTCTTAATGGTGCTGTTTAATTAAATGCTATATGATAAAATAATTAAAAGGTAATTAGAATGGAAAAGTATTTAAAAAGAGTTCTTGATGATATTATCGAAAAGAAAATGCAGTCAATTGGGGGCTGTATTAATTGAAAGGCCAAAATGGTGCGGTAAATCAACAATTTCTAAAAAGTATTCCAAAAGTATTATTGAATTTCAAGATGGAGTTAAAAAAGTAATTATTATATTATTAATAAAACTAAACCTTCATTATTCAGATAATGAACGACCACTTCTAATAGACGAATGGCAAATGTATTCAGTTGTTTGGGATGCCATAAGAAATAAACTAACAGAAGATAAAATAATGTTGAAGCAGACATAAAAGCTGATATTTCTCTTGAAAAGATATAAGAGGAGGTTGTCCTTTATCTCTTTATATAAAAAATCCTGAGAAGTTGTAAAAGACTATTATCAAAGTTTAACCCATGAAGGTAATATTGTTTATAATCAAAGAAAATTAAAAAAGCTGGTTTCAACTTTTATAATACATTTGATTTTTACTCGTAGGTTTATCAGGAATTGTTAATTTTACTAGCCCATTTTTAATTGCGGGATTTAAATAATGTTCTCTAAATGTTTCTTTAGATTTTAAACCTAATTTAGCCATTATTTGATTAGCACTTAAAGGAAAATTATATTCCATAACACTAAGTAATTTATAAACATAGTTATTATCTTTAATTATAACATCAGAAGATTTTAAAGCTTCATCTAATGTTTCATCAATTATTTTTAAAATAAATTCTATAAATAAGTTTGAATTACCATTTTTATTGCATGAATCAATAGTTTTATAATATTCTTCTTGATATTTTTTAATATATGTTTCTATTGGAAAATATTCAAATATACTTTTATAATTTGATAAAATAACATTTTGCCATAATCTAGCTGTTCTTCCATTTCCATCACTAAATGGATGAATAAAAACAAATTCATAGTGAAAAATAGAAGATAATATAAGAGGATTAATATTATTTTTATTTTCTTTTAGAAAATTAAATAAATTATCCATTAAGTTATTAACATTTTTTGCTTGTGGAGCCATAAATATACATTTATCACCATCAAAGACTCCTTCATCTCCTTTTCTAAAAGAACCAGCATCATCAAGAGTTAAATAAGTTAATATTTTATGAGCTTTTTTTAAATCTTCTAAATTATAAGGATTAAATTCTTTAATCTTTTCATATGCTTTAAAGGCGTTTTTTACTTCTTGAATTTCTTCTTGAGGTCCTAAAACAATATTTCCGTTTATAACATCTTTAACTTCATTTAAAGATAAAGAATTTGCTTCAATTGCTAAAGATGAATGAATAGATTTAATTCTATTATTTCTTCTTAATATTGGCATTTTATCTAAATTAGAAAAATTACTTAATTTTCCAATTTTTTCCATTATAGAAGAAATATAATCTAACATTTTATTGTTAATTTCAAAAGGAGGAATGTACTTACTCATATAATCACCATTTTCTAGAAAATTATTATATCAGAATATAGAAAAAATATCAACATCTTGCTTATATCTTGCTTATTATCTTATATGTTAAGAAACACATTCTGAAAAAAATGTTAATGAAAAAAATAATAAAAGAGAAAGGAAGAGAGAGGTCTTCTTCTTTTTTTTGGTGGGGAGAGAGGGATAAATAGGGGGCCCCGCGGTGGGGGGAGGGAGGAAGATAAAAAAATAAAAAATAAAGAAATATTTTCTGGAAGAAGGAGAAAGGAGGGAAGGGAGATGGAAAAGAAGAATACGATGTTGCTGACGGTAATAGCA
>CANRJV010000050.1 GCA_947631045.1 uncultured Bacilli bacterium
GTAGCACTTGAAAATGGTACTCAATTCTCAATTCGTGAAGGTGGACGTACTGTTGGTGCTGGTGTAGTATCAGAAATTATAAAATAGTAGCTTCGGCTACTTTTTTCTTGGGATGAAAGAAAAACTCTTGATTTTTAGATCGATAATGTAGTAAAATAGTTTTAATATTTTTTAAAGGAGACCATTTATGATGAATAATTGTCGATTAAATATTTGTAACTATATTATGAACAATTATACTTTAAAAAATAAAGTGCGCACGCAATTCTAAAAGATTTGCGTGTTTTTATTTGGAGGTAGTGTATGGGAGAAATTAAATTAGAAGATTTATTAGTAAAAATTCGAGAGTATAATTTAGGTAGTCTTGATGATGTTAAAAAAGCTTATCGTTATGCTGAAAAGTTACATGCTGGTCAATTTCGCCAGAGTGGGGAACCATACATCATTCATCCTTTAAATGTAGCTTATATTTTAGCGGATTTGCATGCTGACATGGATACAATTTGTGCGGGGCTTTTACATGATACTATTGAAGATACAGGAGTGACGAAAGAAGATATTGCTCATGAATTTAATCCAACGGTAGCCAATTTAGTTGATGGGGTAACTAAGCTTGCGAAAATGAATTTTTCCAGTAAGGAAGATCAAGCTTTAGCTAATACCCGTAAAATCATTATCGGAATTACTGAAGATGTCCGCATTATTATTATAAAACTGGCCGATCGTCTTCATAATATGCGCACCCTTCAATATAAAAGTAGTTTTAAACAAAAAGAAAATTCTTTGGAAACCATGGAAATTTTTGCACCTCTAGCTTATTACATTGGGGCTTACCGTATAAAAAGTGAGTTAGAAGATTTATCTTTTCAATATCTAAAACCTGATTTATATCGGAAAATTGCCGGTCAAAAAAGGAAAGTTGAAGAAGACTACTTACCAACTTTAAAAGAAATTCAAGACAAATTAAAAACTTTCTTAGGATATGAAAATATTGCAAGTGATATAAAAGTTAGGACTAAAAATATATACGGAATATACAAAAGATTAAACCAAGGGCAAAGGCTTTCTGATATTCATGATTTATTTGCTTTAAAGGTAATGGTTGACGAATTAGAGGGTTGTTATAAAGCTTTAGGTTTAATCCATCAATTATATCATCCCGTTAATGAAATGTTTAAAGATTATATATATAATCCTAAAACTAACATGTATCAATCTTTACATACCACAGTTTTTGCTCCGAATGATCGTCTTGTTCAAGTACAAATTAGGACTTTTGAAATGGACAAAACAGCGTCTTTTGGCTTAACTGCTTATTGGGATAGTAAACCTGATTGTGCTCGGGATACTATGCAACAAGAGTTGAAAGAAAAATATCAGTTTTATAATTCTTTAATGGAAATGAATGCCATGTTTGGAAATAATCAAGACTTTGTAAGTCAAGTTAAAAGAGAATTATTTTCGGAAGCAGTTTATGTCTATACTACAAAAGGTGATATAATTGAACTTCCTAAAGGTGCAACTCCGATTGACTTTGCTTACCGGATTCATACGGATATTGGCAATACCATGACAGCGGCTTTTGTTAATGATGAAATAGTGCCTTTAAATTATGTTTTACAAAATAGGGATCGAGTTCGAATAGTAACAGATGTTCTTTCTTTTGGCCCACGAGATGAATGGCTAGAATATGCCAAAACTGCTTCTGCGCGCAAAAGAATAAGAGAATTTTGTCATCGTTAACTCGGTTGACAAAATCAAAAGAAAATAGTATTATATAACGCAATATCAATAAAGTATTATAGAAAGGAATATCTTTAGATGACAATTGGAATTGATATAGACGATACTATTACAGATTCATCTAGTTTATTTGTTAAATTGGCTAAAAAATATAATAAAGATAAAAAGATTAATTATAATATTGATTTAACAGAGTGGGATCAAGAAAAAGCTTTTGGTTGGAGTATTGATAATCAAAAAGAATTTAAATTGTTATATTTATCCTCAATATTTATGAGTGCCAAACCGAAAAGAAGAGTTGCTAAAATAATTCATAAGTTAAAAGAAGAAGGTCATGAAATAATTATTATTTCTTCTCGAAGTAAAAATGTTGAAGATATAACCTTAAATTGGCTTCATAAAAATAAGATAGAATATGATAAAATAATTTTAGGAAGCACTAATAAAAGTCAAGATGTTTTAAAAAATAAAGTTGATGTCTTTATTGATGATAATTGGGAAGTTGTTAACCAAATTTCCAAAGAAAGAAAGATACCGGTCTTTTTATTTAAAGCCAATTATAATATGAAATATAATGATTCTAAAGTAGAGAAAGTAGCTAGTTGGGAAGATATTTACTTTGAAATAAAGAATATAGAGGAGGATAAATAAATGAATGAGAAACCAAAATTAGAATTTTTTGATGTTGATAAAAGGGAAGATTTACCTTCTGCTCCAGTAGGCATGCGGTATATTCACTTTTATGGTGGCTCTAAAAATTATCGGGCCTATCTAGCTCCGGCTGATCTTTCAAGGGCCGATTTTATGGAAAGATATCCGGAGTATATTCCTGAGCAAAATATTCCTATTTATGAAAATGAAGGAATAATTGTTAGGGCAGATCCTAAATTTCCTTGTCCAGGTTTTTATATCTTTAGTTTAAATAAAACTTATACAGCTTTTGATTATTTAGATGATATTACTTTTTTAAGATTTACTTTTATCTTAAAAAAAATAAAAGAGGGCATGCGCCAAGTATTAGGTATTAATTATGCTCATTTATTATCGAATGAAAAATCAGACCCATATGTTAATGTCCATTTTTGGTTAGTCCCGGTTAATGGAACAACTTCTCCTGATTTATTAGATTTTGATGTTAAGGCTTATCTAAATAGTTTTAAGCCTCAAAATGAAATAGCTAAAATTATTTCTTACAATCAAAAAATGCGAGATTATATTAAAAATATAGATTTAGTTCAAAAAGACAATGAATTATTACAAGAGCTAGAGAATCATTTTAAAAAAGAAGGGGAAACATGCATTTAAATGTTTTTGTAAGTCAAAATTGCTTTACTTATTGTCGAGGCTGTTATAGTTTTTCAAGAGAAGAGGAAAAAGGGGCTTTTGTTCCAACTCCTAAATTAGTAGATTTTTTAAAGTATGCCTATAACAGAGGTGTAAGTAAAATAACTTTATGTGGGGGAGACCCATTAACTCGTCCCGATATTATTGAACTTTTAAAAGAATTAAAAGATATTGGTTTTATGATTTCTCTAGATACTTTAGGAACGTCTATTATAAAAGATGTTATAGTTAATGAAAAAGAAGTAATAAATAAAATTGATTTAAAAAAATTAATTTCTTATGTTGATGTTATAGGAATACCTATTGATGGATCTACTAATGATATTTTTAAATTATTTAGATGTTCTAAAGATGATATTCTTAATGAACAATTAGCTATATGTGAAAAATTGGGTCAAAATGGCGCAAAGGTATGTATTAATACGGTTGTTCATAAAGGAAATTTGTCTGATGCTAAAAATTTAGCTATTTTAATAAATAAAATGGATTATGTTTCTAAATGGCAAATATTTAAATTTGCTCCTTTAGGGAAATATGGTAGTTTAAATAAAAATAATTTTGAAATTACGGATAAAGAATTTCAAGAATTTCAAGAAATAGTTTTACAAGATTTTAATAATAAAAATATTGAATTGGAATTTAAAGATAATCATATTCGAGATAATACTTATCTCTTAATAGATAATTCGGGAGATGCTTTTATTCCATCTTTTGATGAGGAAAATCTTAAAGAAAAAAGAACAATTATTGGAAATATTTATAATCATGATGATTGGGATAGTATTTGTAAATGTTTAGAAAAAAGGGAGGAAATATAATGAAGCACGAAGATATTAAAAAAGTTTTAGAAGAAGATAACTATATTGGTGAAGATGTTACTGTTTGTGGGTGGATAAGAACAATTAGAAAAACTAAAAATATGAGTTTTATTGAACTTAATGATGGGACATCTTTAACTAATTTACAAATTGTTATGGAAAATAATGCTTTAGATGAAAATTTAAAAGTTGGAGCATCTATTGCCGTTACAGGTAAAGTAGTTAAATCTTTAAATAAAAGTCAAAAAGTGGAGATTAATGCGAGTAGTATTAAAGTAATTGGAAAATGCCCTAATGATTATCCGATTCAAAAGAAGAAGCAAAATTTAGAATCTTTAAGAGATATTCCTCATTTACGAGTTAGAACTAATACTTTTAATGCTGTTTTTCGAATTAGAAGTGTTATTGCGGCCTCTATTCATGAATATTTCCATCAAAATAATTTTATTTATATTAATACTCCCATCCTAACGGGAAGTAATTGCGAAGGTGCCGGAGAAATGTTTCGAGCAACAACTTTAGATTTGGATGAAATATCTAAAATGGCATATAATCCTAATCTTAATAAAGAAGATTTTTTTGGTAAAAGAATGAATTTGACTTTATCAGGTCAATTAGAAGCCGAAGCTTTTGCGAGTGGTTTAGGGAAAGTTTATACTTTTGGCCCTAGTTTTCGAGCTGAAAATTCCAATACTAAACATCATGCAGCTGAATTTTGGATAATTGAACCGGAAATTGCTTTTGCCTCATTAGATGAAGTTGTAGAAATAGTTATAGATATTGTAAAATATATTTTCGGGCGTGTTTTAACTGAATGTTCTAAAGAAGTTGAATATTTAACTAGTTTTTATGATTCAGAATTATATAATAGATTAACTAAGCTAGTGGAAGAAGATTTTGCTACTTTAGATTATACTGAGGCAATTGAAATATTAAAGAAAGCCGGAACTAATTTTGAATATCCTGTTTATTGGGGATGCGATTTAAAAAGTGAACATATTAAGTATTTAATAAAAGTAATTTATAAAAATCCTTTCTTTATTGCCAATTATCCTAAAGAACTAAAACCATTTTATACAAAGTTAAATCCTGATGGACTTACTGTAGCTTCTTCAGATTTATATTTTCCGGGCATTGGAGATATAATTGGGGCTTCTCAAAAAGAAGATGACTTTGATTTATTAGAAAAAAGAATTGAAGAACTTCATATGACCAAAGAGGATTATGAATGGTACTTAGATTTAAGAAAATATGGTTCAGTTCCCCATAGTGGCTTTGGAATGGGCTTAGAACGCCTTACTATGTATGCAACAGGAATGGATAATATAAGAGACACCATTGCTTTTCCTCGGGTTAGAACCAAAAATTTTAAACTATAGAAGGATGAAAAAATGACTAAAAAAATAGTAGCAATTGGGGGCGGCGAAAATGGTCGGATTTTAGATAATTGTGAGAAAGCTTCATATGACACGGCCGCTATTGATTTAGAAATTGTCGCTTTAACAAAAAAAGATAAACCTAATTTTCTTTTTATTGACCATGCCATGACATCCTCTCAAGTTGAAGAGAGTTATTATCAAACAATGAAAAAAATTTATGGGGAAAAATTAGGTTGTAATTGTCAAGATTTAAAAAGAAAAGAATTAGATAATTTTGAGATTGTTCAAGAAAAAATTGCTTGGGCTGATATTATATATGAAGGGGGAGGAGATACCAAAGCGATGCTTGATTTATGGACTAGCAAAGGCTTTGATAAAATTTTATATGAAGCTTATGAAAACGGTAAAGTTATAAGTGGCATTTCAGCGGGAGCGGTATGTTGGTTTAAAGCTTGTAATTCCGACGATTCAGTTACGGGGTCTTTAGAAAGTATCGATTGTTTAAATTGGTTTAACTTATATGCTACCCCACATGTTAATGAAAAAGGAAGAAAAGAATCCACTAAAGAAGAATTAAAAAAGAATAATATGGTTGGATTATTATTAAGTAATGGATCTGCTTTAGAAATAATAGATGATAAGTATCGGATTATTAAAAGTATGAGAGATGCTTATGCCCTTAAATGTTATTGGCAAAAAGGTATCTATCATGAGGAAAGATTAGATTTCTTTTTAGATTATCAAGATTTAACTAATTTAATAGAAAAATAGAGAAAGACTATAGATGAATAAACTCTTTCATTTACTAATCAATATGAGACGTGTTATAACCTGAGTTTCACACTTGTTAAAGCAAAAAATCACCATTTAGCCCAGTATTTATAAGGCTTTATAGTGATTTTTATTT
>CANRJV010000051.1 GCA_947631045.1 uncultured Bacilli bacterium
CATTATTTTTTAATAGGACATTTTTACTAAAAAATACTTATTTAAAATTAGGACATTTTCATTTAAAAGTCACAAAAGTGTCAAAAATACGTCAAAAAAGGTTGACAAACTAGAACAAATCGATTAGGATAGTAATCACCAATTCGGAAAAGTCCGTATTGGTGCTAGTATCACACTAGTCAACCCCTTTTTATTCTTTGAGACCACAAGGTTATGTGGTCTCGTTTTTTTTAAATTAAATTAGCATTTTTTAGCATATTTATAGTTTACGAAAATAAAATTAAGTGGTATATTTAACTCGGAAGGAGTATGTTATTATGAACAGAGTTGAATTAAAGGAAAATGCAAAAAAGTCTTTGCAAGGTAAATATGGTCAAGCAATATTAGTATTGGTAATATTTGGTCTTATTTCTCTTGCAGCAACAAGTGTAGGTCTTATTGGTAATGGTGATATTTTAAAGGATCCGGAAGCACTATCTAATTTTTTAAGCGGTGAAGGAGAATTTAATTCTATTTTATTTCCAATAATTTCTTCAATTTTAAATCTTTTAGTTTCAGCATTTCTAGCCTTAGGTTCTGTAAGTTTTTTCTTAAAAGTATCTCGTAATGAAAAAGTTACTTATAAAGAATTATTTAGCAAAACTAATTTATGGCTACTTTATATTGGCGTTGCATTTATGACATCATTATTCATTGGTTTATGGTCACTACTATTAATCATTCCTGGAATTATTGCTACTTATAAATATTCAATGGTTCAATATATTATGCTAGATAATCCAGAACTTGGCGTAATGGGAGCGATTAGACGGAGTAAAGAAATGATGGATGGTCATAAACTTGATTTCTTTGTTCTCCAACTTAGCTTCATAGGTTGGCTTTTATTAGGAGCTTTAACATTAGGTATTCTAATGTTCTATGTAACTCCATATATGAATGTTACTTATGCTAATTTCTACAATAGTATAAAAGATCAAAAATAATAATTTAGATACTTTCAAATAAGTATCTTTTTTTTGCGACTATTTAATTTAATTTCTATATATAAAAACTAGGTTTTGTTATATAATATAAATGTTTAAAACCTAAAAGGAGGCGAAGAAGTTGTTTAAATTAGTTTCAAAATATAAACCTAATGGCGACCAACCCGAAGCTATTAAAGAATTAGTAGATGGTATAAATGAAGGCAAAAAACATCAAGTTTTACTCGGTGCCACTGGTACTGGTAAAACTTTTACGATTGCTAATGTCATTAAAGAAGTTAATAAACCTACTTTAGTTTTAGCCCACAATAAAACTTTAGCGGGACAACTTTATAGTGAGTTTAAAGAATTATTTCCGGAAAATCATGTAGAATATTTTGTTTCTTATTATGATTATTATCAACCGGAAGCTTATGTCCCATCAAGTGATACCTATATTGAAAAAGATGCTTCCATCAATGATGAAATTGATGAACTTCGCCACAGAGCCACTAGTGCTTTAATAAATCACCGCGATGTTATTGTGGTAGCTTCTGTATCTTGCATTTATGGTATTGGCGAAAAAGATGAATATGAAAAAAACATGTTAGTTTTAAACATTGGTGACCAAGTTAATCGAAATAATATAATTACAAAATTAGTAGATATGACTTATGAGCGAAGTGATTTAGATTTTCACCGCGGAACATTTAGAGTTCGAGGCTCATCTATTGATATAGTTCCCGTTAACGAAAAAGAATCAGGTATTAGAATTGATTTAGATGATGATATAGTTTCGAGTATAACTATTTTTGACCCTTTAACTGGAGTTGTTAAAGAAGCCAAAAAATCCATTGCCATTTCTCCAGCTTCACACTTTGTAACTAGTCCTGAAAAATTAGAAGAAGCCATTAGAAGAATTGAAGAAGAAAAAGAAGAAAGATTAAAATATTTCCATGATAATGGCAAATTTATTGAAGAACAAAGACTAAGAGAAAGAGTTAATTATGATGTCGAAATGTTAAAAGAAACCGGCTATTGTAATGGCGTTGAAAATTATTCTCGCCATTTAGCCCTAAGAGAAGAAGGAAGTACTCCTACTTGCTTAATTGACTTTATGCCCGATGACTTTTTAATGGTTATTGATGAATCACATGTTACCCTTCCGCAAGTAAGGGGTATGTATAATGGAGATAGAATGCGAAAGCAAACTTTGGTCGATTATGGTTTTAGACTTCCTAGTGCTTTAGATAATAGACCTTTAAAATTTCCGGAATTCGAAAGTAAAATAAAAAACGCCATTTATGTTTCGGCTACTCCAGGAGATTATGAATTAGAAAAAGTAGATCATGAAGTTGTAGAACAAATTATTAGACCAACTGGTTTATTAGACCCAATTATTGAAGTTAGAAAAACTGAAGGTCAAATTGATGATATAATTGGGGAAATCAATAAGCGCAAAGCCTTAAATGAAAGAGTTCTAATTACGACCCTAACCATTAGAATGAGTGAAGAATTAACTAATTATTTAAAAGAAATGAATATAAAAGTTGCTTATCTTCATAATGAAATTAAAACTTTAGAAAGACTTAAAATTATTCATGATTTAAGAATGGGCATTTATGATGTTGTTGTCGGAATTAACCTTTTAAGAGAAGGTATCGATATTCCCGAAGTTAGTTTAATTTGTATTTTAGATGCGGATAAGCAAGGCTTCTTAAGAAGTGACCGCAGTTTGATTCAAACAATTGGAAGATGTGCGAGAAACGAACATGGTGAAGTTATTATGTATGCAGATATCGTAAGTGAAGCTATGAATATTGCGATTACCGAAACTAAGCGGAGAAGACAAATTCAAGAAGAATATAATAAAGAACATGGTATTACTCCAAAAACAATTGTTAAAGAAATTAAAGAAGTTATTTCTAATAATATTGATACGACTCCTAAAAAGACGAAGATGAGTAAAAAAGACGCAATTAATATGATTCAAAAAGTTGAAGAAGAAATGAAAGAAGCCGCAAGAGCCCTAGACTTTGAAAGAGCCATGGAATTAAGAGATATTCTCTTTGAACTAAAAGGAGAAATGAAATTATGAAAGCTTTAATAACGGGAGCTTCTTCAGGCATTGGCCAAGATATGGCAAGATATTTAGCAAGTAAAGATATTGATTTAATTTTAGTTGCGAGAAGAAAAGATAGATTAGAAAAATTAAAAGCAGAATTAAAGACAAGTGTTAAAATAATTGCTTTAGATTTAAGTAACGAAGACAATTGCTACAAATTATATAATCATGTTAAAAATGATAATATTGATATTTTAATAAACAATGCGGGATTTGGTTTATTTGGAGATTTTAACGAAACCGGTTTAGATAGAGAATTAAACATGATTGATATAAATGTTAAAGCACCTCATATTTTAACTAAATTATTTTTAATAGATTTTTTAAAAAAAGATAAAGGTTATATTTTAAATGTGGCTTCTTCAGCAGGCTTTATGGCTGGACCTCATTTAAGTACTTATTATGCCACTAAAAATTATCTAGCCAAACTCTCAATGGCTATCAATGAAGAGTTACGCAAGAAAAAATCCCATGTTAAAATTTCTTGTCTTTGTCCTGGACCTGTTAATACAGAATTTAATAAAGTGGCTAAAGGGGTATTTGATATTAAAGGTGCTTCCAGCGAATATGTAGCGAAATATGCTATTGATAAAATGTTTCAAGGAAAAATGCTTATTATCCCGACTTTAAAAATGAAATTAGCCCTTCTGGGAATTCGCTTTATTCCTTATCGTCTCCAATTAAATATTGCTTATTATATTCAACACAAAAAAACTGATAAAAAAACAAGGTAATATAAACAACCTTGTTTTTTACTTTATATCCCAAATTAATGTCCTTCTTTTATCTTTAAAACCTACTTTATAATATAATTCTCTTGCTCCTATATTTTGTTCCATAACATTAATTTCTATTTTAAATGTCTTTTTTTCTTTAGCCCAATTACTAAATTCAGATATTAATTTTTTCCCTATCCCTAAATGACGATAATTTTCATCTACATATAAGGCATCTATTTGGGCAATATTATCTTTTTTACCATCCAATGGTTGCAAATAGCCATAAATAAAGCCCACTGCCTTATTGCCATCTTTGGCCATTAAAAGACATTTTTGAGGATCATTTTTAATATGACAATAAAAATCTTTAACTACAAATGTCGAATCTATAGTCTCATCATATTTTCTTTCATCTTGAATAAGAAGAGTAAGAAATTCATCCGCTATTTTATAATCTTCATTATGTGCTTTTTCAATTATTATTTCCATAATTTACCTACTTTAAATTATCTTTAATATATTTGTTAGTATATTCTAAAGCATCATCAATACTCATTTCTTTATAATCTTCACTAATTCTTTCTTTAACTTCTATAAGATTATTTTCTATCTTTTTACCTACTGTTAAACGAAGAGGTATTCCAATTAAATCCATATCTTTAAATTTAACTCCTGGCCTTTCATCTCGATTGTCTAATAAAACATCAATTCCTAATTGTTTTAAATTTTGATAAATTTTTTCCGCTACTTCTACTTGTTTAGAATCTTTGTTATCAATTAAAACAATACATACTTCATAAGGTGCTATATTAACAGGGAATATCATTCCATGTTCATCATTATTTTGTTCAATCACGGAGGCCAATATTCTTCCAGCTCCTATACCATAGCAACCCATTACTACTGGTAAAGATTTATTATTTTCATCTAAATAAGTAAGGCCTAATTTTTCCGAATATTTTGTTCCTAGTTTAAAAATATTACCTATTTCAATACCTTTTTTGAAATATAATTTTCCACCACAAATTGGGCAAGTATCGCCTTCTTTAACATTAACTATATCTCCAACTATATCATATTTAAAATCATCGATATTAGCATTTATATAATGATAGCCTAATTTATTGGCTCCACAACAGAAATTTTGCATATTTAAAATTTCACGATCAATTACTATTTTGGCTTTTAAATCAATGGGTCCAGTAAAACCGGGAACAGCATTACTCGTCGCAATTAAAGCATCATCGGCAAAATTAATTTCTCCAACCCCTAAAAGTTTAGAAGCCTTAACTAAATTTAATTCTCGGTCTCCTCTAACAAAGAAAATAACTAGTTCTTCATTAGCTTTCATAAGTAAGGCCTTAACCGATTTTTTAACATCTAATTTTAAATATTCGCATACTTCTTCAATAGTTTCTTTATGAGGAGTTTCGACTAATTCTAATTTTTGCTTTTCTTCTTTATTCTCTTCTTTACTTATAACTTCTGATACTTCTAAATTAGAAGCATAATCACAATTATCACATAATACAAGAATATCTTCACCAATATCTGTAACAGCTTGATATTCTTCAGATAATGAACCACCCATTACTCCAGTATCCGCTTTAACTATTTTATAGTCAAGACCAATACGGTCAAAAATTTTATTATAAGCATCTCGCATTTGATGATAAGAAACATCTAAGCCTTTTTCATCTCTATCAAATGAGTAAGCATCTTTCATAATAAATTCTCTTACTCTAATAAGTCCATATCTTGGTCTTGGTTCATCTCGAAATTTATCGGCTTGTTGATAAATAGTAAATGGTAAATCTTTATAACTATTAACTACGGATTTGGCCGCAATGGTAAATAATTCTTCATGCGTTGGACCTAAAGCATATGGTTTAGCATATCTATCTTGAAGTCGAAACATACTACTACCTAAAGAAGCCACTCTACCACAGGCTTCATAATATTCTTCAGGAATTAAACTAGGCATTAATACTTCTTCAGCTCCTGCATTATCCATTTCTTCTTTAATTATTTTTTTAATTTTATCAATTACCTTTAACCCCATCGGCAAATACATGTATATTCCTGCCCCAACTTTTTTAATCATGCCACTACGCACTAAAAGATTGCCACTTCTACTTTCTTCATCTTTGGCATCTTCTCTTAATGTGTAAAAATAACTTCCTTTTAATTTCATCTATTTGCCTTCTTTCTTGTTAATATTATAATCTAAATAGAAAAAGTAGTCTAGTTTAAAAACTAAACCTACTATAATTTAAAGTTACAATTCACAGTCAAAAATTAAATAAAGTAAAATAGACTAAGTGAAAAACTTAGTTTATTTTCATTTCTTCTA
>CANRJV010000052.1 GCA_947631045.1 uncultured Bacilli bacterium
ATTGAAAACCTTATATTCAATGTCATCCCTTCTTTATAGTTCTTTTCTTTACGTCAACTTTTTATGCGATTGCCTTAGAGTTTTTTAATCTGACTTTAAATTAATCAGTATTTTATTTTTAATAAATATAAACCATTGGGACTCGCTGTTGGTAATCTTTTGGTAGTTTTTCCTGTAAGCATATCGGCAATTATACTTTGATCAATTTTATTTTTGCCAACCTCTATTAAAGCCCCAACTAAATTGCGAACCATATACCGATAAAAACCAATTCCAGTAAATTTAAAATACACGACATTATTTAATTTAAAAATTTTAATTTTATTAATTGCACTATGATAGTCTTCTCTTTCACCAGCAACAAAATTATAAAAATCATGATAGCCAAGAAAAACTAGACTAGCCTTTCGCATTTTTTTAATATCTAAATTGCTATGACATAGGCCATAATAATTGGCATTCTTTTTTCCACTTAAATCTAATTTATAAAGATACGTTTTTTCTTTAACAGAATGCCTAGCATGAAAATCATCGGGTACTAAACTAATTTTTTTAACTCTAATATCTTTTAATTCTTGATTAAGTTTTCTTTTTAAACCCAAAACACTTTTAGAAGTTTCAAAATGAGCAGTTTGATTTAAAGCATGAACTCCCGCATCAGTTCTCCCTGACCCTTTAATTACTATTTCTTCATTTAATATCTTACTTAAAACTTCTTCCAAATAGCCTTGTACATTTCGCACATTTTTTTGCCTTTGAAAACCATGAAATTTAGATCCATCATAACTAATAACCATTAAATATTTCATGAAACACTCCGATAAATATCTTTAATGAGTTCATAAATATCCGTTGTTTCTTGAATTTTTCTTCCCTCTTTATTAAGATATTTAATTAATTCAATTATTTTAGGTATAGAGGTATACTTATAAAGATTATCATCATAGAAATCTTTTGTTGCATATAATATATCTTTACCACTTACCACTACAACGACTTTAACTAAATTAAAAAACACTTTAACATCATTATCAATAACAATAATTTTTTTATGATAATTATTTACTAGTTTTAAAAGCAATTTCTTAATAAAATCTCGGTCTTTATAATTAAGACAACTAGATAAATTTCCCACAATAATTATATCTTTATCTAACTTACTAATTAAGTCTATTTTAAATAATTCATCTAAAGATAAATCTTTTAAATATTTATCTTTTACATCTTCTTGTAAATTAACCATTTTTAAGGCTTTATCAATATTTTTTATATTTAAATCTTCGACTTTTTTTTCTTCATCTAAAGTAAATTTATAAGTACTTATAACACCAACTAAACCATATTCATTTAAAATATCTTTTAATTCCATAAGGCATCCTCCAAAGATTTATAATCTAAATAAATATCTTTTATCAAACCATAATCTTGTAAAAGCAAAGATAATTCTACCATAAAAGGAAGAGCAATTCCTAATCTTTTAAGTAATTTCTCTTGTTTTAAAACTTCTAAAGTAGAACCCTCAATTAAGATTTTTTCTTTATCATAAATAATTAAATAATCTGTTAATAATACTTGTTCTTCATTATTTGTAACATTAATAAAAGCAATATGGTGCTCTTTTAAAAAGGAAAATAACTCTTTTATTTCTTCTTCCTTTTTGTTATTTAAAACCTCATAAAAAATAACTTTAGAATATTTTAAAAGATCATTGTTAGTAAATTCTCCTCCAATAATGCTATAATCAGGATAATTTTTTAAAATATTCTTATTTAAATTAGTACTCATAATTGTAATATCTGAGGTCATTTTTCTTCCTTCTTTTCTTTATTTAAATAATCTTCTTTAATTTTTCGCATATTCCGAAAATGGTGGTTTATACCAGACTTTCCTACTTTATAGTCTGTTTCCATACTAATAATATTAGCGAGCTCTTGAAAAGACACTTCGGGATATTTTTCGCGATATTCCATCACTAATTTTAATTTTTCATCCATTAAGGGAACAAGCTCATGATTTTTTAAGTATTTAATTAGTTCTAATTGATCTAAACCACTTTTAATTGTTTTTTCTTGATTGGCAAGTTCGACATTATTAAGACGATTAACCATATTTTTATGATCTCTATAAATTCTCGTATCTTCAAATTCAAATAAAGAATTAATCGCCCGAAACATCTTAATTAAATCACTTATACATTCACTCATCTTAATATAACTTATATATTTATTACCTCTTTTAATAACTTTAGCATTTAGCCGAAATTCATTTAATAAAGAGGCAATATACTTAGCATCTTTTTCAGACACTAAAATATATTCTAAATGATAACCACTAGTTTTAGGATTAGAAACATTGCCAATTCCTAAAAAAGCGCCCTTTAAAAAAGCAATCTTTTCTTCTTCACTATCTAAAATCGGTAAATTATTTAAATCAATCACTTCTTTAATATAATCTAATTTATCATTTATTTCTAAAATATAAATTTGTTTAACCCGAAATCTTTTTTGAATCCGGACAATAACTTTAGGAGTAACTCCAAATATTTCTTTAATTATTTTATAAATAAACCGCGTAACGGAAGCATTTTCTAAAGTCATCGTTATAACATCATTAATTTCGGCATTATATCTTAAAAAGGCGTCGATGATACAACGAGATTCTATTTCATTATTAGGATTTTTACTAATTTCTTCTTTTAATCTAGTCGTGAAAGTCATTTCATCACTCTTCTTTTTCTTTCGTTAATATTTTAGCATAAAAAGTAATTATAAACTATCCTTTATTTTCAGAAAAAAACTAGCAAATGCTAGTTTAAATTATCTACTATAGAACCATTGATATAAACCAGGATATCCCGGAGGATTAATGGTATGAGCATTAAAGTTCGAACTATCGTAGAATCCACCCTTGGCAAGGCCATAATGTAAGTGAGCTCCAGTTGTACAACGGTCATAACCACCATTTTTCTTGGCTGTTGAACCACCACCAGAAAGGCCAATAACGGTATTAACATTAACGGCATCCCCAACACTTACTTTTATTTCGAGTAAATGCATGAAGACAAAGGTATAAGGTTCACCATTGACTCTTACCCAAACATAAACCATATTACCACCACAAGATGATTTCCTGACAATGGCTCCAACTGTCCCATTCGCCGTCGCATATGCAGGAGTTCCTTCAGCAACACCTATATCAATTCCTTTATGGTTAGAACTAGCACCCGCTGTTGGAGCGGTTCTATTACCATATAAAGAAGTAATTCTTCCTTTGGAAACTGGTTTTAACCAACCGCTACTATCTTTTAGAGAACTACAAACCGCTAAAAGTTCATCATCTTTACAACCCATATTTTCATAAATTTTAATAGTCTCTTTCTTTTGACTAATTTGAGTCGCTAAATCAACAACACCTTCTTCAATACCTTCTAACTCATCACCTAAGGCATCAATCGCGGCATTATAATCTTCAATACGTTCATTTAAAGTTACTTCATACTTATCTAATTGTTTATTTAATTTTTTATTATCGACACTAAGTTGTTCCATTTCGTTTATCTTGGCTTCATTATAGTCTGTTAATTCTTTAATAGCATCCATTCGCATAATTAAATCCGTCATTGATGAGGCTCCAGTAATATAAGCCATATAAACATTTTCACTCTCTAATTGTTGATATAATCTTAATATAGATTCCGAATCATCTTTTAAATCATCAATTTTTAAATTGGTTTCTTCAATTTCTTTTTTTACAGTTTCAATTTCAGCTTTCGTTTTCTCAAGTTCATTAGATGTTTGAATAACCTTCTTTTTATTCGCCGCAATTTCACTTTCTGTTTGCTTCTTTTTGCTATCTTGCGCCGCTTTTTTATTTTGTAAATCTTTTAATTCGGCTTTTAATTCTCCTAAAGTTTCGGCACTTTTAGCCTTGACAGATAAAGGACTATATAATGCTAAGCAAAGAAGAACTAAAATAATTTTAAATCCAATATTCTTTTTCATCATACTTTCAAATACTTTCTAACTGCTAGTAAACTTCCTAACATACCAATTAAAGCTCCTAGTCCCGCAATAATTAACGCTATAATAAAGACAAAATTATATGGTGGAATTAATTTAATTAATTCGGTAATTATATGGCCACCAAGTCTCTCATAAGCAATTATATAACCATAAATAGTGACAATAACTGGAATTAAAGAGCCTAAAAGGCCAATTATGAATCCTTCAAAAACAAATGGTAATTTAATGGTAATGTTACTACTACCAACTAAGCGCATAATCTCAATTTCATTTCGTCTAGAATAAATCGTAAGTTTAATCGTATTAGTAATTAAGAAAGCCGTAACAAAAATTAAAGCTATTACTACAATAACAGTTACTTTTTCCACAACATCAAAGACAGAAATAATTGTATTGACTGTATCTTCGCCATAATTAGCGCTTTCTACTCTTTCCATCTTACTGATTTCGTTTGCAATATCTTCTAGGCTATTAACATCTTTAACGGTTACAGTGAATGAATCCATTAAAGGATTTTCTTCATAATTTTCAAAAACATTACCAAAAGAAGAATTGTACTCACTCATTTCTAACTTCCATTCTTCTTTACTTTTATATTTTACTTCATTAACATTTTTTATCTCTTTAATTTTACTTTCAATTAAACTAGCATCATCAGGTGTAGCAGTCTTCTCTAAGTAAACAACAATAGTTAATTCATCTTTTAAATTTTTCGTGGCATTTTCCACATTCCCCGCAATAACTAAAGAAATAGCCACTACTAAAAGAGTTATGGTCGCACAAAGAATGGAAGCCATACTTAAACTAAAGTTCCGAAATACACTCTTAAAAGCATCTCTGATGCTTCTACCAATAATTCTAATGGGCTTCATGAGACTTATAACTTCCTTTCAAATAATCACCAGTTAAAACACCATGTTCAATCAAAAGAACTCTTTTCTTCATTCTATTAACGATTTCTTTATCATGAGTAGCCATAATAACGGTTGTTTTTAAATCTTTATTAATATTTTCAATAACTTTCATTATTTCTTTACTAGTATCCGGGTCTAAGTTTCCAGTAGGTTCATCACAAATTAAAAGTTTTGGTTCATTAACAATAGCTCTTGCTATACAGACTCTTTGTTGCTCACCACCTGATAATTGATGAGGAAAGCTTCTAGTCTTTTCTTTTAAACCAACAATTTCAATTGCTTTTAAAACCTTAGGTTTGATTTCACTCGCTGATACTCCTAAACATTCCAACGCAAAAGCGACGTTTTCATAAACGGTTAACTTTGGAAGTAGTTTAAAATCTTGGAAAACAACTCCAATCTTTCTTCTTAATTTATATACTTTACGATTTCTTAATTTAGCAACATTAACGCCACCGACAATAACACTACCTTTAGTAGGTTTTTCTTCCCGATAAAGCATTTTAATAAATGTTGATTTACCAGAGGCAGTATGGCCAATAACGAAAACAAATTCGCCTTTATCAATAACAACGGATAAATCTGCTAGGGCAGTTACGCCGGTTGAATAAGTTTTATTAACATTTTTTAATTCAATAAACTTCATATTATATACTCCTAATTCATTATATCATAAAAAAACCATCACAAAAATGGTAAATTTGACCTTTTGACACCGCCTTGAACCTCCCGAGTTTCACACTTGTTAAAGCAAAAAATCACCATTTAGCCCAGTATTTATAAGGCTTTATAGTGATTTTTATTTTGTATAATCATATACCTATATTATTTATCATTGTTCGCAAAGTTTTAATTTCTTGTATGTTGTATTTTTGAAAATTGAAATTTATGACATTTGATTTTAATATTTTATTTATTTCTTCATTTATTTCTGTTATTTTGTAATAATCTAAATATATTGAATCTGCTTGAAAATTATTTAAAGCTTCTTTTAATTTTTCAGCAGTTATTCCTTGCTCCCAGCCATCTACATTAAGAGTAGATTTATTTTCATATTTAAGTATTTTATATTGAATTATTCTTATTATTGTTAAGGCTATAAAACATATTAAGAAATGTGCTTTTATATGTTCTTCTGTCCATACATATATTGGTCTTCCTTCTAAGTCACTTTTTATTATTCTAAATGAATC
>CANRJV010000053.1 GCA_947631045.1 uncultured Bacilli bacterium
TTGAAAACCTTATATTCAATGTCATCCCTTCTTTATAGTTCTTTTCTTTACGTCAACTTTTTATGCGATTGCCTTATGGTTTATGTTATAATAAATATATTGATGAGGTGCAAATATGGCCAAGATTTATTATTATAACTCTTTAGAAGATGATGTTATTGAATCTAAGAATCAAGATTATCAGTTAAAAGATAATTATAAATGGCTTCATCATAATATCTTTTATAAAATATTATCTTATCTTGTCTATTATTTAGTTCTTTTGTTTTCACTAATTTATGCTAAATTATTTTTACATGTTAAAATTAAAAATAAAAAAATCATAAAAAAAGAAAAAGGCTATTTTCTCTACGCTAATCATACCCAAATGCTGGGTGATGTTTTTAATCCCTTCTTAATTTGTTTTCCCTATCATCCCTATATTATTTGTAGTCCTTCTAATTTAGGAATTCCTTTTTTAGGTAAAATACTTCCTATTGCGGGGGCTTTACCTATTCCGGATAATATTCATGATATGATGAAGTTTAAAGATGCTATCAATTATCATATTACAAAAGGTAATCCAATTATAATTTATCCAGAAGCTCATCTTTGGCCCTATGCAACTTTTATCAGAGATTTTCCTAAAACATCTCTTCATTATCCCGTAGAAAGTAATAAAAAAATTTTCACCGCAACAACTACATACACTAAATCCCAAATATTTAAAAAACCAAAAATTGTCATCTACATTGATGGACCATTTCAAAGTGATGAAAAGTTAACTAAAAAAGAAAACATTAATAAACTTCACGATGAAGTATATAAAATGATGCACAAAAGAAGCAAATTAAGTGATTACGAATATATAACATATAAAAAGAAAGATAATTAATCTTTCCTAAATCCCGCAATATCTTCATAAGAGAAAGTATAATCTAATTTTTTATTATATGCTTTTTCATAAGCTTCTTTTTTTTGTTTATAATCAATCTCTGCCATTATTTTGCTATTTTCTCTTGCTGATTTTTTCATATCTGGATAAATAGGTTTTAACACATGAACAATATATTCCACTTCCTTAAATTCCTCATTATCTATTCTTTCAATATCTCTTATTTCTACAAAACAGGAAATAATCGGAACATTAGCTTCAGCCGCAAATTGATAAGCTCCTCTTTTACAAGGCCTTGGCTTACGATAATTAAACCACATCTCTTCTTCTGGGTATATTAAAACATAATTTTTTTTATCTAACACTTTTTTTAACTCTGGTTTAAAAGTATTAATAATATAATTAGGACCTTTACATAATGGAATAATATTCAAACTATTCATTAAATATCCTAAAAATCCTGGCATCGCTAAATTAGTTTCTTGACTAACGATATAAAAATTCTTTTTGTATCTTTGCTTAATTAACTTTCTAATAGCCATATTATCTAAAGGATTAAAATGATTACTGGTTATAATAGCCCCTTCATTTATATCTTTAATATTTTCTAATCCCTCGATTTTTATGGATTTATTTAATTTTAACCCTAAAATATCAACAAATGTATAAGCAAATCGACTTTCTAAAAAATAAATAAATTTATTTTTTCTAATCCCATAAAATCTTTTTAAGGCTTTCTCTAGTTCTTCATTATTTAAAACCGGATCATTAACTTCTACTTTTTTGTTAAGTTCGTTATTTTTCACATTTTTTTGAATGTTTTTAATAACTTCTTTTTTACTACCACCAATAATCATATACTTTAAAACCTTTTCTCTAAACCACTTTCAAATACAGTTTTAAAAGTCGTTTCATTTTGCATAATTTCCGATGCTCTAGAAACAAGATTATCCAGCATCTTAGCATCTTCTTCTTGCATTTCCTTAGTATAGTTTTCTTTTTCTTTTAAAATTTCTTCTTTAAATAATGATTTATTTGCATACTTCCAAAAATATTCTTCATAATCAATATTATCATGATGCCATGGCTTAAAAAATAAATTATAATGAACTATTTTGGGATTTTCAAAAACTAAATGTCTACCAGTAGGCATCGCATCCCATTCATTATTCAAATATAATATTTTTCCTTTAGCCATTGCATTAATATAATCTTGATCAGGACAAACAGTATCGAAATGGTATTTATTAAGTAAATATAAGAAATGACGCTCAAACTCTACTTCTCTTAATTTTTTCATATTCATTAAAAGAACTCCTGAATTAATATACTCCTTAATATTAGATCCAGCATTAGTTTCAAAATATTTACATAATAATTCATTATCTTGACAAGAAATATCGGTACAACCACCAAATAAATTATCTTTTAAATCTATATTATAAAGTTCGGATATATCACCCGTAATACAAGTGTCACTATCAATATAAATAGCTTTATCATATTCCGGGAACATACAAGGAATAAAGAGGCGAAAATAAATAGTTAAAGTAAAAATATCGGCTTTTAATAAATTTTCTTTCCGATTCGTAATGCAATCTAATTCTTTTTTCATTTCGGTAAAAATTATTTTCGCATTTTCCGTTTCCAAAGTTTTTAATTTGGCGATACTTTCTTCCGCTATAGATTCATAAACAACATGAATATTGTAATTGTAATCTAAAGAAGCATTTTCAATTAAAGAGGCAATAGCCACTGATAAATAAGGAGCATAATCCTTATCAATAGTAAAAAATATTGGTATTGTTGTTTTCATAATTTCATCCTCTCCATTACTAATTTATATTCTTCTAATATATCATCAAAGCTGTGTTCCTGTAAAACATCATGTAATTTATCAATATGCCACGGTTTAATAGTTTGCGTACAAATTTTAGGCCAAAATCTAAAAGTAGTACTAAAGTGTCTAAATACCGTTTCATCACTTCTTTGCTTTTGCTCATTATAGATACGATCAACAATTAGTTTTTGTTTGGAAAACCAATTAAGAGCAGATTGATCCGGTAACATCATTTTTTGCTTTTTACATAATTCCCGACATTTTTCTAAAAGACCAGTTTCCCTGACTAACTTTAAATTCAAAAGTAAGACTCCCGAATTAAGATAATCTTTCTTAAATATCTTCTTGCGATAAACATGACTGCCATAGTAATCTAAAGCTCCCACAATTTCATATTCCGAATTGTCCATATGATAAAACTCCTTAGGATCTTTTAGACAAACGACATCATTATCTAAATAAAGAATTTTATCAGGTAAATCGGGCACTAAATCAGCATATAATCTAAGCATACAATAAGGGGTAAAAAATGTTTTAATATTAGCCTCTGGAGGACAACTATTGACTTCACCAGTAACATCAATTAATTTTAAAAAATTATTTTTATTTTTTTTCTTCATTTCTTTTTCAATAACTTTTATATTATCCGAACTAAGTGGTTCATATTTTTTCTTTTTATTTTCATAACGCATAGTAAATACAAATATATGTAATTCTTCATCTGTATTTTTTAAAAGTGATAATATAGATATTACTAAGCCATCAATAATATTGGCATCCCCACAGTACAACAAATTCATTTTTACCTCCAACTACTACTTTAAATTTTTACCATAAATACTTACATAATAATTTCCAACTTTTTTTATAATAAAATCTTTAATCTTTATTGTATCAACATTTTTAAGCCCATAAGAAATGCCTATTCCTAAATATTTAACATAACTTTCTTTTTTAACCCACATAAGGGTAAAATCTTCAGCATTATTTATTAATTTTCTTTCCTCTTCAGTACATACATGCAATAAAGCATTTTTAGGCATTTGGATTTTTTCAATATCAATTCCTACCTCGGTATCAGCTATAACTAAAGCCGTATATATACCAGAATGACTAATATTAAAATAAATCGCATTATTTTTTAAATAAGGCTTACCATATTCATTATAAATTATCCTATCATGAATATTGTTTTCTTTTAAAATTTTTTCTAATAAATCCTTAGATGTAATATTTTTTTCTAAATATAATTTATACATTCTTACTTTCAATATATTTTATAATATCATTTACCGTTTGCAAATTTTTAATGTCTTTATCTAAAATTTCGATATTATACTTTTCTTCAAAAGCGGCAACTAAATCTACTAAGTCTAATGATTCCACATCTAAATCTTTAATTAAGTTAGTCTTTTCATTTATTGTATCTTTAGGTATTTCTAATACCTCCGCAATTAAACTAATTATTTCTTCTTTCATTTTATATTCCGTCCTTTATTTTATTTCGCATTATTTTACCATTGTTGTTTTTAACAAATTCTGTGGTTCTTAACTCAACCATAGCAATTTGATGATTTTTAGGTTTACCATTATTATACTTATAAATAAGGTCATCAAAATATTCCTGATTAGCTAAATATTCCTCACTAGGATAAATACAAGCAATTAATTTATTAGCTTCTTCATATACTACAACTTCTTCAACACCTTCATCCTTCATTAATTCACTTTCAATTAATTCGGGACTAATATTTTCACCATTACTTAAGATGATAATATTCTTTTTCCGCCCTGTAATAAATAAGAATCCATCTTCATCTAAATAACCTAAATCACCCGTATGGAAAAAACCATCCTTTATAACTTCTTTAGTGGCCTTTTTATCTTTATAATAACCTTTCATGACAATATCACCACTAACACATACTTCACCATCAATTATTTTAACAATTACATCCCGGCATATTTGACCCACACTACCATCTCGATAATATAAATTTCGATTAACCGATACAACTGGTGAACATTCCGTAATCCCGTAACCATTTAAAATTTCTAAACCGATACTTCTAAACCACTTGACATATTTAGAATCCAGATAAGCTCCACCACAAATTATATACTCAAGATTACCCCCGAATTCATTTAAGATGTCTTTAAATAATTTTTTTCTTATATCAATATTTAGTTTTAACAAAAAATTACTTAATTTAATGCCCCGTTTTAAAGTTTTATCTTTTCCTCTTTGTTTAACTGTTTTCCATATTTGCCGATAGAAAGTTTCCACAAAGGCCGGTACAACAAAAATCGTATTAGGCTTATTTTCTTTTAAATCTCTTAAAACATATTTTAAACTACTGTTAATATATATTTCTTTACCATAATAAAAGGGTTTTAAAATGCTTGTTACAAAACCAAAGGCATGATGGAAAGGAAGTAAACTTACAATAGATCCATAGGGTTTAAATATTGAAGAAGCCGCATAAATATCCGAAGCCATATTCTTTTGAGATAAAACAACGGCTTTATTAGCACCCGTAGTTCCCGATGTAAAAAATATAGCAGCATCACTATCTTCACTCGTAACCCATTTTTTAAAATGCTTACGACCTTCTCTTTGGTATTCTTCTATCTCATCAATCGGAATCGTTTTATACTTCATCTCTTTAATAAAAGCATTATAATATTCGGAATAGCAAATTATTTTAGTATCACTCTTTTTTAGTAAATTAATTAAGTCATCTTTACTAGTATCTTTATCTATAACCACACAAACATTGCCACTTAAAATAATGGCTAGAAAAGTAACTACCCAGTTATAACTATTCTCCCCAATTAAAGCAATATGCTTGTTTTTATAATATTCACTAAAATAACCACTTAAATTTTGAACATCTTGATATACTTCTTTAAAAGTTTTCCTTACTTTTTCATTCTTTATATGATAACTAAAAGCTATATCATTTTTATAATCTTTCAGAGTTAAATCTAATAATTCTCCAAGGTTTCCTATTTTAACGTGGTTGTAATAATCATAGTTCCGCCATCCTGACATAATAAAAACTCCTTATTAACTATTCAATATATATTATAACACGTCTCATATTGATTAGTAAATGAAAGAGTTTATTCATCTATAGTCTTTCTCTATTTTTCTATTAAATCCCGAGTTTCATACTTCATAAATAAAAAAAGTTTAATTTTTTGTTAAAATTAGGCTTTTCTTTTTGCATTAAGTGTG
>CANRJV010000054.1 GCA_947631045.1 uncultured Bacilli bacterium
TGTGGTAATTGTAAAACAATTATTTACAAATTAGTATAGAGAAGATACTTTAGAAATAGAGTATCTTTTTTTGACAAAAGGAATTAATATGTAGTATAATGAATATGTCAAGGAAACTTGAATACAATAAAAAAGGAACATTCAAATATTCTAGTGTTGGATGTTGCCAAAGTTTTTTGTTTTCGCCTAATTCATTGCTGAGTTAGGCGTTTTTTCATTACACAAGTTGCAAAATAATTTTGAGTAATGAATAAATTATAATTATTAGTGAAAAAATTAAAATGTCTTTTTTATTCATACTATCACCTCCAAACCTAAAAGTTATTCACTTCTAAGATGAAGGCAACGCCCAACTATTTGAATATTCCTAAAAATAGTATAGCAAACTAATGTTTTTGAAGTCAAGAAAAATATGCGGACATTATAAAAATTTTTTTGAGCATTATATATTGACAAGTGATATATAGTGTTATATAGTGTTATATATGAGGTAGACATGAAAATAATTATTAGTAATAGTAGTATGGTTCCGATTTATGAACAAATTAAAAAAGCCATTATTGAGGAAATATTAGAAGGAAATTTAGAAGAAAACGATTCTCTTCCTTCAATTAGAAGTTTAGCAGAAGAAATAAAAATAAGTATTATGACGATTAAAAAAGCGTACGATGAATTAGAGAATGAAGGTTATATTATTCAAGTTCAAGGAAAAGGAACTTTTATAGCTCCGAAAAACAAAGAGTTAATTAAAGAAAATGCTCAAAAAGAATTAGAGAAACATTTAATGGATGCAGTTAATATAGCGAAGAAAAATAACATTTCAAAAAAAGAATTTAAATGTTTATTAGATATATTTTATGGAGAGTGAGTATGAATATAATTGAAATTAAAGATTTAAGTAAAAATTATGATAAATTTTCTTTAGGACCTATTAATTTAAATATTCCTAAGGGAGAAATAATTGGTTTAATTGGAGAAAATGGGGCTGGTAAAACAACGTTAATTAAACTTCTTTTAAATATTATTAAACCTGATAAGGGGAAGATTAAATTATTTAATCGAGACTATTTAGAATCTGAAGAGATAAATAAAAAAGATGTTGGTGTTGTTTTAGATGATATGTTTTTTCCCGAAATATTAACTCCTTTAGATATTAATTTAATTATGAAAAATATTTATGCTAATTGGGATTCAGAATTATATTTTAAATATATAGAAGAATTTAATCTTCCTAAAGATAAAACTATTAAAACTTTTTCCAAAGGAATGAAAAAGAAATTAGAAATAATTACCTCTATTGCTCATCATCCCAAATTATTGATTTTAGATGAACCTACAAGTGGTTTAGATCCGGTCGTAAGAAAAGAAGTGTTAGATATCTTTTTAAAATTTATGCAAAGTGAGGATCATACTATAATTTTATCTACGCATATTACAAGTGATTTAGAAAATGTGGCGGACCGAATTGTCTTTATTGACCAAGGCAAAATAGTTTTAAATGATTTAGGTTCTGATATTATGGATAGTTATGGTATTTTAAAATGTAGTATTGAAGATTTTAAGAAATTAGATAAAAATGATATTTTGAAATATCAAAAGAATAAATATAATTATGAAGTTTTAATTAAAAACAAGAATGCTTTAAAGAAAAAATATAAGGGAATGGTTATTGATAAAATAACTTTAGATGAATTAATGGTATTAATGATTAAGGGAGAAGAAAAATGAAAGGATTAATTATAAAAGATTTATTATCAACAAAAAACACTTTGACAATTTTAGGAATTATTTTAATTATTGATATTATTATGGCTTTGAATGGGGATAATAGTTTAACTTTTTTGCCTCCTTTTATGAGTGTTATGATGGGATTATCAACATTTAGTTATGATGAATATAACAAATGGGATGCTTATGCTATTACTTTACCTAAAGGAAGAGAAAATGTTGTTAAAGCAAAGTATATTATGACTTTATTACTAGTTTTAAGTACTTCTTTATTGGTACTTATCTTATCTTGTTTAATGTCTTTTATTAGTAAAGGTAATTTAAATATTGAGGAGAATTTAGGGTTAATGTTTGGCTCAATTATAGGTACTCTTTTAGTGGTGGCTTTAATGTATCCTTTAATCTTTAAATATGGCATTGAAAAGGGAAGATTAATTATTTTTGTTTTAGTATTTGGTATTGCTATTGGCGGTGGATTTTTACTTAATTTCTTTGATTTAAGTGGTGTGGGCACTTTTTTAAATAACTTTGGCAATTATTTAATTTATTTCCTTATTGTGATTATTATTTTAATTATTGGTGTTTCTTATTTTATATCAAGAAAAATATACTTAAATAAAGATTTCTAACTTACTTGTAACACTGGGTATAATATAATTAAAGTGTGAGGTGAATTATGGAAATTTTAAAAGTCGAAAATTTAACCAAAATATATGGTAAAGGAGATGCCAAAGTAGTAGCCTTAGACAATGTATCTTTTAGTGTTAACAAGGGAGAATTTGTGGCTATTGTGGGCGCTAGTGGTAGTGGTAAATCCACGCTTTTACACCTAATTGGAGGTGTTGATAAACCTACTAGTGGAAAAGTTTATATTGATGGCGAAGATATCTATTCTTATAGCGATGATAAATTAGCTATTTTTAGAAGAAGACAAGTAGGGTTAATATATCAATTCTATAATTTAATTCCCATTTTAAATGTGGAAGAAAATATTACTTTACCGATGGATTTAGATAACCGAAAAGTATCTAAAGAACATTTAGACAATATTTTAGCTTTATTAGGTCTTTCTAAAAGAAGAGGCCATTTACCTAATGAATTATCAGGAGGAGAACAACAAAGAACCTCTATTGGGAGGGCTCTTATTACTAGTCCGACCATTATTTTAGCGGATGAACCAACGGGAAATCTAGATACCAAAAATAGTGAAGAAATTGTGGAACTTTTGAAAAGAAGTAATAAAGATTATAAACAAACGATAGTAATGATAACCCATAATTTGGAAATAGCCAAGAATGCTGATCGAATTATTAAAATTCAAGATGGCAAAATAGTGGAGGATTAAGATGCATCTTTTTCGCAAATTAACAACCACTAATTTACTTTTAAATAAGAAAAGAACGATTGTCACCATTATGGGTATTATTTTATCAGTTGCATTGCTTTCGGCTGTTACGAGTATGTTTTTTTCAGCGCGAAAGAGTATGATTGATTTTGAAAGTAAAAGAGACGGTAATTATCATTTTGCTTTTTATAATGTTTTAGATAACGATGTTGATACGTTTCGTTTAAATAAAAACATTGAAAGTTATTATTTAACTAATAACCTTGGTTATGCCAAATTAGAAGGTATTAAAAATAAAGATAAACCTTATATTTATTTAAAGGCTTATGATGATAAAGCTTTGAATAATTTAGGAGTCAATTTAATTAAAGGAAGACTTCCGGAAAATTCTGGAGAAGTCGTAATTCCCAGTCATTTAGAAACTAATGGGAGAGTCACTTTAGAAGTTGGCGATTTTATTACTTTAGATGTCGGCAAAAGAGTTAATAGTGAAGGGGATGTTCTTAATCAAAATAATCCTTATAGTGAAGATGTTAAAGAAGAAATTGTCGATGCAAAACCTTATAGATTTAAAATTGTGGGAATTGCCAGTAGACCATCTGGTATTATAGAAGACTATTCAGCTCCTGGTTATACTTTTATTACGCATTTAGATACTAAGGTGGCAACGTCAGTTAATGATGTTTATGTGCGTTTTACTAAGAGTGCTTTAAAAAATCCTAGTAAAGGAGTTGCCCAATTAATTGAAAGTGATGAAAAAATTATTAAAGATTTATATTTTTCTTCCAATCGTTTAAGTGAAGAAAAATTAGAGGAATATTTCGAAGTTTTAAAGAATGCTAAATATGAATTTAATTATAATAATTATTTAATCACTTTAGAAACTGGTATAACGGGAGATACGGCTATCACAGCTTTACTATACGTGGCCATTGTGGTTATTATCATCATTATTTTTACTTCTATATTCTGTATTAAAAATAGTTTTGATATTTCCGTTACGGAAAGAGTTCGCGACTATGGCATGCTTCGAAGTGTAGGAGCTACTAAAAGGCAGATAAAAATGAGTGTTTACTTAGAGGCTCTTATTCTTTCCTTAATTGGTATTCCTTTAGGAATATTAAGCGGTCTATTAGCATCTTATATTTTAGTTTTTATTAGTAACTATCTTTTAGAGGCGGCTTTTCAAGAAGGTTTAAATTTACACTTTTCTTTCTCATTCCTAGGTATTGCCTTTTCCGCTCTTTTGGGACTCGTAACTATTTTGCTTTCAGCAAGAAGAAGTGCTAAAAAAGCGAGTAAAGTATCCCCAATTAAAGCGATTCGCAATAGTGGGGAAGTAAGTATCAAATCCAAAAATTTAAAAATTCCGGCATTTATTTCCCAAATCTTTGGTATTGGTGGCGAAATTTCTTATAAGAATTTAAAAAGAAGTAAAAAGAAATATCGGACAACGGTAATTAGTATTGTGGTTTGTTCTGCTGTCTTTATTGCTCTTTCGACTTTTATTAATTATGCTTTTAAATTTGTTAAATTAGAATATGGAACTTATAATTATAGTTTAAGTGCTTATTTTAATAATCAAATGGATAAAGAATTAAAAGATAAGATTACAACTATTAATGATTTGCCTTTAATTGAAGAAATGGCCGAATACCGCGATTTCTATTTAAAAATAGCCAATCCTTCAAAGTATTATACAAAAGAATATCAAAAAATTAATAATTCCTCTTCGGTAATTGAAGAAGATGGAAAGGTTGGGGAATATATTCCCGTCATTATGGTTAATGATGAGTATTACCGAAGTTATTTAAAAGAGTTAAAGATTGATTATGAAGATAATAAGGATAAATTTATTTACTTAAATAAATACTTTATCTATAATAATGAAGATGATAAATATCATGAGATAATAAAGTATAATTTTAAGAAAAATGATATTCTTAAAGGAAATATTACGATTGGGGATGAAGGTGAACGTTCTTTAGAGATTGGAGCTTTAACTGATGTTAAACCGATGTTTATTTCCGATTTAAATTATTCTGATTATTTAATTGGTAATAAAAAATATCATGAAGATATGACCACCGAAAATGATACGACTTTTGTTTATATAAAGAGTAAAAATGCTAATGAAACGCAGAAGCAATTAGAAGATATGTTTAAAGATTATGATATTCATATCAATAATATTGATGCAAACTTAAAACAAATGAATTATTTCTTTACTTTAGTAGCTATCTTCTTATATGGTTTTATTACGGTTATTGCTTTAATTGGAATTACAAATATCTTTAATACCATTACGACGAATATGAATTTACGGAAAAGAGAATTTGCGATTTTAAAAAGTATTGGTATGACTACACCAGAATTTAATCGAATGGTTCGCTTGGAAAGCATCTTCTATGGAACTAAATCCTTACTCATTGGGATTCCGATTGGTCTAGGGCTATCTTACTTAATTTATTATTATTTAGCCAAGAGTGATTTAATTATGCGTTTTGAAATACCTTGGGGCGCAATTCTTATTACCACAATAGTAGTCTTTATTCTCATTTTCGTTATTATGAAATACTCACTTAAAAAGATTAGTCGTCAAAATGTAATTGAAACAATTAGAAATGAAAATATTTAAGGGAAAATAAAATTTCCCTTTTCCTTATGGTATAACCCGAGTTTCATACTTCATAAATAAAAAAAGTTTAATTTTTTGTTAAAATTAGGCTTTTCTTTTTGCATTAA
>CANRJV010000055.1 GCA_947631045.1 uncultured Bacilli bacterium
AATTTATGGCTGTTTTCAACAGCAAAAAAATAAGAAGCATTTTATTATCTTCTTATTTTAGCTGTGAATTGTAACAACAGATAATAAATTCGGTAATATATATAACCTAAAATGCTATAGTTTGCAAAAGCATCTTTTTTCAAGAAGAAAGTAAGTAAATTATAAACGATGCTTATCACAATAAATGTAATTAAAAGTTTTTTTATTTCTAAAGACAATTTTTTATTCTTTAATAATGATAAAATTACAATGACAGTACTTAAACTTAAAAGCCAACCAAAATCGGCTAGGTAACGGGGCAATATTCCCGCCATCTCGGTATCAGCAATAATAATTAATAAAGATGAGATAACCGCTACTAAGCAAAGCGAAAATAATTCTTTATTATTAATTTGTTTTTTAAATTTATAAAAGAATAAACCTAAGATGCTAATTAAATTAATAAATAAGAAACCACCATACATCGGTTCATAAATAGTAACACCAACATAAGAGATATTAAGAGGTTCAAAAGTTGATACCCCTGATAAGACTAACTCTTCGGGTAAGGCTTTAATAAAAGGGAATTTCAAAATAATTTGCCCCGGTGCTAAAAGTAAATAATATAGTCCTGTAAATATTCGGTCAAAACGGAATCCTCTTTTTGTCATATCATTTGTTGTTAAATTATAATTAGCCCCAAAATCAAAGATACTACCAAAACGACTATAATTATAATACATTAGGAAAATAGCCACTATTATGTAAGGAAGACATAACCAGAAAGTATTCTTGATACTTTTTTTACTAAATAACTCTCTTTTTTTAAAGACATAATCCCAAAATAAAGGAATGGCAAAAAAACTACCTAATAAAAGTTGGGGACGACATCCAGCCACTAAAGCCATACATAAACTACCTAAGCCTAAATATTTGGGATTTAAATTTTTTTCCATGGTCGCTTTTAACCAAAAAGATAAACCTAGAAGCGAAAAAGAAAGACCATAAACAATCGGCATATTATAAAATGTCGGCTCTCCGGCAAAAGAGATTAAACCACTAGAAACAAGGAAGAAAATACTTAAAATTACATACCACATATATGATGCTTTTGGAAAATATTTCTTTAAAAGTTGCCGCATAAAATAGAAAGCAGTAGCTACTAAAAAGACAAGGCCAATACTCATTGCTAAATAATTAGGTAAATCATTATGGGTTATTAAATGATAAGGTAAATAAGTTAAAAGACAAGGCACAATACCAAAATAAGAATAATATTTACCATTATAATAAGAATAATCCCAATAATAATCTTTGTATCTTCTTAATATAATATCTCGATAATTAGTATCATAAGGGTTATCTAAATTTAATAATTTATCATTAACTTTTAAATCTAAATAAAATTTTCCTTTACTTAAAGATTTAGCCAAATTCTTATATTGTGAATATTGACTAGTTTGGGTATCACTATAACTTTTCGAATTTAAAAGCGTACTAAAACATAAAACACCACTCAGTAAACAAACAATAATTAAGGTTACTAAAGAAGATTTTTTAAAATCATGTTTTAAATTATATAAATTATTTTTAGGATTTATAAGTAATATTAAAAAGATAAATAAAGAAGCGATAATTAATCTTAAATTATTAATTAATAAAGGAACTTTTTGATTAATCATAATTTTATCTATCGTAAAATTACCATTACTATTTAAAATATTTATTTTTAAATTACCAACTTTTCCCGAAGGATTAACTTTTAGATAATGACTATTTAGAATATCAGAAACATAATTTCTTTCTTCACTTTTAACATATAAAGCATTAGCCTCATCTGTAAATTCTATTTCATAATCAATAAATAAAAGGTCCTTGCTTTTAAAATCTAAATATAAATTATTAACTTTTTTATCGATATTATATATTTCAATGTAAGCATTTTCTTTATCAATAATGCGGCATACATCATTACATTCTATTCCCTCACTAACATTATAATGTGTTAAATCTTTAGCGTCCTTAAAAAATAAAGATTCATAATGGCGAAAATTAAAAATTGTCACCTCTAAAATACTAGAAATTAATAAAGATATCATAAGACATTTAAAAATAGTTTTTAAATAAGCATTTTTAATATAACCTTTATTTAATAAATACCATAATATAATACTTAAAACTATAAATATAATTATCATATTAATCCTCACCTTATTAGTTAAGTTCTGCAATAATTATAATGGATGTTCCAGGTTATTGCAATATTCCGGAATAAATTTATGTTTAAAAAAATGAGTTTTATTAAAACCCATTATTTTATTTCGATTAATTCATAATCTGTTGTGCCTATACCTAAGCTTTCAGCAACCTCAATGGTGTAATGACCATTTCGGGAATTAATTCTTTCGAGTAAATGTTCTTTACCAGGATCATTAGAATTTTTAACTAAATCAATGCAAGCCTCATCGATAGCTACGGGATCTAAAGAAGCAAGAATACCGATATCTTTCATACAAGGATCTTCAGCCACATCGCAACAATCACAATCAACAGACATATTGCACATAACATTTATATAAGCCATATTACCTTTAAAATAATCAACAACTGAAGAAGCTGCATCAGCCATAGCCTCTAGGAATTTATTTTGTTCGGCTCTAAACATATCTTCATAAGAAGCATTTTCTTTGCCATGACAATGAATATATCTTTTACCATAACTAGAAGCAAGGCCAATTGATAATTGTTTTAAAGCCCCTCCGTAGCCACCCATTGGATGTCCTTTGAAATGGGAAAGAACTAACATTGAATCATAATTAGCCATCTTTTTGCCCACATAATTTTTCTTTATGGCTTTACCATCAGGAATATCTAAAATCATATCTTCTTCACTATCTAAGATATCAACATCAAAAAGTTCACTAAAACCATGTTCTTTCATTAATTCGGTATGTTTCTCGGTGGTGTTTCTGGCTCCTTCATAAGCTGTATTACATTCCACAATAGTCCCATTTAAATGTTCTACAATAGGTTTCATAAATTCTGAGCGAAGATAATTTTGATTACCTCTTTCGCCAGAATGGACTTTAATAGCCACTTTTCCTTTTAATTCTTTACCTAATTCTTCAAATATTTTTACAACATTTTCAGGAGTAATTTCTCTTATAAAATATACTTTTGCTTTTTCCATTTTATCATCCTCTTTCTTATTTTATATTTTTTATTTCTAAATATTCTCCCGGAACATCTACTTTTAATTTATCATATTCTTCTTTTAAATATTCCATAAATTTCCGATTAATATTAAATTGACTTTCTGCGCTACATTCAATCATTACTTTATAGTAATACTTATTTCCTTCAATCTTTTCAATTCCAAGCATTTCCATATCTTTTTTAACATCACTAATCTTTAATAGTTTTTTATTTACTTTTTCCAAAATACCCTCAAGTTCTTTTAAAGAAATTTCTTTATATATCGGTATTTCTAAATAAAGCATATTATTATACATACTATGATTAATAACGCTCGTTATTAAAGAATTATTAATAATTAATACTTCACCGCTATAAGCTTTTAACTTGGTTGTTTGTAATCCAAGTTCAATTACTTCACCTCGAAAACCATTAATTGTTACGACATCACCTTGGACATAATGATTATCAAAGATAATCATTATTCCAGATAATAAATTTTTAAGTGTATCTTGGAAAGCTAAACCAATAATGGCTCCGACTATTCCTAAAGAAGCTATCATACTAGTTGTTTCGATGCCATAAATATTTAAGATAGCTAAAATGGTAATAATGGCAATAAAGTATTTTAAAATGTTTTTAATTAAATTAACGATAGTTTTTTCTCTTTTCTTATGTAATGAATTATCTTTTAAATGCGGTTTTTTCATTGCCAAAGCATGATCAATTAATTTACTAATTATCCCATAAACTACAAATGCTATTAAAACATAAACAAATGGTAAATAAACTTTCGGGACTAAAATTTTCTTTAACATGAAGCCTCCTTTTCTTTAAAGAAAATAAGCCTCTAGGCTTACTTCTTTTTCTTTTTAGATTTTTTAGGTTCTTCCTTTTTAGAATCTTCTTTTTTTGGTTCTTCTTTTTCGACAGCTTCGCCTTCTATTATTTCATGTTCAATAAATTTCTCAGCTTTCTCTACTTCTTTCTTTAACTCATTTATATCATGAGCATACATGAAGTAACTAACAATATCAATAATGGCATATAATACCATAAATAAACCAATAATAGATAAAGCTAAATTAGACTCTAAAACAATATATAAACCAATACCTACTAAAGCAATACCCATGATAAGTAAAGCATAGAATTTACTACTTCTATCAGTAGTATAGAATGTTTGCATAATCTTACTAACACCCGCCACAATTACCCAAATACCTACAACTAATCTTAATAAAAAGGCAATTGATTCTGATAAAAAGATTAAGACAATTCCGAGTACAATAGCTGTAACACCGAAAGCTATTTCATTATAATTAACTACTTGTAATCTTTTATTTTGAATTAAGTAATTAATTGTCCGATAAGCTCCCATGGCTATTAAAGCAATTCCAAATAAATTAGACATTAATTTAACGACCCCATCAGGCTCAGCAAATAAAATAATTCCAAAAATCAAAAAGACAATGGAACTTAGTAAAGATAATGCACTTTGTTTTTTCATCTTTCCACCTTCTCTAGTTCTATTATACAATTAAACAAATTTAGAAGCAATTAAAAAACTGAGTTAACCTCAATTTTTTTAAATTATTTTTTCATTTTCTTATTAATCTCATTAGTGTTTTTCCAAATCATAATATTGACTAAAATACTTTCAAATATAAGTCTTAATACTAAATTGCCAATTAATAAAGTAAAAATAAAGGCTATAAAACTTTCTCTAATCAATTCAAAAGAATATAAAGTAATAAAGATAGCTAAGATAAGATAAATTATTTTTAATAAATCTTCAATTAACATTTTTTTGAATCCAAAGAATTCTTTAATTCCTTGTAAATATTTATTTTTTTCCGTCTTATTATCATTAATAAATAAGAAATATAAAACGATACCTCCAATTATGGCAATAATGAAAGCTATTAAACCCCAAACACTAATATTAATACCACTGGAAACTGGTTCTAACTCACCAATATAGGGATTATTATACATAAAGATTATCTCCTTTCAAAATCATTATACAATTATTTTTTTAATAGTTCAATTTCTTCTCTTTTATTTATTTTGATTATTATTTTATTATAACTAAAAAAGTGTCAAAAATACGTCAAAAAAGTGTGACTATTTAGTGAAAATGTCCGCTTTTTAAAACCAATTTTTAAATGAAAATGTCCTAATGAAAATAGATTTAA
>CANRJV010000056.1 GCA_947631045.1 uncultured Bacilli bacterium
TCGTAATGCTCTTAGTATGCTAAAAGAAATGAGCAATATGACCACTACCAAGATTATGACTAATACCGAAAAAAATCTGAAGCCTTTAAAAGAAAAAATTAATAATCTCAATACTGTCAATCAAAAAGGCCCTACTTTTTTTCAATAAGACCTTTTAATAGATGATTTAAATAGTTTAATTTAAGACGTTTTAAGAAAGGAACTTTTTTAAGAAGTTCTTTATTTTTTTTATATAAATATAAATAATAATCTTCATTTTTAGAAATGCCAAAAAGTAATTCCGCATATTTTAGTCTTTGATTTCCTTTTTCCCATAGCATGATACTATAGTAATGTCCTTTTTCCAAAATAATAGTTTCTTTTTCTAATTTAAAACCACTTTTATTTAAACTTTTTCGTAATTTAAATAAATCATTATGACTACTTATAATTAATTTATTGGGACACTTAGAATTAGCTAAAATATGTAAAATAGTTGAGGAACCCATGCCGGCAATAACAGCTGTATCAAAGTAATCATCTACTTGATTAAAACCATCACTAACATATGCTTTGACTTTGACTTGATATTTGGCAAAATTTTGTTTAGCCATCTCTAAAGCCGAGGCCGAAATATCACTAGCTATAACCGATTTACATAAATGGTTTTTAGCAAGATAAATACTTAAATAACCATGATCACAACCGACATCTAAAACATTATCTTCTAAAGAAATAAAAGATGCTAAAGCTTGAATTCTGGCACTATTCATGTTAATTATCCAAGAAATCTCGTAATTTTTTGGCTCTTGATGGATGTCTTAACTTGCGTAAAGCTTTGGCTTCAATTTGTCTAATCCGCTCTCTTGTGACATTGAATCTTTTTCCCACATCTTCAAGAGTATGGCAAGTTCCATCCGAAAGCCCAAATCTTAGTTCCAAAACTTCTTGTTCTCTTGGTTGTAAAGTTTGTAAAACATCCTTTATCTCTTCTTTTAAGATTTCATTTTCCGTATATTCTTCAGGAGAAAGACTACTTTCATCTTTTAAGAAATCACCTAAATGTGAATCATCTTCTTCTCCAATTGGAGTTTCTAAAGATACTGGTTCTTGACTAATTTTAATTACTTCTCTTACCTTTTCCACAGAAATACCCATTTTTTTGGCTAATTCTTCTTCTGATGGTTCTCTATTTAATTCCAAAGTCATTTGTCTTTGAATTCTCACCATTTTATTAATTGTTTCAACCATATGAACTGGTACTCTAATGGTTCTTGCTTGATCAGCTAGAGCTCTAGTGATGGCTTGTCTAATCCACCAAGTTGCATAAGTCGAAAATTTATAACCTTTGTCATAATCAAATTTTTCAACGGCTTTCATTAGACCAATATTACCTTCTTGAATTAAGTCTAAGAATAAAAGGCCTCTTCCTACATATCTTTTGGCAATACTAACAACAAGTCTTAAATTACTTTCCGCAAGAAGTCTTTTCGCATCCTCATCACCATCCGCAATCCGCATTGAAATATTCATTTCATCTTCGGAAGATAGCAAACTAATTCTTCCAATTTCTTTTAAATACATTCTAACTGGATCATTAATATTAACATCTTTCGTAATCTCCGCATCATCTAAAATAGCTACTTCACTTTCAAGAAGCCCAGGATTACCTCCTGATTCTTCCACATCACTCGCATCTTCTTCAGTAATGACGGATATACCCGCATCCACAAAAGAATTATATAAATCATCTAAAGTATCGCTATCAATTTCTAAGCCTTTTAAGGCTTCGGCTAATTCTTCAAAAGTTATATAACCTACTTCTTCTCCTTTTTTAATTAATTCTTCTTTTCTTTGTTCAATCGTCTTAATTTCTACCATTTTTTACACTTCCTTTTTCGCATCTATTCTTTTTTTCGACATTGATATTTGTTTATTGATTATTTCTAATTGTTCATTTATATCAGTTGATTTATTAATCTTATCTTTAATCTTTTGCATATTATCTTTTTCTAATATATCATTAAGAGCTTTAATATATTCTAAAAAAGTCTCTTCTTTTAAATCATTACCATCAACATAACCACTTATATTATTAACCATATTCCGAATTTTATCGTCATTTTCCGCATAAGAGATAAAATCCGCTAAATTTATTTTACCATGATTTTTAATATAATATTCAATTTCGGTAACTAAATTTCGTTCATTAGCATTTTTTAAATACCCTAACTTTTTATTATATATTTTTAAATATTTCGCATCACTCATTAAATAGTATAATATATAACTTACACATATCTGGTATTTATCTTTACTAGGAGTAATAACCTTTATAGGTTGTTCTTCTTTTTCTTTTTTAAATACCAATTCTTTTTTTAATATTTCATAATCTAAATTATATTCCTGAGCAATTTTTTGTAAAGTAATTTCTTTCGTTAAATTATCTTCATTTTCGACCATCTTTAATACTGATTTAACATATTCAATTAATTCCTCAGTATTATTTAAATTTTTATTATTTTTTAAATAATCCATTTTATAATCTAAATAATTTAAACTATGATTAATGGCATCCTCTAGGGCATCTGAGCCAAACTTAACAATATATTCATCAGGATCTTTAGCTCCCTTTAAACGTACGACTTTAACATTTAAATTATTTTTTAAAAGTTCATCCCCAATATTAATCGTGGCAATACTTCCTGCATTATCATTATCAAGCATTAGAATGATTGGTACTCTTAATTTTTTTAAAATTTCAATCTGCTCTTTAGTTAAAGTAGTACCCATTAAAGCTAAAACATTTCGAATGCCACTGGAATACATCCTAATGGCATCCATATTACCTTCAACTAAAATAGCACATTTCCTTTCTCTAATATAATTTTTGGCATTATAGTAATTAAAGATAATACTACCCTTTTTATATATTTCCGTTTCTTTAGTATTAATATATTTCGCAGGATCTTCCGTATTATAAATTCTTCCCGTAAAACCCACTACTTTACCATCTAAATTGGTAATGGGAATCATTATTCTACTTACAAAACGGTCATATCCATCTAAACCATTTTTATTAATAAGACCTAAATCATCTAATTTATTAAGGTCATAATTTTTCTTAGTTAAAACATTATATAAATATTTTTTATCTTTTAAAGATAAACCAATTTGAAATTCTTTAATAATATTATCAGTAATATTTCTTTGTTCTAAATATTTTTTAGCCTCAACTCCCTCTTTACTATTTAAATTATTTTGAAATATTTTAGAAGCAAAATCCATTATTTCATAATCTAAACTATATTTGGTATTTATTTTTTTAGTATAAACATAATCTAAGGGTATCCCCACTTTATCAGCAACTTTTTTAACTGCTTCGCCAAAACTGATATTTTCATATTCTTGGACAAACTTAAAAACATTACCACCTTTATTACAAACAAAACATTTGAATAATTGCCTTTCCCTTGAAACGGACATACTAGGGGTATGGTCATCATGAAAAGGACAAACCCCAAAATAATTTTTACCTTGGGCTTTTAGTGGTATATAATCACCAATGATATTTACTATATCAGCGGAATTTCTTATTTCATTAATCTTATCTTCACTAATTAATTCCATTTTTTACCCTCTATTTATATATATTGTCGCTAACCCCCTAATTTCCTTTTTTTTAAGTTAAATTTTTTTCTAGAGTAACATTTTTATTCTCTGAGTCTTTCGCTTTAGCTAATTCTAAAAGAGTAAAAATATTATCTTCTTCTACTCCTAAATCTTGTTCTAGCATTTCCTTTAAATATATCATTACTTCATCGCTCATTGCTGTTAAAGTTCCATTATCAAGATAATTATTTAAGGCTTCTTGAGCTTTTTCCCAAATATCAATTTCGACTATTTTACTAGTAACTTTAGCTTCGATAAGAGGTCTTCTTTTGGCTAAATTTCTCGAAACATTTCCACAAGTTATAGTCATTCTTTCAAGAGTTCCTAAAACTTCTCTTTGACTTTTACTATCTTTTTTATTAACTGCATCTAATTTACTAGAAACATATGCTAAGCGATAAGATACAAAAAAAGCTGCATAAAATATCATTAAAAGTATAAAAGGGTGCAAACTAATCGTCGCCGAAATTAAAGAAGCCACTGTTAAAAAACTAGCCACCATTAAGTTAGCTGATACTTTATTAGAAAGGTTTTCATTATCTTTAACTATTTCCTCCACAACGTCATTATACTTTTTAATTTCTTCTTCTATTTCTTTCAAACGATTTTTATTAACATAGTATTCAAATAAAGACTCTAGTTCAAAAGAAGAATAATATATATTACCTAATTCCTCATCTAAATAATTTAAAGATTCAAATATTTCTTTAAAACTTTCTTCAGGTTTAAAAATAAATAATATCTTTAAAAATTCTTTTATTTTATAGCCTAATTTTTCAAGCATAATAATCCCCCTTAATCGTGTTAAATATTATACTTAAAATCTTAATTTAGTCAAGATTATTCCAAAAAAAGACTTAATCTACATTTAGATTAAGTACAAACATTTTTTGCGAGTACTGAATCTAAATAAAGGTAGATTCAGTACATTTCTCGAAAATTTTGGACAAATACTCAACCACAGAATGCTAAGTATTCCCTTTTTCATCGTATTCATTATAACACACTTTAACTTTATCTATCAAGAAAATAATTTTTTCCCTAAAATCGTTAAAAAATCCCGTTTGTTCGCTTGTTTTATTCAATTAATAAGGTATAATTTTAATAGGAATATTTAATAGTGAGTGCTTGCCAACTTCTATAAGGAAGGAGGCTGATAGTATGTATAAGAAAGATTTTTTAATCTTATCACTTATCCTTATTATCTTTTTACTAATAGTCTTACTTTTTACTTTTGTAATGTAGTATTCTATGTAAAAGAAAAGCGCTCAATCTAACTAGATTAAGTGCTACCAATTTTGGCGAGTACTCAACTTTGCACTGTTAAGTATTCCCTTTTTTATTGTATTCAAGTTTCCTTGACATATTCATTATAACATATACTTACTTTGTTTGTCAAAAAAACAACCATAATTTTATGGCAATCGCATAAAAAAATAATGTAAAATTATGGTACAATTACTTTTTAAATATATAAAAGTTAGATATTCTTA
>CANRJV010000057.1 GCA_947631045.1 uncultured Bacilli bacterium
TTTAAATCTATTTTCATTAGGACATTTTCATTTAAAAATTGGTTTTAAAAAGCGGACATTTTCACTAAATAGTCACATGGAAAAATGAAGATGCCTTTTTAATTATTGACATTTAAATATTCTTAGCTTAAAATATGCTCCTTGAAGGGAGCAGTAATATATGCCAAAAGAAGAAATTACTAACGAAGAATTAATGGAATATTTAATTGCTTTAGGAAGAAGTGAAGAAGAGGCGATAAAAATGATTAATAGTCCAGCTTGCTTTGCTTATAAGAGTCAAGTTGTTACCTACATTCATAATATCCGTAATATTATGAACGATCCTCAATATGATGTTTTAGAGCATCTTCGTAATGAAAATAGACAACAAGGAAGAAATCGCTAAAATCCCCTTGCATAAGATATATAAATATGCTATATTATTAATGAACACGAAAGTGTTTTTTAATTGAAAAAAAATTAGGAGGTTAAAAATGGCTAAAGAAGTAAAAGAAAAGAAGGATAAGAAAGCAAAGAAAGTAACAGAAAAGAAGCCAAAAACTAAAAAAGAAAGTCTTACTAAAGGCCTAAAAAAAGAAATGAAATTAGTAAAATGGCCTACAGTAAAAGAAATAGTAAAGTATACTATAGCTACAGTTATATTTTGTGTCATTTTAATTGTTTTCTTTGAACTTTTAAATATGATATTAGCTTATATAAAGGGGTTGTTTAATTAATGGACAAGTTATGGTATGTAGTAAATACTTATTCTGGACATGAAAGCAAAGTTAAAGAAAAATTAGAAGCTAAAATAGAATCAATGGGCATGCAAGACTATATTTTTCGAATTGTAATTCCTGAAACAAAAGAAGTTGAAGTTAAAGATGGAGTTAAAAAAGAAAAAGTTAAAAAGATGTTTCCTGGTTATATTTTAGTGGAAATGATTATGTCTGATGAAGCATGGTATATTGTTAGAAATACCCCAGGAGTTACTGGCTTTATCGGATCAAGTGGAAAAGGTGCTAAACCAACACCATTACTTCCTCAAGAAATTGACCGTATCTTAGTTAATATGGGTATGAGTAGAGTTAATGTGGAAGATGACTTAAAAGTTGGTGATAGTGTAAATATTATCGATGGACCATTCAAAGGTATGATGGGCCGAGTTGATAATATTGATACCGAAAATAATCGTTTAAATATTATTATCGATTTATTTGGTCAAGAAACTAGTGTTGATGTTGAATTGTTCCAAGTAAGTAAAAGTTAAATAAAAATAGAGCTACCTTTTTGGGTAGTTTTTCTATGATTTTAAATGTAAAAGTTTTAAATTAAGAATAATTAAATAAAATATTTAAAAACAGTTGCATATCAAACTAATGTATGATAATATTGATTTATAATTCAGGAGGGTGAAAAAAATGAAAGAAGAAAGAAAATTAGAAAAATACAATGAAAGTGTCTTTGAAAGTATTAAACATCTTGATGACTATGGTCATGAATATTGGTATGCAAGAGAACTAATGAAAGTTCTTAATTATTCTAAATGGAGTAATTTTGAATTAGTAATTGAGAAAGCTAAAAGTGCTTGTGAGTTAAGTAAATACGTGGTAGAGGAACATTTTGCCGACGTCGGCAAGTTGTCCATTAGAGCAAATAAAGCTAATGTTACAATTAAAGATTATAAACTATCAAGATATGCGTGCTATTTAATTGCTCAAAATGGGGATAGTAGAAAAAGAGTTGTGGCTCTTGCTCAAACATATTTCGCAGTGCAAACAAGAAAACAAGAAATAAATGAAAAAGAGTATAGTTTATTAACTGAAGATGAAAAAAGACTATATAATAGAAATTTAACTAGAAAAGGGAATTATTCTTTAAATCAAACGGCTAAAGAAGCCGGTGTTAAAAATTTTGACAAATTTCATAATGCCGGTTATAGAGGATTATATAATGGAGAGACAGCCGATGATATAGCGAAAAGGAAAGGACTACGATACCGAGAAGATATACTAGATAATATGGGGAGCGAGGAACTTATTGCTAATTTATTTAGAATATCTCAAACTGAACAAAAACTAAAAAGAGAAAATATAAAAACTGAGCTGGAAGCTAATGATACTCATTATGCTGTAGGAGCAAAAATAAGAGAAACCATCAAAGAATTAGGTGGAACCATGCCAGAAGATATGCCTACTCCCGAGAAAAGTTTAAAAGTAATAGAAAAAGAATGGAAAAGTAAATTTATAGAAAATACCAAGTAAGAAAATTTTATAGAGAATTATATAAATGATAATAAAAGCTAATAAAATTAATGTAATTAAAAAAGCTACTTTTTAAAGGTAGCTTTTATATATGCTTTAATAATTTTTTCTCTAAAATAGTTATTAATTTATAAAGTATATAGGAAATTAAAGCAAGTAGGACAATTCCACTCATAACTAAGTGTAAATTAAAGACTTGTTTACCATAGACGATTAGATATCCAATACCTTGTTTACTTACTAAAAATTCTCCCATAATGACACCAATTAAGGTTTGGGCTATTCCTAATTTAAATGAAGAAATAATCGTTTGATAACTACTAGGAATAACTAAATTAAATAAAATTTGTCTTTTATTAGCGTGCATTGTTTTAAATAATTTTAAACGATATTCATCAGTCTGTAAGAAACCATTATAAATAGTTATAATACTGACAATTAAATTAATCAGTAAGGCCATTAAGATAATACTTTTAGTATTAGCGCCACATATGATGATAATTAAAGGACCTAAGGCTACCTTAGGTAAACTATTTAACATGGTTAAAAAAGGATCCATAACTTTAGCCAAAAAGGGAAATTCATAAAGTATAATGGCTATTATAAAGCCTAAAGAAGTACCAATAATAAATGATATTAAAACTTCTTTTAATGTTATATAAATATGAATAAAAAAATTATGGTCTTTTATTAAATCTAGAATAGTTTTAATAATTCTTGAAGGGCTTGAGTAAATAAAAGCGCTTAAAACGCCAGTATTTACTAATATTTCCCAAATTAGAAAGAAAGTAATGATAATAAATAATTGCCAAAACATTATTTTAATTTTATTGATTTTAATATTTTTCATAAATTTTTTTTGCTCAGGACTCATATTCTAAATCCTTCCAAATCATATCAAAATAAGTTTGATATGCTGAGTCTTTTCTTCTTTCTAAAATAGAGGAATTATTAGCCATATTAATTGGAATAATATTTTTAATCATGGCTGGTCTTTTTGATAAAACAATGACTCTATCTGAAAAAGTAATTGCTTCTTCAATATTATGGGTAACTAAAATAACTGTTTTCTTTTCTTTTTTACATATTTGATAAACATCATCACTTATTAAGAGTCTTGCTTGTTGATCTAAAGCACAAAATGGTTCATCTAAAAGGAGAATATCCGGTGTGATAGCTAATGTTCTAATTAAAGCTAGTCTTTGCTTCATACCTCCAGATAGACTTTTAGGATAATTATTTTTAAAATCTTCTAAGTTATATAATTTAAGTAAATAATCCACATATTCTAAATTTTCTTTGGTTAAGTCATGATTAATTTTTAAACCTAAAATGGCATTTTCATATATGGTAAGCCAAGGAAGGAGAGCATCACTTTGTAGCATATAGGCCATTTTTAATTTATCTTTAAAAGTAATATTTCCTTTAAATTCTTTATCTAGACCAGAAATTAAGGAAAGAAGAGTAGACTTTCCACAACCAGATGGACCTACTAGAGAAATAATTTCTCCTTCTTTAATTTCTAAATTAAAATCTTTAATGGCTTCGATTTCTCCTTCTTTGGTATGATAATTTTTAGATAAGCAATCAATTTTGATAATATTATTCATCAAGATTATTTACCAAGTCTTCGTAGTAAACAGTCTTATCAATTAAATTATTATCTTTTAATAAAGTAGTTAAAGTATTAAAAAATTCTTCTTCTACATAAGGACTTTCTAACCAAACATCCGCATTTTTATATCTTTCGATCATTGTAGTTAAATCATTGATGGAAGTATCACTAAATTGATTAGCAATAACTTTGGCTACTTCGGAACTTGAATTTTCTAAAGTAAATGTAAGTCCTTTATTAATGGCTTTCGTAAAGTTAGTTAGTAATTTTTTATTTTTTTCAATGTAACTTTTACGAGCATAAAATGCTGTATAAGGAAAATCTTCAGAAGAAGCTCCGACACTTGTTACAACATAACCATTTCCATTAGCTTCAAGTTTGCTTGCTAAAGGTTCAAATAAATTGACAAAGTCACCTTCGCCTCCTAGAAATGCTCCCGATAATTCTCCGAATTCAATTGAAGTATTAATATTAACTTCCTCTCGGCTTATCCCTTCATTTTCTAAAGCTTTAAAGAAGCTTAAGCCGGGCATGCCGGTACTTCGACCAATTAAAATTTCTTTGCCTTTTAAATCTTCCCATTTAAATTCCTTAGTATCTCTTCTAAGTATAAATTGGCCATCTCTTTTAGTTAAGCCGGCAAAAACTTGGAGGTAATCTTTTTCTCCACCAAGATATACATAACAAGCTGATTCTGGTCCGGCAAGACCAACTTCTGTATCATTAGATAAAACGGAAGAGGCTACATTATCACTACCGCTTACAAGTAATAAATCGATATCTATACCTGCTTCTTTAAAATAGCCATTTTCGATAGCTACATAAAAAGGAGCATAGAAAATACTGTGAGTTACTTCTGAAACTTTAATAGTTTCTAATTTATTTTCTTCTTGGGGTTTTTTAAGAAATAATCCTCCCATAAGTAGGACAATTATTAATCCTAAAATACCCGTTAAAACATATAAAATATTTTTTTTCACATAAACACTCCTCACACTATAATGTATTCTAAAAAATAGTTTTTGTTAAAAGAGCGTTTTTTGTTGCCGATTTAGCCTAATTGGTGTTATACTAATCATGTGTTTTGATTTAGCCCGTTGGTGAAGTGGCTTAACACACTGCGTTCTCAGCGCAGCATTCACGGGTTCGAACCCCGTACGGGTTACCATATTGTTTATAGTCACTGTATTGAACAGTGATTTTTATTATCGGTATAAAACCACGTGCTATGCACGTGCGAACCAAAGAGCGATAGCGAAGTAAAACAAAATTAGCTCTCCT
>CANRJV010000058.1 GCA_947631045.1 uncultured Bacilli bacterium
CTCCGTATCGCTTCTTATTATACCATACAGGGACGTCTATGGGTCAAGTTGTTGTACGGGATGTGGGATACAGTTTAACTTTACGCATGGGACGTCTATGGGTCAAGTTGTTGTGCGGAATGTGGGATACAGTTTAATTTCGGAGCGGAAAGGACAGGATAGCACAAGGCCGTGGGACTGCGCGTCCCACGGCCTTTTTTGCGAGTAGCAAAGTAAACCCCCGGCTATGCCGGGGGAAGGAAAAAGCTTTAGCGGTGAAAGAAGTAGACAAGAAAAAAGCTCCCTGTTAAAGTAGAGGTGGTTTGCCGACCGCACAACTACCAAAACAGGGAGGTCTTATCGTGAAAGATAAAGACATAAATAGTTTAGAACATACGACATGGAGATGTCAATACCACATTGTATTTGCACCGAAGTTTCGCAGGCAGGTCATATACAGAGAGATAAAGGTGGACATAGGGAAAATACTTAGGCAACTATGCCAGCAAAAGGGGATAGAGATCATCGAGGCCGAGCTATGCCCGGATCATATCCACATGCTTGTAAGCATCCCTCCAAAGTACAGCGTGTCCCAGGTGATGGGGTATCTGAAAGGAAAGAGCAGTCTAATGATCTTCGACAGACATGCGAATTTGAAGTACAAGTATGGGAACCGGCACTTTTGGGCGAGAGGGTACTATGTGGACACGGTAGGAAGGAACAAGAAGCAGATACAGGAGTACATCAGGAACCAATTAAGAGAGGATGAGCTGGCAGATCAGATGAGCATTAAGGAGTACGTGGACCCGTTTACGGGTTGCGAGAACAAGATGGCATAAGACAAGCCCCTTGAGGGGCAGCCGGAAAAAGAAATGCGGTCGACAATCCTTTCGGCGCCCCTTTAGGGGCTTCGTCCGTATTATGCCCTTCTAGGGCTATTCAAGCCTCCGGCTTAGCCGGAGGTTTTGACTTGTTTAGGAGGGGTAAAGTTTGCTCATATGTTTGTGCAAATCGGCTGCCTTTGGCGTACCTTCTTGTGCCTTACTATATTCTCGTTACCTTACATACCACCAAAAGTCTGCTGGTTTGTAGGTTCCTCTTTGTCAACGCTCATTTCCGGAAAATCAATTCCATCAATGCACCCTTCATAAAGGTAATCTTTGATTTCCGCCATATCTCCGCTCTCATAAAATTTGATTAGGAGCATCGTAAAATCCCGCTGCTTTTCGATTGGAACCGAGATGATCCCGCAGCCATGTGCGATCATTTCCGCATTTCCCGCCAGCATTGCTGTCCGCTTGTTTCCATCCAGAAACATTTGCTTGCGCATGATATACAGCATCAGAGTCAATGCGCGGTCAGTGGCTTCAGGAATAGTCCTTATCTCAGCCAGATCCTCCTTGATTTGTGACTCGATCGGCATATCTGGTTTCCATGTCGTTCCACCGATGCTCACCGGCACATTGCGAAGGAAGCCCGCTCGGTAAACCAGGTTATCACCGCCCACCAACCGATTGATCTGACAGATAAACGGATAATCTACAGGGTATTCCAGACTATCCAAAACGAACTGCCATGCGTGTTTTAAATTATTGACCGCTACAATATCCTTGACGGGAACACCCGCAACACTCAGCCCATTGAATATTGCCTCCGTATCCGGGTAGGTTACCGCCAACCCCTCCAGATGCGCACTTTTCCAAATGTAGTCTACAATGTTTCGCTTGGCAACAAAGATATTTTGGTCAATCGTCATATGGTATTTGGGTTTCATTCGCGTATTCCCTCCAAATGTCCATTCCGAGTCACACGGTAAAGGTTTCTGATAGAATTATATCATACAGTTCCTATTTTTTCTACTGCCATTTCGCAAATTATTCAGCAACGGGAATTCGGAGCGGAAAGTACAGGACGGCACATGGCCGGGTAGATTTTGCTCATATATTTGCTCCAATCAGCTTGCCCATCGTGGCAGCCGCTTCCTCCTGCATCTTGGTGGTGACGTGGGTATACGTGCGGAGGGTGAAGCCCGCGTCGAAGTGGCCGAGGATACTGGATACCGTCTTTACGTCTACGCCATTTTGAAGCGCCAGGGTCGCGAAGGTATGTCTCAAGTCATGCAGGCGAATGTGTGGGAGACCAGCTGACTTGAGGATTTTGTTGTGAATTGCAGTGACGGAATCGGGGTAGTACATCCCCAGCGTTATTGGAGAGGGGAACATGTACTCGATGTCCGGGTGCTTTTCATGCTCGGCCTTGAGAACATTGATGGTTTCCTGGGATAAGGATATTTTGCGGATAGAGGTCTCTGTTTTTGGGCGAGACACTTTCACCCCACCGCCCTTGACACCCACGGCCTGCTTGCTGACGTTCAGCGTCATGGCCTTCTCATCGAGGTCAGACCAGAGGAGGGCGACCAGCTCTCCCTTGCGGAGGCCGGTGGTGAGTTCAAGGAAGAACATGGCGAGGACGCCACGGCGCTCGGCTTCTTTGAGGTAGGAGCTTATGTCCTCCGGCCTCAGAATGTGCATCGCCTTCTTCTCAAGTTTCGGAACGATGCAGTCCTCGGTGGGATTTCGTAGGATCAGGCGCTCTTTGACGGCTCTTTCGAGGCAGCTGTGCATCATCATGTGCAACCCACGCACATAGCTGGCGCTCATACCGGTGTTGCCGTCCTTGGATTGCCTGATGCGCCCGTTGGCCTTAACATCGTTATACATCTTCTGTATGTCCCTGCCGGTAAGTTTGGACAGCTTGATGTTGCCTATTCTCGGAATGACGTGGTGGTCGATGTAGTCCTCGTAGAACCGTTGCTCATTTGATAGAAGTGATCTCCGAGAATCATGTGTGTACCCTCCTTTCTGAATCTTCCCCCACGGATTGTTTCAGGCATGAGCGTGCGGCCCACAATCGCTTAACCAAAAACGCAGGGTATGTATCGACTTGAGCCAGCCGTCTTCACAGCGTATGTTTCAAAAAGTGCTTGACATTATTCTGCCCGAGGTATAGACTGAGATAGATTACTCGGTCCATTAGTCCTTATGTGGTGAGTATAACATGAGCGCAACAGCTTGTCAAGACTTACTGTATTTTTTTCTTTGTTAGTCTATTCTCTTGGAGGTGTCGTCCATGCTCAGCTATGATTTCAAGACTTACATTGCCGATGGAAACGAGTTCTATGGTATGGCGATAAAAAATTTGGACTCGCAGGAGTACCAGGAGAAACAGGTGCCGTTCCCCGGTAGTCTGCTCAGCTTTTTGGATTTAGATATGGAGGCCCTCGCGCCGGCGTTTAAGAAGATCTCCGACAATCTCTGGTCGCTGACATTGACCCACGATGAGAAGTTTGCGCGGGAGGCTATCGTTGAGCTTGATAAGCTGGGGGCGTCTCACATCTACTTTACGCATCTCCGGCTGGACTGGACGTGGCGAGTAGCTCAGGCGCAGGCGTTGGGGAACTACAGCGAGAACCTTTTACAACGCAACAGCCTTTTGCGAATGGCGGAGGAGCTGAAGCGGATGCAGGAACAGATCAGGGAACTATTCTCCAATGTCCTCGACATGGACCGTGAGCAGAAGCCCGCCATGCGGAAGATGGCGGACTACTATCTGCGGGACGGGGAGCGGGCGTTTCGGTTCCGGGCCTACCCGTTGGGATTCGAGCTGCTGCCCTCCGGAGCCTTCGCGGAGGTGCTGGTGCCAGAGTCGGTGTATGACATCATCGACTACCACGTCCGGGAGTGCGTCAAGCGGGAGGTCCGGATGCGGGTGTGCAAGAATTGCGGCCGGTATTTTGCTGTGACCGGCCACGGGGGCGTGGAGTACTGCGACCGGGTCTGTGACGGGAAGGGCCGGACCTGCCGTGAGGTGGGGGCGATTGCGGTGTGGACAAAAAAGCGCGGGGAGGATGACATCTTCCGCGCCTACCGCCGGGAGTACAAGAGACGCTTCGCGTGGATCAAGGCCGGGAAGATCGAGCCCACGGCGTTTTACGCCTGGGGCGAGGAGGCACGGAGGAAGAAGGACGCCTGTGAGACGGGAGATATCTCGGAGAGAGAGTTTCTGGACTGGCTCGGGGAGACTGGGGAGTGAATACCGCGAGGGCGGCGGATGGTTCATGACTGTGTTGCACAGATGCGATTGCGGTAATCAGGGACGCGGCGTTTAGGCAATTGCTGAAGAGCGCCATCAGCAAGGCGATGGCGGAGGATATCTTCAGAGGGGCGAAGGTACAACCGAACGGACAACAGTCCTGATACATAAAGCCGACCCGCCCAGTGCCACACGGCTCTGGGCGGGTTGATTTTTTCTTGATGGCTTCTATCGCAAATCTGTCCCTCTGCATTGATTATCTCCGCTGCTGTTCAGCAACACCGAGAGAATTCGCAGATTGGAGTAAGAATGCGAATCAAGAGTAGAAAACAAGCGAACCAAAGGCCGCAGCGATACGGCCAAAAAGATGGAGAAGCAAGCCGGAAAAAGAACGGACCAGAGACGCGGACTGGATGTTGGTCAAACGATGAAGCCAGTTGAAAAAAGCATTCGATTGCCTGACGGACAGAGCTGATAAAGGCGGAGAAAGCGTCGCAGATAACCGTAGTATCCTCCTTGCTTCTTTTCCGGGGAGTCAGAAGTTCTATTGCGTGGTCATTTTTGAGCGCAGTTTTCCAGGCAGAGTCGATGTAGGCTTTGTCCGCGTACAGGTGCCCCTGCCGGAGAGAGATATGTTCTTCCGGGATCTGCTTGGTTGCGGGCAGATCATGATGGGCCGCGCCGGAAGCCATCAGTGAGAGAGGAAGTGGCAAACGGCCGGACCTGCGCGCAACAATGGCATGGAGTTTTATTCCGTAATACCACTCTTTCCTGGAAAAATTGTAACTTTTCTTACATAATTTTCCGGCCACCTTCGCATGGCTGGAGCGCGGACCTTTTGCCAGAATGATGGGGCAGGAGTCCGCGATATACTCCCTCAGATCATTCTGATCTATGCCAGCGGCGTTCAGCCAGGTCTCGGCCAACACCAGGAGAACGGACGCGAGCCTGTTCAGCCGGTTTCAGAAGG
>CANRJV010000059.1 GCA_947631045.1 uncultured Bacilli bacterium
ACACAACCATTACCTCCTAGATGATACAATTATACTATACGAACAAACGAATGTCAATATGTATTCCTCTTTTTGCAGGACTTTCCTATTTATATAAAAAAATAATCTTTCAAAGAGAAAGACTATTTTCTAACTAATTTAATTAGATTTTGTACATTTTTGATTTATTTCTTGTTGCTAAATATGCCGCTGTGGCAAGAACTACAATTCCACCTAAAGCTATATATGGTAAAGTAGTACCAGTTTGTTTATTATCAGTTGGAGTATCTGGAGTAACAGGAACAACTTTGCCTTCCGTAGCAACTTCAACACCACAATCATCACTACCAGATGGTACATAAGTGAACGTAAATAAATTACCAGAACCAGTTACACCAATTGAATTTAGTTTTACAGTCCAAACACCATTAGATGAAGTATGATCAGAAACTGTCCAATCAGAACCAGCTGCAGATGTTACGCTTTGAATTTTAGCGCCACCTTTTTCAGTTAAAGTAACTGTAGCTTCATCAACATTCCCTTCATTAATTTGATATACAAGTGTACAAGTTATAACTCCATCTCCGGTACTTTTACAATCACCATTTGATTGCGGATCACGTATTGCTAGTCCAGCCGCCTTTACATTTAATGGTATTAATACAACCAAAGCCATTAATAATAAACCTAAATATTTTTTCAACTTTATCCTCTCCTACTCTTTATTATGTCAACATTATATCATAAAAATGCAAAAATCTACATTTTTTCCAAATTTTTTTATTAAATTGTGTCAAATTGTGTTATTATAATAATAAGGAGTAATTGATAATGATAAAAGTTCTTTTTCAAATAAAATCTAATAAACTCATTGTTCAAGAGAAAAAACGTTTAAAACAAGAACAAAAAACTTTAATCAATACTAATGTCATTAGTCAAAATGAATTAGTTTTCAGTGATGAGTATATTATTCAAAATGAAAGAATTGTTAATAATTTCATTAAAGAATTAGTTAACGATTATGGCATTGATACTTTAGTTATTAAAGAATTCAAAATTGCTCCGATGATTTTAAAAGTTGCTAAAAATATTCCCCATCTACATATTTTACACCTTTTAGAAGAATCAAATCTTACTTATAAAATATGTAATGCAATAATTAAAACAAACACTATCAATTTTATTTCTATTTATAGTTTACCAACTTTTCTTTTAGAAATGTTAGATAAAGAAAAAATTACTGTGGAAAGTCGTTCCGAAATGTTATTTGTTAGTAATTTTATGAAAGATAATAACATAGAAAACTTTTCTTCAATATATTATAAAACAACCATTTATTTAAAACTTCCTTTATCTAAAGAAGATGAAGAAGATTTTATTGGTTTTATTAACATTAATAAGTATTTGAAAAATATCTATATTGATAAATTAAATAAAAATGATATTGAAAATATTTTAGATATTCTCTATTCTTTAAAACTCAAAAATATTAAAATTCATATTTCGGATAATATTCATGATTTAGAATTAATTGAATATCTAAAAAAAATAAACAAAAAAAATGCCCGAACTAATGGGATTTTATTTAAAATAGATTATAGTAAAGAATATTTAGAAGATAATTTAATGAATCAAATCCATATTAATACGATTAAAACCTGTATATTTATTTCTCTTTTCTTAATCTCATCTATTGTTTTTTATGTATTCTATTCAAACTATGCATCCATGCAAAAAGTTGATGATATCAAAAAAGATATTCAAGAAGTAATTGCTAAAAATGAAGAAAAAGAAGAGCAAAATGAAGAAATTGAACAACAAACCCCAATAGAGCCTAATGTTAGTATTGTTCAACCAAATGAAGAACCTGAAACTCCAAGTGAAGAGGTAAAATACAATAATGATGTGGCCAGTTTATTAGAAATAAATGAAGATACAGTGGGCTGGCTAAAAGTTAATAATACGAATGTTGATTATCCTGTAGTTCAAGCAGAAGATAATGACTTCTATTTAAAGAAAAACTTTAAAAAAGAAAAAGATAATAGTGGCTGGATATTTATGGATTATCGGGCTGACGCTAAAAGCTTAAGTCAAAACACTATTATATTTGGTCATAACATGTATTACAGTGGTGTTATGTTTGGAACTCTATATAAAACCAAATATTCTAGTTGGTATAAAAAAGAAGAAAACCAAATTATTGAATTTGATACAATTTATCAAAAATTAAAATGGAAAATATTTTCTATTTATGTTGTTCCGAATACTAATGATTACTTAATTGCTAATTTTAGTACAGAAGATAAATTTCAAGAATTTCTTAATTTAATTATCAATCGTAGTATCTATAACTTTAATACTCCTGTATCTAGTTCTGATAAGATTCTTACCTTATCAACTTGTTCAAATAATGGTAAAAACAGATTAGTTATTCATGCTGTTCTTCTTGCAGATTAACTAATCTTTTTAATTGTTATAAGAAATTACCAAATATATTACCAATTATATAAGAATTGGCAAAAAAGTTGCAATTTTTATAAAAAACTTTCTTTTAAAAAAAGGAAATAAGCCTTTGGGTGACGAATAATAATAGTGAAAGGACAAAAAGACACTATTATGAAAGTTAAAGAGAAAAATTACGAAGATATAACAAATATTTATGAAAAGAATTTAAAATTAAATAAAAGTAAAGTATTTGATGCTAAATATTATGAACATCATGGTAAAAAATATTATGTTGATGGTAAAAAAGTAGTTTTAGATTATACTCCTAAAGAAAAAGAAGTAGGATTGTTTTTAGCAAGATTACTTAATAAAGATATTTATATGCTTCCAAGAATTAATGAACCCGAAAATATCCAAACTTCCGATTACATGGTAAAAGATACCAATGAAAAATGGGATTTGAAAGAAATAAAAGGTAATGGAAGTAGAAACATAGATAGTAAGATAAAATTAAATAAAGAACAAGCAAATAATTTTATTTTAATTATAAATAATAAGCATTCAATAAATAATTTATTTATAAATCAAATTAACAAATTATTTGATGATCCCAAAAGAAAATGGGTAAAGCAAATAATACTAATAGAGAGAAACAAATTAATAAAAGCATATAAGAGAAAGTAAAAAAGGACCGACCGCAGCACAGAGTATAAAATACCCTACACGCGCCACGACCAGCCCTTTTCTAATTTTATTTTATTATCTAAATATCTCTTTGTCAACAAAAATATACGGACTTTTTGATTTTTATAAATATTGTTAATTAAAAAAATAAATTCTCGATATAAATAAAAAGAAACCTATTATCTAATAGATTTTCCCAATATTCATCCGGAATAATTTATTACTCGCACCATCCGGGAGCGATTAACATTTCTCGTTTGAAATAATTTATATCCCGCACCTTCCAAGAGCGGCTATCATTTCCTGTTATTGCATTCTTTCAAATGCAATAACAATATACTATATTTCATCTTAGATGTCAACTACCACGCACTGGAAGTACATGGCTTATTTCAGGTACTGAAAGTACATTTAGCGAGTAAACTCGCTTAACTTACTATTTTAAATGTTTCTTCGTATTCATCGTCTTGATTTTCTATATATTCTTTTATTATTTCTTGAGTTACTGTTCCTGCACTTCGACAAAAGTAGCCACTTGACCACAAATGTTGTCCCCAATATCTTCTCTTTAAATCTTTATATTCATTTAACAATACTCTTGATGTCTTTCCTTTTATTTGTTGTACCAACTTAGAAACGCTTAAATTTGGTGGACATGATACTAATATATGTATATGGTCTTTCCCTACTGATCCTTTTATTATTGTTACATCCATACTATTACAGCATTGTCTTATTATTTCTCTTGCTCTTAAGGCTATTTTATTTACCAATACTTTATACCTATATTTTGTTGTCCATACTATGTGATATTGTATATCGTATTGTACATGGCTACTTTTTCGCATCCCAAACCCACCTTCTTTGGTCTGCTATTATAGCACTTTTTCTTTTTAACGGCAATAAATTGCCTCTAAACCCTCCAAGGGTTTACGTGCTAAAGCACGTGGCCTGAACCCTTTTTTCGATACGGCCAACATATGAAATAAAATTTTTTGCATGTCTTTTTTTCGATTTTACTTAAAAAAATAACAAAATCGTACTTCATCGATCGTACTCCTCTGTTATCTTTCTCTTTTATTTCCTTCATTTATTTAAAACAGTCCGGAACTAAGGAGCAATCATATACGGATCTCCAATTGTTCCATTTCCATTCGATATCCGTGTAGTTGACGCCAGATAGAAGACTGGACGAACCGCAGACGAAGCGCCCACATAGTCGTAGTCCACAGTCCCGTCATAATACACAATCCGTGCACGGTAAAAATCGCCGTCGTAATCATACCTGGTCATTGTCCATTCGTGTTCTGCTGTTGGAGCAGTTACTCCGGTTCCTAAGCTATCATTCTTTCCGTTTAATCCATTTTGGATAAATAACCAATTATTTGTATTTGCGTCGCTTGCATATAAATAATCGCTTAAATACATTAAACCTATCTTTGCATTAGTAAAATTTTCTTGTCTTTCATTTTGAAATAATGTTGGGTTAGTATCTGCAATTGAATCGCCAATGTAATATGTGGATGGATCAATTAAATTTGTCCATTGAGTTTGTTGCATATAATTATATTTTGTATTTTTCATAAAGTAACCATTATTTAATCCACTATATAATTCTGATGCATTCCACTTTGTATCATTAT
>CANRJV010000060.1 GCA_947631045.1 uncultured Bacilli bacterium
TTTCTATATAAAAATTACTTTCAAAAAAGAGGGTAAAAGAAAATATATAGAAAAATATAGATAAATAAAAGAAAAAAACCGGTAGTTTGTATATAAACTATGCACACTACCAAATTTTAAGGGGGGAAATTTTATGAAGAAAAAAATTATCATTATTAATGGAATTATTTTAGTGATATTATCGATATTATTTATTTTATTAATTATTGATAAAATGAGATATCCTTTAATCTATAAAATAAATAGTAGTGATAAAGATATTAAAATAAATGGGGTAATGATTAGAACCAATAATGATTTATTTTTAGGATTATCTTTAGATAAGATAACAACTGATTATTATAAAAAAGAATTATATAGTAAACTAGATAATCAATTACTTGGTAGTACATATGAATATTCTTTAGTGGTCGATAATTATGATCTATATAATAAATATATAAATAAAAATAATTCTTATTATCTAAGGATTTATCATAGTAATAATGCTAATGATTATGAAGATATTGATTTAAAATTAGAATTGGGTTATAAAAATGATTTATCAAAAAATATTAAAAAGAAGGGGAAAACTATATTAGATAAATCTGAAGAATTTAAAAATAAAATTCTTTTAAAAATGAGTAATGAATTAAACTATTATAGTTATAAAATAGATAACATTTACTATACCTATTTAATCGAAGAAAATAAACTTATAATTGTTGATTTAACAAGTGATATAGAAACTAATCAATATATTTATGATTTTTCTAATTTATCTTTAACATATACTAATATTGTAAATGCCGAAAAAAAATATATTATTATGTATTATGAAAGTGGTAATTCTTGCTTAGAAGGTGAATGTAAAAATGAAAAGGAGAAATTAGAATTGTTTAACAAACTGATTGATAATTTATTAAAATTATAATATTTTGCCTTCCATAAATTGACATATTTTTTTCTTTTTAATATAATGTCTATAAGGGATGATGCCTAATGAAGCCAGTAACATTAGTAAAATTAAAAATGAAAAAAATATATAAGGCATGTTTAACTTTTATTGGTATGTTAATTGTTTTAGTTTCTTCTGTAGGCATTTTATATTTATTTTATGATAAAGTAATTGATCCATCAAATAATATAGAGGTTAATGGGGTATTATCTATCAATTATGTTGATGGTAAATCTTTTAATAGTGAAAATAATAAAGAAATTAAATTTTCTATTTCTAATAGTAGTGAAGAAGTTCAATATTATAATATCGTTTTCTTAAAAGTTCGTGGTGAGGGAGAATATCGAATATTATATAACGATGCTGTTGTTATGAATGGAGATTTAAAAACCGTTGATGAAGTTGTTACCGATTCTATAAGTATTGATGCTTTGGAAACAAAAGTATATACTTTAGAACTTACTAATAAAGATGATAAAGTTTTAAAAGGACTTTTAAATGTTCGACTTCAAAAAGGAAAAATGGAAACTTTTGCTGATGTTATTTTAAAAAATAATTCGGCTAGCGAAAATTCTTTAACTAAGGTTGGGACAGATATAGCTGTTGAGAATGAAGGATTAATAAAAAGTAGTGATGATATTGGTGTTTCCTATTATTTTAGGGGTAATATTCCTAATAATTATGTTAAAATAAATGATTTGTTATGGCGAATTGTTAGAATAAATGGTGATGGTACTACCAGGTTAGTTTTAAATGATACAATAAAGAATACAATTAATTATTATAATACTAGTGAATTAAAAGATAACTTTAATGAATCTTCTATTTATTCATATTTAAATAGTTGGTTTGAAGAAAATCTTCGTAATTATACTAAATATATTGCTAATACTCGATACTGTAATGATGTTAGTCATGATGATGCTTATACTTTTTTAAATTATACCCGAATTGTGACAAATAAAATTCCAACTTTAAATTGTTTAAGTAACTCAATTACGAGTAAGATAGGTATACTATCCGTTGATGAGGTTGTTTTAGCGGGTGCTAGTACTGATAAAAATAATAATAGTTATTATTTATATAATGCTAATTTTACTGATCCTTGGTTTACGATGAGTGGGGCTAAGGGTAATGATACCAGTTTGAATCTATTTATGGTTGACCAAAATGGGAAAGTAAGAAGTGATATTGTGGGTAGTGCTTATCATACGGTTCGGCCTGTCATTAATTTAATTAAAAATGCGGAAGTAACCGGAAGTGGTACATTAGAAGATCCTTATTTATTAAAAGGAGAATAAAGAATAATTTGCTATATGTAAATTATTGTGTTATAATAAGTGTCAACATTTGCATAATTATGTGTAAAGCAAATGCCAGATACTTATTTTTATTATTAGTAAGTGATAAAATATATTTGTGGTGAGAAAATGAAACTAATTAATGACATAATTTATTTTATTAAATCTTTGAATTTAGTTGATATAGTCTTTTTTGTTGCCATAATTGTATTGTTAATTTTATTAGTAACTTTAGTTTATTTTATCAAAATTAATAATGACATTTTAAGTGAAGATGATTTTTTTAAGGATTTAACTGATGATGATAAAGAAAAAGAAGAAAATGTCGTAAAATTAAAAGAAGATGAAAAAGAAATGAAAGAAGAAGTTCAGAAAGAATATAATGACGAAGAAGGGGAACTATTAGATTTAAAAAGTTTAACTAAGAAATTGCAAGAAGAAGCTCATCATCCTTTAGGAATTGCTGAATATGAAAAAGATCAGGAAGAAAAAGCCATTATTAGTTATGATGAACTTTTACAAAATAAAAATAAATATGCTGTTAATTATGAAAAAGAAGAGATCTTAGATGATTTAGTAGTTAAAAAAGTAGATTTAAATGATTTAGTTAATAAAAATATTGTTGATGAAATAAAAGAAGTAAGAGTAATTAGTTATGAAAAAGAGGAAGCGTTCTTAAATGCTTTGAAGGAACTTAACAAATTACTTAATTAAGGGGTGGTTTTATGTTAGTTTATATTGAGACTTTTGGATGTAAAGTCAATGCTTATGAATCAAACTATATAAAACAGTCACTAGAAGCTAGTGGCTTTCTTTTTACGACGGAAATTAAAGTTGCTGATGTTGTAGTAGTTAATACTTGCACCGTAACTAATACAGCCGATAGCAAATGTAAGAAATTTGTGAGAAGAGTAAGAAGAGAAAATCCCCATTGTGTTTTAATCGTTGCGGGATGTAGTACCCAAAATAATGCTTCAGATTATGAAAAAATGGATATTGATATTCTATTAGGTAATCGATATAAATCTAAAATACCCGAACTTTTAGATAATTATTTAAAAAAGAAAGAAAAATATAGTTTTGTTGATAAAAATCGGGATCTAACTTTTGAAAATATGGAAATAAATGATTTTAATCATACTAGAGCTTTTATCAAAATTCAGGATGGCTGTGATAATTTTTGCTCTTATTGTATTATTCCTTTTATGAGAGGCAAATGTCGGAGTAAAAATTTTGAAGAAGTTATCGAAGAAGCCCAAAAATTATCTTTAAATCATCAAGAAATTGTTTTGACGGGTATTCATACAGGTTCTTATAATGATAACGGTAAAGATTTAGTTGATGTAATTGAAGCTATTTCTAAGTTACCAAAGGTTAAAAGAATAAGACTTTCTTCGGTAGAAATAACCGAATTAAATGAAAAATTTATGGATATGCTTAAACATAACTCAAAATTTTGTAACCATTTGCATATTCCTTTGCAAGCGGGTAGTGATCATGTTTTAAAGCTAATGAATCGAAAATATGATTTGGCTTATTATTTTAAAAAAATTGCTGAAATTCGTACTATTAGACCAGATATTGCGATTTCTACCGATATTATTGTGGGATTTCCCGAAGAGACAGATAAAGATTTTATGGATACTTATGAAAATGCTCAAAAACTTAAATTTAGTAAAATTCATGTATTTCCTTATTCTAAAAGAAATGGCACAAAGGCTAGTTTGATGAGGGAAGTACCCTCTAAAGAAAAAACGAGTCGAGCTCATAAATTATTAGAGTTATCCGATATTTTAGAAAAAGAATATAATGATTCATTTAAAGGAAAGTATTTAGATGTTTTAATTGAAGAAGTGAAAGATGGCAAAAGTATAGGCCATTCTGGAAATTATATTCGCGTTGAAATTCCTGAAGAATTAGAAAAAAATATTATTTATAAATATTTATTCAAATAAAAAGGCACCCCTTTAAAGGATGCTCTTTTAAAAGTGTGTCGTGCATGACATTTAGCTAGAGGGTGAAAGTCCCTTATACGCGTAGGCATCGACGAAGTGTTA
>CANRJV010000061.1 GCA_947631045.1 uncultured Bacilli bacterium
GATGAAGAAACTTATAGACAAGACCCTGCTTTAAGTTATTCAACTCTTGCAAGATTTGAGAGAACCGGATTTACAGAATTAAATCACTTGTTTGATAAAATAGAAACACCCTCATTAACTTTTGGTTCTGCTGTAGATGCTATTATAACAGGAGATGAAGAAGAATTTAATTCAAGGTTTATAGTAGCAGATGTACCTGATATTTCAGATAGTCTTATAAAGATAGTAAAATTACTCTTTCAGAGGTACAAAGATGAATATACAAGTTTATCTCAAATACCTGATAATATACTTGCTGAAGCAGGAAAAGAGTGTAATTTCTATGCAGGAGATAAATATGAGAATTATAGAATAAAACTTATAAAGGAAGAATGTAAGGAATACTATGATCTTATGTTTATTTCAGACAATAAAACTATTCTCTCAACTACAGAGTATAGAGATATACAATTAACTGTAGAAGCTCTTAAAAACAGTGAATCTACAAGATATTATTTTGAGTCTGATAGTCCTTTTGATCCTAATATAGAAAGACTATATCAACTTAAATTTAAGATGACTCATAATAATATAAATTATAGAATAATGGCTGATCTCTTAATCACACACCATGAAGAAAAACTTATTATTCCTGTGGATCTTAAAACAAGTTCTCATGCTGAATGGGAATTTTATAAGTCTTTCTTTGATTGGAGATATGATCTACAAAGTAGGCTATACTGGCGTGTAATAAGGGATAATATGGATAGAGATCCTTATTTTAAGAACTTCAAATTGGCTGATTATAGATTTGTAGTTGTTAATAGAAAGAGTCTTACTCCTCTGGTATGGGAATGTCCTTTTACAAGTACTACAGGAAGTCTGTATATAGGAAAACTTCATCAGTATGAGTTTAGAGATCCATATGAAATAGGAGAGGAATTAAATTATTATCTTGAGAATAAGCCAAGAGTACCAAAAGAAATTTATGAGTTAGGAACAAATAATCTTAGTAAATGGTTAAACACACTATAAATAATGAATGAAATAGAGTGGTTAAATAATGATAAACTTGCTCTTGATATATGGAATAAAAAGTATAGAGTAAATAATGAAAGCTTTGATGATTGGTTATCAAGAGTAAGTGGGAATAATGCTAGTATTAGAAATCTAATAAAAAACAAGAAATTTATATTTGGAGGAAGAATATTAGCTAATAGAGGTTTAAGCAAACTTGGTATTAAGACTACACTATCGAATTGCTATGTTATCACTCCACCTAAAGATTCAATAGAATCTATATTTGAATGTGCTGCAAAACTTGCAAGAACCTATAGTTTTGGAGGAGGTTGTGGTATTGATTTATCAAATCTTAGACCTAAAGGAGCTAAAGTAAATAATGCTGCAAGAACTACATCGGGCTCTGTAAGTTTTATGGACTTTTATTCTCATGTTACAGGTCTTATTTGTCAAGAAGGAAGAAGAGGTGCTCTTATGATTAGTCTTGATTGTAATCATCCTGATATAGAAGATTTTATTAATCTCAAGACTAAACAAGGTATTTGTGAAAAAGCAAATCTTAGTATAAGAGTTACTGACTCTTTTATGGATGCAGTGATAAATGATAAAGAATGGAAAGCCACTTATAATAGTGATATTACAGGTAAAATAGAAAAGACTTTTAAAGCTAAAGATCTTTTATATTTACTTGCTAAAAGAAATTGGGAATGGGCTGAGCCTGGATTACTATATTGGGATAATATTAGGCAATATAATATGCTTAACACAAATAAAAACTTTGAGTTCTCAGGTGTAAATCCATGCGCAGAAGAACCCCTTCCTGCTGGAGGTAGCTGTCTGCTTGGAAGTCTTAATTTAAGTGAGTTTGTTTTAAATCCTTTTACTAAGAATGCTATCTTTGATTATTCAGCTCTAGAATATGCTACAGCAGTAGCTATTATGGGTTTAAATCAAGTATTAAATGAAGGGGAACAACTTCATCCTTTAAAGGAACAGCAAGACTCTGTACATAATTGGAGACAGATAGGATTAGGTACATTAGGTATGGCAGATATGCTGATAAAACTTGGTATAGTCTATGGTTCTAATGAAGCTATAAAAACAGTAAATGAAGTATATAAAACTATTGCTAATACAGCTGTTGAAAGTTCTTTAGAACTTGCAAAATACTATGGATGTTATCCCATGTGTGATAAGGATGCTGTTACAAATTCATCTTTCATAAAAGCACTTAATCTTCCAGAAAACATAATAAAAGATATTAAAAAATTCGGATTATATAACAGTCAATTATTAACTTGTGCTCCTACAGGTTCTATAGCAACCATGCTTCAAGCAAGTACTGGAGTTGAACCTAACTTTGCATTTAAATATATGAGAAAAACTCAATCTTTAAATGGAAAAGATACTTACTATGAAGTAAATGCTAAAATAGTAGAAGATTATTTATCTATTAGTAAAGAAAAAGATATACAGAATAATCCTGTATTTGTAGAATCAAAAGATATAAAATCAATAGATAGAATAAAGATGCAAGGTACTTTACAAAAATATATAGATGCATCTATAAGTTCTACTATTAATTTACCTAAAGAATCTACTATAGAAGATATATATAATATTTATATAGATTCATGGAAATATGGATTAAAGGGTTGTACTGTTTATAGATCTGGATGTTACAGAGAGGGAGTGCTTGTATCGAAGAAACCAGAAGATGTTCCTATAACATCAGCTCCTAAAAGACCTATTAAAGTTCCTTGTCATATTTATAAAATAAAAATAAAAGGAGAGAACTTTATTGTCTGTGTAGGATTATATAAAGATAAACCCTATGAGATATTTGTGTTTAGACTTATTAATAATATAGATCTTACTTCTGAGAATGGCTTTATCACTAAACAAGGTAAAGGTATATATAAATTAGAATCAAAAGATCTTATTATAGATAATATCTTAAATACAAATATAAGTATAGAAGAAAAAGCAGCCACTTTATATAGTTCTATGCTTCTTAGACATGGTGTAAGTATAAAATACATTATTAAGACTGCTAAGAAAGCTAATGATAATATATCCTCTTTTAGTAGTGCTATGTGTAGAATACTTGCAAAATATATACCTAAAGAAATAGAAGGAAAATGTCCTGAATGTGGAGCTGAATTAGTACATGAAGGAGGCTGCATACATTGTAGTTCTTGTAGTTACAGTAGATGCGAATGAGGATGTATATAATGTATGAATAATTTATTTAAACTCTTTGTACATTCACTTTCTTTTTATTATCTTTGTATTTATAAAAACTTTAAATATAAAGATATGATAACAGAAGAAACTATTAAAAAACTAGATGACTTAAAAATTGAGGAAGAGTATATAAATGGTAGTACTACTACTGAAATACAAAAGAAGTATAGTATATCATGGAATACTCTTCACCAATATTTCATTGTAAAAGGTATTCAAACAAGACCTGCTAAAAGGAGGGAATCTTTAAGATCAAAAGCTCCAATAGGTGCTAAATTTGGATTATGGACTGTAGTATCTGATGAAGTAAAAGTAGGTAGTAGCAATAGAAATTTATATTGGTTAGTACAATGTAGTTGTGGAGAATTAGCATGGAAAAATTCAGCAGCCTTAAAAAATGGGACTTCCACAAGATGTAAAAAATGTGGTAATAAATCATACTTAACAGAAAATGGATATGCTGATATTAATGCTATTATATCATATAAATATAATCAAACTCTACATGGTATTCCTACTAGAACTCATAGAGGAAGAAAACCAAATCTAACTTTTGGTATAACAAAAGAATATCTTAGTTCTTTATATGAATCCCAAAATCATAAATGTGCTTTATCTGGTATATCAATAGAGCCTGATTTAAAATTGACTATGCAAGAACAAAATATATCTATAGACAGAATAGATTCTAATATGGGATATGAAGTTGGTAATATTCAATGGGTTGATAAAAGAATTAATATGATGAAAGGGTCATTAAGTAATGAAGAGTTTATAGAATTGTGTAAATTAGTTGCAGAAAATAATAAATAATATGAAATTAAAGATTAAAGTAAAAGTTTTAACTGCAGGCTGTATGCCTGAAATTATAGACAAAGGCGATTGGATAGACTTGAAAGCAGCTAAGGATATAGAACTTAAAGCTGCACAGTCAGGTGTACAATATAAGGAAGGAGAAGAGAGATATAGAGATGTAGAAATTCCTGTATATTATATACCGCTTGG
>CANRJV010000062.1 GCA_947631045.1 uncultured Bacilli bacterium
CCCCCTCCTCAACCCCGCCCTTCGTTTAGGGAGTGGGTTATATCCCCACTCTTAATTAACCTTTATGTCTAACTGCTTAAAACCTTAAGATCATGGCAGCTACTACACAAAACACCAGCAACATTGTTGATACTTATTCAGTATCAGAATTTAAAACTCTAAAAGGAGCTAGTAACAGAGACCTTGTAATCAAGGAAAGTAAGAAAACCGGCAAATTCTTTATGACAATTGGATCTACATCTGTTGGTCCAGTATCTGACCACATTGACTATAGCCTGCCTTTGCAGGTTATAGAATTCGAGGATGGCACTTATTGCCTTTGCAATAAAGGTGAAGGGGCAACTACTGTTGCTGTTCTCTAATAAGAAGGGAGCTTCGGCTCCTTTCTTTTTTTTATTTTTGCTTAATTATAATAATACTAACTAATTTCTTTTGTTAGTATTAATAATTTATTTAGGTCTAATAAATATAATCACTATGAAACATTATTTATTCTGGATATTCTTTATATCTGCTATTGATACTTATTGTATCATTAACTTCTAAGTATAAGAAGAAAGAATCCTCTTATACTTTTTATTTATATTAACATATTTTATTTATATTAACATAATAAAATAAAAAATATGTATTTAATATTAGCTATTTTTCTAATAATATTTTTATGTAGAACTGATTGACTAAACTCTCTAATAAAAAAGATTAAGACTGTATTAATCCTATCAATAGTCCATCTATTAATAGAATTAATACATTCTTTCTCTATCATTTAATAAGATAATTCAAACAAAACAACATACTTTCTCTATTTATTCATTAAATATTACAAATTATGATTACAAATTATGAAATCATTTATAAAAAGAATATATGAAACAATAATAGAATTCAAATACTCTATTATCCTATTAGCAACCACCTTTTATTTATTTATATGTCTGAAATAAAAATAAGACTTAATGTGATTCTTCAAGGAAGAACCATGTTAAGCGAGCAGGAGTGCTCCAAAAACCCAAAAGAGTCTTATAAACATGAAAGTGTATCCATTCCTATTAAAGGACACAAATGGGAAACTATTCATTATGCTGTCCGAAAATATAGGACAGCAAAAGAAGTAGTGAATATATCATTAGAATCATATAAATATATGATCTCTAATGAAGTTCCCTCTTGGATGTCTCCTAAGATATGGAAACAATTAAATGCCAAAGAAAGACTCAATGAACATCTCAAAAGAATTTCAGAGTCCTTGAATGGACTCTCATATACTTTTGAAGTGTTTAATTAATAAATAACAAGGACAGTAGACTAATAATCTACTGTCCTACTTTTATAAGAATATAAATAATAATTATTAAAACATAAAACTATGGCACTTGTAGCATTTATTATATCGACAACAATATTCTGTCTTAGTATATCGATATTAGATTCATTTGAGTCTGATATTGCATTCTTTATAACATTATCAGCAATACTGATAAGCTTAATAGTCTCTTTAATATCAGGTAATGAAATATTAAAGAAATTTGATAATAGAGAATAATTTCTTAATAATCCATTTTGTTGGTTAATAATGTTGGTTAGTGATGAGATATTCGGTCTGTGAAGATAGAATATCTTTTTTTCATTTGAATTATTAAACTATAATAATAAAACATACAATTATGAAAACAGAAGAACTTTGGAATGAAGCAAATCAAGTACATGAGAACTTATTATTAAAAGTAAAATATGTAGGTTTACTTCTTTACAGAGAAGAAAATAAGGTAAATTTAAATCGTCAATTAGACGAAGTGGAAGCTGTTCTTAAACAGCTTAGAGAAAAAATAAGCACTTTCTATAAAGAGAAAAAATCTTGATATTACGTGCTTATATACAAAAAACAGAAAGTTTTATATAGTAAAGAAAGATATAATTTGCTATAAAGTATGTATGAAAGAAGATAATATAAATTATTCTTTATACAGAAATTATCCATATAATTTAAATACAATAATGAAAAGTAAAATAAATATTACAGAATCTCCAAGTACTCAATATAATTATTATATAGAAGAAGGATTACATATCTTCAAGTACTTAAAAGATGCTGGATATTTTATAAAAAAGATTAAAAAAGAATGTTGTAATCTATGTGATATAAACAGTATTAAAATCACAATCTTAAGAAGTATAATACCAAAAAACAGTATACACATCGAAGGATTATATATAGGTGGTAGTTTAGATGTTATATCTTATGCATCAGATACACTCTTACCTATAAAAAAGATAAAATAAACTATTAATAAATAAATATTTATTTGTCTTTTTGTTATTTTTTCGGTTGGTATATAATAGTTGGTTCGTGAGAATAGACTATTATTCTTTATGCCCCAGTGTTGGAATTGGTAGACAAAACACACTTAAACTGTGTTGTTCATTAGAACATGAGAGTTCAAGTCTCTCCTGGGGTACAAATAAAATAATAACAATTAAATCTGTATATTATGGATGTACAACAATTTGAAACAAATGATTTAGTATTTTATAAAGGAAAAGAAGTTAATATTTGTAGAATTTTTGATGATGGTTCTATTGAAATAAATATACCGAAAGAAGACTCTAAAGTTGTTTCTCGTAGTGATTTAATACCAATAGAAATAACAGAAACAAAATTAGAGAAACATTCAATTTTCTACGATAAAAGTAAAGAGTGTTTTTGGAATGTATATTTCGATGTTATTATTGAATTAAAAGAATGGATAAATGGATGGAAATTATATATTAAAAATAAATCTAATAATATTCATTCTATTAAATTAGTTAAATACTATCACGAAATACAACATGAAATTAGAAAAGAATTAAGCAGAAAACAATATAATATATGAAAAAGAAATTAACAATAGAAACAGGTAATACAAATCTACCTAAAACCTATGAAGAATATTGTGAATTAAATTCTATAGATTCTGATAAATATTATATTAGTGCTTGTAATCATCTTATTAGTATAGAATATCCTGATGAAAAGTCATTATCTACTATAGAAGAAGCTAAAGCAATATTAGCACTCATACAATTAATAAGACTTCGGGATTATTATAATGAACATTCAGAAGCTGCGCCTATAAAATATGCTATTGTATTTAATAGAAATAAAATAAGAGGTTGTAAGTTAAATGTTGGAGAAAATAGAGTACTGATGTTTAATTCGGAAAATCTTGCTAATAAGTTCTTAAATAATTTTAGGAATTTAATTGAGCAGGCTAAATATTTAATATAATTATGACACTATTCTTTTGTATAGTTTTTACTATTATTTTCCTATCAATAATTATTTTATCTGACATTTGTTATTATAAAGATAAAGATACGGAAGAAGCAGAGAATATCATTAGTTATTATCTTTTTATAATAACTATGTTCTATATTTGTATATGGTTATGGTGTTTATTTGCTACAGAAACAGAATTATGTATAAGTAAACATTGTAGTGATTATGAAAACGGTAAAATAGTTAAAATTTACACGTTTGATTCAAATAATAACAAAATTGATTCTACTTATATATATAAATAAAATTATGGCAGCAATAGATAAAACTTATCTTTCCGATTATAAAGTGTATAAAGACTTTATAGATTGGGCTAAGAATACTACTTATGAGTGCAAGAATGGAACAAAAATATATGTTTACGATTATGTTTATGATGGATATTCAGAAGAAAATATGAGTAGACATTCTGTTCCTGTAATGAATTCAAGTCAAATGCTTGATTATTTTCTTATTAAATATTGTCCTTTTAAGTTTGTCCAAAAAAGAATGCATGAAGTCTATGATAAAGACTATATCGATTCTATTTTGAATGGTACCTGCGGATATGATACATTTGATAATGCTGAAATAGGTAAAAAATATGTATTTAGTAAGGAACCAAAAGGACATTCTGATATTTATATCACTGCTATTTATCGTGGTTGGATTCTTTTGTTTGATAAAGATAAACTTAATCTACTTACTGATCAATATTCTTATGGTGAAATGCATGCTTTTGCTGGGAGATCTAAGAAAGCATTAATACGATTTTTGAAGAAATATAATTTACCAAAAGAAACAGAAATTTATTTATCCAATGATAATGTAGTAATAACTGTATT
>CANRJV010000063.1 GCA_947631045.1 uncultured Bacilli bacterium
AAATAAACAAAAACGTTAGAAAACTTAATTTCTAACGTAATATGTGATACAATCTAATTGACGAAAGAAGATGTATCACATGGAATATTTTACTATAAAAAGATTTCTTTTTCTAGTCCCCTCAAACGATTGTAATGAGGAATTAGAAAAAATAGATAAATTTATTAATCTTTTAAATAAATCTAAAATTGGAAAAATAATTGAAAAAGAACAAAAAGAAAAAGGAAGAAGTGGTTATAATCCATTTAATCTAGTAGCTACAATATGTTATTGTTTTTCAAAGTTTAGAAGTTCTTTAAGGGAAATAGAAAATTTATGTATGTTTGATATAAGAGTAATATATTTAATGGAGCAAGAACAACCAAGTCATAACGTAATAAAAGATTGTATAAATAGATATATTGTGCCTTATCAATATGAAATATTTACTAGTATTACGAAAGCAATGATAGATGAACTTAATGTAGATATAACTACTCAATATAACGATGGTACAAAAATAGAAGCTAATTCAAATAAATATAAATTTGTTTGGAAACCAACAACTTATCACAAAAAATTAAATGTTAAAATTAAAGAATTATTATTAAATATGAATGTAGAATTTAATGAAAAAGATTTGATTAAATCTTATCAGCTTAATGCGTTAATAAAAGGATATATTGTAAGAGAAAATATAGATATTAATTCTATTCCCAAAGGAAAAGGTAAACGTCCAACCAAAGTACAAAAAAATTATAAACTTGCTTATCAATATTTATTAAAATTACTGGAATATGAAGAAAAAGAAGAAATATGTGGAAAAAATAGAAACTCATATTATAAAACTGATAAAGATGCAACAGCTATGGTATTGAAAGAAGATTATTATTCTAAATCAAGCCATGATTTTCATGCGGGATATAATATACAAGTAATGGTATCTAGTGGATTAATAACAATGTATGGAGTATTTCAAAATAGAGATGATTTTTATACTTTTATACCAATGAATAATTTATATTATAAGTATTATAATAAATACCCTATAAATGAATGTGCTGACTCTGGCTATGGAATGTATGATAATTATAAATATATGAAAGAGCATAATATAAAAAATTATGTAAAACATTTTACTTGGAATGGTGAAGTAAGTGGAAAAAATCCCCAGCTTTTTTATACTTTTGATGATGGAATAATGTGCCTTAATGCTTGTATTGGAGAAGAAATATCTTTTGCGGGAATACGACATCCAAGATATAAAAATAGTAAGCTTTATAAATTCATTGGGTGTAACAGTTGTAATTATTCTTATATTTGTAAGAAAAATTTAAAAAATAAAAACTATGATTATAGGTTATATGAATTAATACCTGAATATGAATTATTAAAAGAAGAAGCAAGGAAAAATTTACAAAGCCCAAAGGGAATAGAAATTAGAGTAAATAGAAGCATACAAGTAGAAGGGACATTCGGACAAATAAAACAAAACATGCAATATACAAGAATAAGAAGACGTGGTTTAGAAAAAGTATCATGTGAAATTATGCTTATGTGTTTAGGAGTTAATATAAGAAAATATTTTTCTGCATTAAATGGTAAAAAACTAGAAAATAATTATTGGCACATATCTCAAGACCTAAAAGAAGAAAATTTTCCTTTTCCAAAACAAAAAAGAGCTGAATGAAATTATTTCATTTCATTACAGCCCCTTTATATTTTTCTTTAATATATTTGACTAAATCAGCTGCCGAATTTTCGTTAATAACCTCTTTTTGTGATTTTATCATTTTTTCTTGCAACTTAGAATTATTTAAAAGAGTATCAATACTTTTAATAACTTCTTCTATAGTATCGGCTTTTAAACTCATATTATTCCTTGCGAAAAACTCGGCATTATAATTTTCTACTCCTGGTATTGGCATCATATGAACAAGAGGTTTATGAATGGTTGCCACTTCACTAGTAGTAAGTCCTCCCGGTTTAGTAACTACTATCTTACTCTTGGCAATATATTCCGCCATATCTTTAGTATATCCTACTACTTTTAAATTAGGACTATTAATTTTTAATAACTCTTCTTCTAATTTATGATTATTCCCACAAATAACAATCACGGGATAGTTTTTTATTTGCTCTAAAATTTTTTCTATTAATTCTTTCATATGACCAAAACCCATACTTCCGGATGTAATTAAAATATATTCTTTTGGTAAATCAAGATTATTTTTTTTAGATTTAAAATTACTCGAAACAGGAATACCCAAAGGAAGCAAAACATATTTATCGAATCCTTTATCTACAAAAGAAGGAAGTAATTTTTCACTGGGAATAACAAAAGTATCCGGATTAGTTTCATTCCAAAAGGGAATACACTCATAATCAGTGGCCACATTTATTAATTTTACATCTTCTTCTTTTTTAATTTCGGTAATAGTCATACTGGGAAATAAATGCGTACAAATAACTAAAGTATAGCCATTATCTTTAATAAAATTACGAACTTTTTCTTTGGCAATTTTATTTAGTAAATAAACGGGACTTTTAATATTACTTTTATTATATAGTTCGCCTATTTTATAAACACCTTTAAAAATACTCCCACTACCTTTAGTGGAATCTAAATATAATTTTTCCACTATTTTAGCGGCATGTTCACCAATTAATTCTAGGTAATTAACCACTTCACATTCAATTTTATTTTTCTTTAATTCAGCTTCAATATAGTGGGCACAACTAGTATGTCCGCCGCCTGTATTACATGTTAATATTAAAACTTTCATTTTTACTCCCAATTATTTCCGTACATATTCTTTAAGTAATCGCGATTAAAAGTATGATCTAAAAATTTCTCAAAAGCATTTTGGGGAGGAATTCCTTTATCATAAGCATGAGCGCGCATAACCGAAACTGTTGTTAAAATTATATCAAAGGCTAGAAAAACAATTAAAACATACATTAAGACTTGCCCTACTTTAGGATTCATTTTAGCAATTAATTTTTGGACAAAAGGATAAAGATATTTAATCCAAACAATACCTAAAAAACCCCATAGCATCGAATAAAGAAGACAAATTCGGCCATTAATATTTAAGAAAAATTTAGAATAATTCCAAGCCGGAAAACCAATAACAAATTCCATTCCCCAACTCATAAAGTATTCTAATATAGAACAACTGATAAAAGATATTAAAAATATTTCACCCCATGAGGCCTTTTGTTTTTTATATAATATTAATGTTAAAAAGATGGCCCCAAAACCATAAATAGCATTTATGGGGCCAAGGACTAAAGCGGAATGATTAAGAAAAAGATGGTCTATCACAATAGAGCCTACTCCTTCTAAAATCCAGCCAAAAACACTAGCAATTAAAAATATATAAAACAAATCATAAAATCTTAATTTCTTCATCTAACTCACTTATAATAAAGTATAGCAATTATCGTTCTTAATTTCAATAATATTAAATTTATTAATTACAACTGCCACCTTTTTTAACGGCTATTTCTTTAACTCTTTTTAAAACATCGGCAGGTGATTCATTAGAATTATAAGTTAAACTTTTTTCCATATCTTTATCATTAGTTACAAAAGAAATTATTTTATCAGTTTTAACATCTAACTCTAATTTATAATTGTAATTAGTATTATTTATTTTACAGTTCATTTCTACTGATTTACCTACAGGATCAACTTTATAATAATTAAATATAACAATTAAAAATATTATAATAACTCCTAAAAATAAGAAAAAATGAATAAAAGAAATGCCTAAAGATAATTCAGTTAACGCTTTAGTCTTTGCTACTTTCTTTAAAATAGCATTTTCTAAATTATTACCTACTAAATCATCTAAACTAACTTCAAATATTTGAGAAAGTTCTTGGGCTTCTTTTATATCGGGAGCAGATTCGCCCATTTCCCAATTAGAAATAGTTTGTCTTGTAACTCCCACTAATTCTCCTAATTCTTCTTGCGATAATTTTTTGCTTTTTCTTAACTTTTGAATTCTTTGTCCTAGTTCCATAAATATTTCCTTCTTTCTTGTTTGGTAGTGTGCATAGTTTATATACAAACTACCGGTTTTTTCTTTTATTTATCTATATTTTTCTATATATTTTCTTTT
>CANRJV010000064.1 GCA_947631045.1 uncultured Bacilli bacterium
GTTGCTGACGGTAATAGCAGTAGCAACATTATTAGTAGCGGTAGTGGGAGCAACATTCGCATACTTCAGCTTAACAGCAACGAACGAATCGAGTACAACTGGAACAATAAGTACGCCGAAAATTGGAACAGCTACAATTTCTTCAGTAAATTCAAGTTTGACTTTGACATTAACTCCTGAAGATATGTCAAAAGAAAATATAAATCATATTTATTATGCATCAACAAATGGTGAAGGAAAGGATAGTTCAAGCGCGATTACAATTGCTAAAGCTGATTTAAAAGATGCTCAGGACGGTTCTACATATAAGTGTGAAGCTAACGTGGAAGTGACGGCAACTGGAGGTATGTTAGATGCATTGCAATCTGGATGGGCGAAGCTATCTTTAACTGGAACCGGAGTTGATGGTAGTGTGTCAGAGGCTGGAGACATTGATATAGCGACTTTAAAAAATGGTCAAAAAGGAAGTTATACAGGGACGGCAACGTTGACTGCTGATACGAGTGGTACTGGAACTTCTGATATTTTAAGTGCTGTATTATCATTTACAAATGTTGATGCTAATCAAAGTGCTGTTGCGGGACAAACTTTAACGGTTACTATAAAAGTAACGGGAGGAACTTGTACATTACAAACTGGTGAATAATAAATAGAAGAATTTTTAAAGATTTTCGATGAGCTTGGAGTTTGCTCATCGAAAATCTGTATTTATATTTTAAAAAATTAGAATAAGAGGTGAAAATATGGATAAAAAGAATACTATTTTACTTACGATTATTGCAGTAGCAACATTATTAGTAGCTGTAGTTGGAGCAACATTTGCTTATTTCAGTTTGGCAGTGACTGGAGATGCAAGTACGACTCAAGCAACTGTTAAGGCTGATGAAGTAGGCACAGCAACTTTAACAAGTTTACAAGAAAATTTAACTTTATCATTAACAGCTGCCGATATGGTTCAAGGACTACCTGAAAAAACATACTATGCAGTTGCTGGTGATTTAGATAATGGAGCTAGTCATGAAGATCCTACTCCAATAAAAATTGCTCAAATGACATATTCGGGTGGAACCGATGGCTCAAATTATGTATGTCCGGTTCAAGTTGAAGTAACTGTTTCAGGAGATATGTTAGATAATTTACAAGAAGGGTGGACTTTATTAGAACTTACAGGAGATGCTGTAAATGGAGAAGGTCAACCTGGCGGGCCTCAAAAAAGCCCACGACAACTTGACCTAAGTACTTTAAAGAAAACTCCAGAGGAGTTACAAAAAGCTAAATCTCAAGTTTATAAAGGAAGAATAACTTTAAATGGACCAGATGATACACAAGATATATTAAGTGCTACTTTATCTTTAACAAATAAAAATGTAGATCAAAGCAAAATAGCTAATAGCACTTTGACTGTGACTGTTAATGTGACACCTGATGGTGAATGTACATTTGCTAAGGCTGAATAATTTTAATAACTCATATATTAGAAGCAAAATGCTTCTTTTTTTTGCTTCCAAAAGATATAAAAAATATATAGTTTTGGAAATAATTTTCCAAAACTTGACTTATCATAAAAGTTTTAATATAATTATATTGAAAGGTGATGTGTAAATGATAGAAAGGGAAGAATATCTTAGCGAATTAAAAAGATGGAAAGATAAAGATTTAATAAAAGTTATAACAGGAATAAGAAGATGCGGTAAGTCAACTTTGTTTACATTATATATTAATTATTTAAAAAAAATAGGAATAAAAGATAGTCAAATAATTAATATCAATTTAGAAGATGCTGATTATAATTTTAAAGATTATAAAGAATTATATGATTATGTAAATAAAAAAATAGATTCTAAAAATAATTATTATGTTTTTTTAGATGAAGTTCAAAATGTGCCTAGTTTTCAAAAAGCTGTGGATAGTTTATATATAAAAAAGAATGTTGATTTATATATAACGGGATCTAATGCTTATTTATTATCAGGTGAATTAGCTACCTTATTATCTGGAAGATATATTGAAATAAAAATGTTACCTTTATCATTTAAAGAATATTTCAATGCTTTAAATGATAATTCAGGTAAAAGCCGTTATGAATATTTTTTAGATTATATGAAAAATGGAGGATTGCCTGGAAGCATATCGATACTTAAAGATAATCCAAATGATTTAGATAAATATTTAGAAGGTATATTTACAACAGTAGTTTATAAAGATATTATTACTAGAAATAATATTACAGACAAAATGCTATTAGAAAGTGTTTTAAAATTTATTTTTGATAGTATAGGAAGTCCAATATCAACAAAAAAAATAAGTGATACTTTAACAAGTAAAGGAATAGCTACGAGTAATCATACAGTAGAAAATTATATAACTGCATTTCTAGAAAGTTTCTTAATATATAAAGCTGAAAGATTTGATGTAAAAGGTAAGAAATTATTAGCAAGAGATTATAAATATTATATAGTAGATACTGGATTAAGAAGTTATTTATTAGGTAAAAAAGCTGATAGTGATATGGGACATATTTTAGAAAATATTGTTTATTTAGAATTATTAAGAAGAGGATACAAGGTTTATGTTGGCAAAGTTGATGATTTAGAAGTAGACTTTGTAGCCGAAAATAGAGATGGTTTAAAATATATTCAAGTAGCTTTATCAGTTAGAGATGATAAAGTATTAGAAAGAGAACTTAAAGCATTACGAAAAACAGGTGATCATTATCCTAAATATTTAATAACATTAGATATGGATTTAGAATCTGACTATGATGGGATAATAAAGAAGAGTGTAGTAGAGTGGTTATTAGAAAAATAGCACTTTAATTATGTTAAAAACTAAAGAATAAAAAAAAATAAAAAAAAGGAAGAGGGAGGAAGCTCTTCTTTTTTTTGTGTGGGAGAGGGATAAATAGGGGGCCCCGCGGGGGGAGGGAGGAAGATAAAAAATAAAAAATATAAAAATATTTTCTGGAAGAAGGAGAAAGGAGGGAAGGGAGATGGAAAAGAAGAATACGATGTTGCTGACGGTAATAGCAGTAGCAACATTATTAGTAGCGGTAGTGGGAGCAACATTCGCATACTTCAGCTTAACGGTAGATAATAATACATCATCAACGGTGATAAAAGCCCAATCACAAGATTTACCAACGATCACGATGACGGGCGGAAAAGAGAATTTTGGAATAGCTGTGGCAGCTGCTGATATGGCTTTAAATGATCCTGGAGCTAGATGGGCCATGAATACTGGTGATGGTGGTAGTATTGCCAACGCATCTAGTGGAAAGGACGCTGGAGATGGAAATCTTTATTACTGGAGTAAAACTGAAGTTAAATATGATTTATTTAACATTAAGGCGAGTAAAACAGGTGATGAGAATAATGCCTTAACTTATGAGTGTCCTGTTTCTATAACACTTACTGCTAAGGATAAAGTTGATGCATTACAACAAGGAGACTTAATACTATATTTATATTCCAAAAATGGCGATGTAATGGTTTCTGAACCGGTTAATGGATCTGATGAGAGTGATAGCCAAAATAAAACAGATGGTTTGATAGATGATTGGAAAAGCAATACTAAGGAGTATTTAATGGAAACGACTGGAAGCCATGAAGGTACCGGAGCTTGTAGCGGAGAAAATGGCTGTTACGATGTAAGTGATTTATTTAAACTTGCTAGTGAAACCAAAACATTGCACACTGTCGTGATAGTCCAAGCTGATAACACGAATAGTGATGGTACATCTGTTCAAGCAAGTATGAAACTTATTAATAAAAGTGACGCTAATCAGAGTAGTTTAGCTGGTCAAAGTATCCAAATTACCTTAACATCTAAATTAGCTCAAGAAGGATGTAAAGTAATTACTAAAGAAGCAGAATAACGAAATTGAAGAACATATAAGGGATGGGAAACCCATTTCTTTTTTAATGATAAATTAAAATATTTTCTTATATGAAATCATTAGAAGAATAAAGAGAATAAAAAAGAAGGAAGAGGGAGGTCTTCTTTTTTTGGTGGGGGGAGAGGGAAAAATAGGGGGCCCCGCGGGGGGGGAGGGAGGAAGATAAAAATATAAAAAATAAAGAAAATATTTTCTGGAAGAAGGAGAAAG
>CANRJV010000065.1 GCA_947631045.1 uncultured Bacilli bacterium
TTGAAAACCTTATATTCAATGTCATCCCTTCTTTATAGTTCTTTTCTTTACGTCAACTTTTTATGCGATTGCCTTATATAAAAAACTCCATTACTGGAGGGAAACTAAATTGTATCCATATATCTTATGCCTTAATTTACTTTTGAAACTAAATTTTTATGAAATACTTTTTAATTAAATTGATATTTAACATGCCTATATTATCTATTTAGATTATTTTTTTATTTTTTAAAAAATCTTTTAAAGGAATTTGGGAAATTTCTGTAAACAATTTTTCATCATCAATTCCTGAAGCATCAAATGCCAAACCACCATTGTATTTTTTGAAATAATTTTCAATTGTTTGACAAATAAGGTCTGGATTAGTTAGTTCTTTTATAGCATCATCCAAAATTTTTTTATAATAATCTTCTGGATATTTACTTATTAAAAATAATGTTTTATGTGCTTCTTCTATTTTTTGAATTTGAGCAGCTAAATCACATATATAATATTCATCACCAATTTTGTATAATAAAACGTAGTTAGGAAATCCTGTCTCTTTTTCCCATGTTTCTAATACATAATACCCAGAATTTATTCCCATTGTATATAATAAATAATATGTTCAGCAAGTCATAGTAAAACAAACGCCAAAATGCTGATTAGTCGCTATGTTATACTTCAGAAAAAGAGCTTTTATCTAAACTTTTTTCTTCTATATAATTTACTATATATCTGTCTTCATCAAAATGGGCTGTATTAGCAAAAGATAAACAAGAATAAGTAAAGATATCTAATTGATCTTGTGTCATATGTTGCTATTTTACTTTCCTTTTTAATAAAAATATACCTTTTTTATTATTAACGCGCTATTCTATCTTTTGATACCATTCGATTGTTGCCTGTTTAATTGATCTTCTAATATATCAATTAAACAACGATAATTTGGAGAAGCAACTATTCTATCAAAGTCATATTGAGATAAAGGCTTTTGAAATAATTCAGGATCTTTGTAAATTATCATAATATCAGGTTCTACACCTTTTCCATAATCTGTTCTTGAATCAACATCAGGTACCATACCTTTTCCATAATCTGTTCTTGAATCAATATTTTTCATATCATTAAATAAATAATTTTTGTCCATCCACAACCACCTTAATTTATTAAAAACTTCAAAATTGGAGTTTATCTACATATGGCAGGGGATGAGAGAATCGAACTCCCAACTAAAGTTTTGGAGACTCCTATTATACCATTTAACTAATCCCCTATCTTTGGCACAAAAAGATTATAACATAAATAATAAGAAAATACTATAAAAATCAATTATTTTAGGTATTATCATAAAATAAAATAGGTGATTGGATGTTAATTAATTATACGACAAAAGAGTTGGATTTATTAGCAAGAATTATGCGAGCGGAAGCTTTAGCTGAAGGAGACTTAGGAATGCTTATGGTGGGTAATGTCGTAGTTAATAGAGTTGTAGCTAATTGTTATACTTTTAAAGGCATTGATTCTCTAACAGATGCTATATATCAAAAAAATCAATTTTCGGGTATTAATAATTCTTTATTTCAAGCTAGTCCAACAACTTTAGAAAAAAATTTAGCCGAACGAGTTTTAAGAGGAGAATATTATTATCCTGCTACGCATTCTTTATGGTTTTATGCTCCAGGAAATAATAGCTGTCAGTCAACTTGGTATAATCAACCTTTAGCAGGAAAGTATAAAAGTCATTGTTTTTATCGTCCTGATCCCGGAATATGTCAAGAATTATACTAATTAAATATCTTATTTTGCAAAATTGTGTTATAATCTAACACGTAAGAGGTGAAAATGTATGAAAGTAATAAAGAAAAATTTACCTAAGGGTGTAAAAAAACAATTTGGAACCGTAAAAGGGGTCAAAGTTAAATTTGTTGCTAAACCAGCAAAACATATGAAAAACAAATAAGACGAGAATTAAATTAGTTCTCGTCTTTTAGTTCTAAAAAGTCGTCAATTTTATGATTTAAAACAACTGATATTTTATAAAGAGTATCAAAAGAGCAATGAGTCTTTCCTTTTCTAAATTCTAGTCTTCTAATAAAATCATAAGATTTTCCAACATCAACAGATAATTGCTCTTGGGTAATTTTCGCTTCCGCTCTAAATTTTTTAATATTCCGAGATATTTTATACCAAATATCTTCATCAAAATCAAAATTTCTTTTAAATGTCGCCAATTATATCACCAACCATATTGTCACAATTTTTGATAATTTTGTCCGGTAACTATTATGCCCTGTTTTGGGTGTAAAATGCAAAAATTTGAATAAAAATTAAATGTATGTTATAGTTATTTTAATTATGGTGAAGTATTATGGAATTAAAATTAGTCAAAGGAATAGGGCCTCAATTAGAAAAGAAATTAAATAATTTAAATATATTTACAGTGGAGGATTTATTAGAGAATTATCCTTATAAATATAATTTTATTAACTTAGTTGATATTAGAAAAGTAGAAGATAATGAAGTTTGTTCAGTGCGAGTGAATATAATTGATTCTCCAAGAGTTCAATATATAAAAAAGAATTTTAATCGTCTTAGCTTTGCCGGAATGGCTAATGGGGTTGTTTTTAATGTCATAATTTTTAATCGGGCTTTTTTATCTAAAAGCTTAAAAGTTGGCAATAGCGTTATTTTAATTGGTAAATATAATCGGTTAAAAAATACCTTTATTGCTAGTTCCATAAAATTTAACTATGAAGGAAATAAAATAGAACCAGTATATCATTTAGTTGAAGGATTAAATAATATTACGGTATCTAAAATGATTGATGAAGCCTTAAAAACTAATAGTTATTATGACTATATTCCAAGTATTTATTTAGATAAGTATAAATTTATTTCGAAAAAAGAGGCTTTAGAAAAAATTCATAAACCATTAACTAATGAAGATATTAAAGTATCATCTAAAAGATTAAAATATGAAGAATTATTTAATTTTATGTTTAAAATAAATTATTTGAAGAAATTAAATAATAAATCATTAGGAATTAAAAGAGAAGTACCATCTTCTTCCAAAGAAGAATTTATTAAGTCATTACCTTTTTTATTAACGGATGATCAGTTAAAAGCCATTGAGGATATTTATCAAGATTTAACGAATGAAGCAAGGATGAATCGCCTAGTTTTAGGAGATGTTGGAAGTGGTAAAACCATCGTCGCTACTTACGCTATTTATGTGAATTTTTTAAGTGGCTTTCAAAGCGCTTTGATGGCTCCGACGGAAATTTTAGCTGAGCAACATTATAAAAGTTTAAAAAATATTTTAGAACATTTTAATGTTAAAATAGCGATGCTTACAGGTTCTATGAAAGTTAAAGAAAAAAAAGAAATTCTTTCTCTTCTTAAAAGTGGCGAAATCAACTTAATTATAGGCACGCATGCTTTAATTAGTGACGATGTCGAATTTCATAATCTAGGTTTAGTTGTAACTGATGAGCAACATCGTTTTGGAGTTGGTCAAAGAAATACTTTACGCGATAAGGGCTGTGTTCCAGATGTTTTATATTTATCAGCAACACCGATTCCGAGAACTTATGCTTTAACTATTTATGGTGATTTGGATTTATCAATCATTAAAACTAAACCCATGGGAAGAAAAGAAATTATTACAGTTGTTAAAAAAGAAACCGAAATAAAAGATGTTCTTTTAAAAATGTTAGAGGAAATAAAATTAGGTCATCAAATATATGTCGTTTCTCCCTTAGTAGAAACTAATGAAGGATTAGATTTAAAAAGTGTTTTTGAACTAGAAGAGAAATTAAAATTAGCCTTTAAAAATATGATTCCGATGGGTGTTTTGCATGGTAAATTAAAATCAAACGAAAAAGATAAAATAATGACTGATTTTAAAAATGGAAAAATCAAAATTTTAATTTCGACTACGGTTATTGAAGTAGGTATTGATGTTCCTAATTCCACCATGATGGTTATTTACAATGCTGAAAGATTTGGCCTTGCTACTCTTCACCAACTTCGTGGTCGGGTTGGTCGGAACGATGTTCAAAGTTATTGCTATTTAGTTAGCAATAAAGATATTGAA
>CANRJV010000066.1 GCA_947631045.1 uncultured Bacilli bacterium
CTCAGTTGGTAGAGCATGCGGCTGTTAACCGCAGGGTCGTTGGTTCGAGTCCAACTGGAGGAGCCAAGGGAAAGAGTCTCTAAAGTGACTATTTAAAACACTTTAGAGACTCTTTGTTTATATATTTATTACTGTACTATTACTGTACAAATGAAAAAAGATACCTTAAAAATTATCCAAATGATTTTTGAAAATTTGGACTATTGTACCAGTAATTTTTTTGTGTTATAGTTTTTATTTAATGAACTATCATCATTAAAGCAATTAACATTAAAAGAAGTACTGTTATAAAAAACTAAAAATTAGCTTTCATCAATATTCAAATTAAAATATCCTTATTAATATAATTATAAAAAAAGGATTTCGAAAGGAACTCTCGTTAATGAAAAAAATTCAATTTTTTCTTATTTCTTGCAATTAAAAATAATTAGTAATTTATATAGACGAAATAAATCGAATAATAAAAAATATAAATGGATAAAATAATTAAAAATGGCAAAGTGTTCAAAATGAAACTTGCAAAAAGTGGCAAGTTACTTAAAAGTAAGCCTGCAAAAAGTGGCAAGAAATTATTGACTATTTATAGAAAATATGAAAATCTCTTGCAAAGGAGAAGTGAATTTATGTAGAGATTATTCGAAAAAAGATTGTTTGATTGGAAAAAATTAGGAATGAAAAAAAATTTAATGGTTGTTGGAACAAGACAAATTGGAAAAACATATACAGTTGAAAAATTTGCCAAAGAGAATTTTGAAGAATACTTGTATTTCAATTTAGAAAAAAATATAGATGTTAGAAATATTTTTGAAAAATCAATTGATGATGAAAGAATTATAAGTGATATCGAATTATACTTAGGTAAAAAAATTGATATTGAAAAAACAATATTTTTTTTCGATGAAGTGCAAGTTAGTGAAAATTTTATAGTATCCTTAAAATACTTTAATGAATCTGAAAGGCCATATAAAATAATATGTGCAGGAAGTTTACTAGGAGTGAAAATAAATAGATTTAAAGGGTCATTTCCAGTAGGTAAAATAAGAATGGAATATATGTATCCTATGAATTTTGAAGAATTTTTAATAGCTACAGGAAATGAAATGTTACGAGATAAAATAAGGGAATGTTATAAAGAGATGTCACCAATGCCAGATTTTGCACATGAACAAGCTATTACATTATATAAACAATATTTATGTGTTGTTGGAATGCCAGAAGCTGTAAATAATTTTATAGAGAATGAATTAGATATATTAAGATTTGATTCACATATTATTTCTGACATAAAAGATATGTATATTGCAGATATGCAGAAATATGTCAAAAATAGTTTTGAAACTTAAATATATTAAGAAAATATATAAAAGGATATATTCCAAACCAAGAAATTTCGATGGATAAGGGCCGAGAACAACGACCAATAAAGAAAAGAGTAGCCTAAAAGTATAAAACTTAAAGACTACATTCTCTTTATAAAGAACACTACAATATTTGTTGTAGCGGAGTGAATCGAAGATTCACTTTTGTTCTAAAACTTACAAAATTATAATTTAATATAAAACCATTCCAGGCCCTAAATCTTCATTAGGTCTTGAAATAAATCCAAATTTATTATAAAAGGACTCTTTTCCTTTTGATGCTCCTAAATATGTTCTTATATTTGGATTAATTTTTTTATATATCTCTATTTTGGATAATAAATTTTCCATTATTTTAGTGCCTATATGCTTGTTTTGGTATGGTGGAATTACCATTATATCTTGAATATACAAAAATATTGTTTTATCACCTATAATTCTTCCATATCCTATTAGTTTATTATCATCAAAGACACATAATGAATATAATGTGTTTCTTAGTGCTTCTTCAACTATAGAATTTTTTCTACATCCCCATCCTACAGAATTAGTCAAATAATTAAATTCATCTGCTGAAGGAGTATGTTCAATATATTTAATCATTTTATTACATCCTTTTTTTAGTATTAATAATTTATTATCTAATCTATAAAGATAATTTAAAGTTTTAGATATTATCAAATAACTTAAATATCACCCTCTTTTAAGCAATTTAATAGTATTTGAAATTCTTCATAATGATTTTTAAAAAACATATCTTCGTTCATTAAAGTATGGATTTCATCTATTGTAAGCCAACAAACAGATTCAACTTCTTCTTGCTGTAATGGTAAATTTTCAATATTAGGTACATCCATTTTAATATAGTAATCATCCCAAAATACGTTTTTTAAATCTGACCTTCCAGAATAAAATAATTTTAAATCTTCTGGATTAATATCTAAACCAATTTCTTCCTTTACTTCACTTATAATCCCTTGAATACTGCTTTCACCAGATTTTGGATGACCACCAGTTGTAGCATATTTACCATTTTTTAATTTACTTCTTTTTTGAATTAAAAACTTTCCTTCACTATTTTGTATAAATACTAATACGACAACAATGTAATTATTATTAGGAATTGATTCACCTTTATAGATAGTTTTTCCAGTTAAATTTCTGTTAATATCAAATAAATCTCTTTTTTCTAGACTTTTCATATTTTCCTCCAAACTATATCTCTATTATATAATGATTTGTATAAGTAAATATAATCTGTTTTAATTAAATAATTTTAGTATTTTATTTTTAAAGTTATAGTTAAAACATTATGTATCATAGTGCTTTTAGTAATTTTTAATCATACCTTATTATATCATATTTTTAGTATTTAGACTATAAATTTGTATAATTTATATATTTCTATTAATAATTTAATGAAAAAAACAAAATAAATGTAACATTAATTTCCTATTTTTAATTAAAATCGTTTTTTATATTAGCTATGGAACTCGTAACTTAAATAAGTATAATATTGACATAATAATAAAAAAGTAGTATAATAATCTCATAAAAAATTTATTTTTAATTAACTAATTAAAAGGAGGAAAAAATAATGAGTGAAAAACCTAGAATTCTAATAGATGTAGATGATGTGATTGTAAAAAATGCATTTTTAGCTGCATTTAATAAGTTTAAACATACAAGTTACAAAGAGGAAGACTTCACAGAGTACTACTTTATTAAAGAAATATTAAATGAAAGGGGAAAAGCAAAATTTGCAAAATATATTTTAAAACATGATATATATGAAAATTGCGAATTAATGGAAAATGCAGAGGGAGTAATGAGTGTCCTTTCAGGTCTATTAGACATATATATTGCATCTACGTGCGTATTTATAGGAGCAGAAAGAACTAGTGGAGTATTATTTGAAAGAAAATTCAACTTTTTAATGAAAAGATTTCCTTTTCTTGATCCAAATAAAGTAATACTTACTGGTATAAAAAATTGTTTTACAGGTTTTAAATATCAAATTGATGATAGGCTTGAAAATTTACATTCAGATATACCATATAAGTTTTTGTTTACGAGAAATCCTAATAAAGACATTGGTAAAGAAACTCTTAAGAAGTATAACGTTATACGGGTAGATAATTGGATTGAGGCATTAGATAAAATACTAAGAATAGAATTTGGCAAAAAAGAGGAGAAGAAACATGAAAACGTATAATTTTACACCAAAGTATGTAGAAATTGCATTATATAAATTTGATGAAATTGATGAATGTGATTATATACACATACTCGAACTAATTGACTATTTTAATTCTGTTAGAAAATATTCTTTAGATTTTCCAACTAAGTTCAAATTCTTAACACCATATGGAAAAGAAGATAAATGGTATAATGAACTAAAAAGTTGGTTAATTGATATGAAATTTTTCACTACTTATAATAAAGAATTATACTTAAGTAAAAGAGGAAAAGCATTTTTTAAAAAACTTGAAAGAGAATGTTTAAAAATTGAAAATACATTTTCTCATTATAACGATATAAGATGTTAAAAAAGAAAATAGAAAGTATTAAAATTTTAGTACTTTCTATTTCTATATTAAAATAAATATTTAACAAGACAAGTAGTGATTTAATATACTACAATAGGTGATAAATATGGGAAATTTAATAGAA
>CANRJV010000067.1 GCA_947631045.1 uncultured Bacilli bacterium
GTCGCACTTTTTTACTGCTTTTTTCCTTTATTTTCGCACTTTTTTAAAAACTGTCCTTAGTTAAGAGAAATCATGTATGGTTCCGTGATAGTTCCTTTACCAGTAATCATTACATCGGATTTTAGATAGAAGACTGGGCGAACCGCATTCGTACTGCCCAAATAGTTGCTGTCCACAGTCCCGTTATTATACACACGCCGCGCATAGTAACCGCGGCTGTAACCATACCTAGTCATTGTCCATTCATATTCCGCTGATGGAGCTGCCGATCCGCCCGGTGTATTACTTGCCCCATTTAATCCATTTTGGATAAATAGCCAATTTGTTGTACTAGCTGTTCCACTATTAGCATATAAGTAATCACTTAAATACATCAATCCTACATTATCAGCATTGGAAACATTATTTTTACGTTCATTGTCAAATAATGTTGGATTTGTATTTGACGTTGAATCTCCAATGTAATATGTTGGCTTATCAATTAAATTTGTCCATTGAGTGTCTTGCATATAACTATATTTGTTGTTTCTTATAAAATATTTTTTTGCATCAGTACCATTTAGTCCTTTATATAAGTCTGAATTGTTCCACTTTACATCTGATGTATAAGCAGAATTCCATGCAAATGTGCTTGTACTGCTATCTTTTACTATTTTAGTTGCCTTGATTATTTTTAATCTATTTTGAGTGTCTATTCCTATTATTCGATACATGTATGTATCCATATTTTCTTTACATGTATTTTGATCTGTTGTTCCAAAACAGATAAAGTTATCGGTTACTTTTGTTTTATCTCCCACAAATCTCCTTAAATCATCTGGTACATCTCCTCCTGCTGCTGCTATTTCTGCATTCCTTGCTGTTAATGCATCCTCTGGCTCAAGACTCCTAGAAGTAGCAACTACCACATCTTTGGCAGATTTTGATATTGTTGTAAATGTGCAGGTGTTTGGACTTGATTTACCTTCATTTCCTGCATTGTCTATTAAATATACATATACTGTGTAATTTTTTCCACTTTCTAATTCACTTATGGTAAATGCTATCTCTTCTCTATTCATGTCGTTACATGTATAGTTACTATTTGTTGTACTATAACAATATTGACTAATTCCATTAGCATCACTACCAGTTACATTAACTGTTATTGTTGTCGCAGTTATTTCTGTTGATGTAACACTACTTATTGTTGGTGCTGTTGTATCTAAGGTTATTTGATCACTTTTTACTGCTGATGTATAACCATACTTATTTTTTATATAAGCATTTACTGTATAATTCCCTTCTCCACTTAATGTTATTTGATTTGTTGCAGTTACACTTTTATTACATGTATCAGTATCGGATAATTTAATAAATGAAGTACATGCACTTTCTGTTGTTACACAATATTCTGTTATATTATCATCACTCCATGTTATTGTAACATTTGGATTTGGATTATTGGTATATAATTGATTTTCTTCTTCAATATATACTTTATCTATTGTGGGTTTTAATTTTCCTATTTTGGCATTTACTATTTCTAATTCATTACTTGTCCCATAATAGGCGTAGCTATCTTTTAATGTTATTACTAATAATACAACTATAGTCATTACTAGTATAATACTACTTACTACTATTACCTTTTTATTCTTTAATTTTTCTTTCATATTTTTTTCTCCTTGTTTATAATGCCGAATACCAATATCAAACAAAAAATAATTTATGTTAGTAACTACATAAATACTTCTTACTATCTACATCTTATATGCTTATTATATAACACCCCCCCCGAAGTTGCTAATCAATTCTTTTAATTTCATAACTCTTACTCCTCGTATGTTTAAAATACCGAAAATTATTTCCAATATTAATATGGCATTAAATTATTAATTTAATACCATATATGACAACTATTATTTACATTTTAATTATACTGGTTATATAACCAGTAGTCAAGTAGTAAACACCCTTGTTAGAATTTAAATAAGGTGGGATGATTGGACATGACTGATGTCAAAATAGTAAAAGTAGGAGATGGTTATTACTACTTTAAATTAGGGCAATTATTAAAAAGAAAACATATTACTTTAAATAAATTAATTACGGACACTGATACAGATTTTAAAGTAATCAAAAGATTAATTAATGGCGATTTAGTAAGAATAGATATTTTTGTTTTAGCTAGAATTTGTAACTATTTAGATTGTGATATAAAAGATATTATTGACTATAAAAAAGAAACTAATTTAATAAATAATTAGCTTCTTTTTTATTCTACACTTACAAATTTATATTGTTCATTATCTATCGTAATATAAGAATTTTCATTATAATACTCTTTAGTAACAGGATCACTCATTTTCTCTATATACTTATTTTCATATAACTCTTTTAAAGTTATTTTATTATTTAAACAAATTCCATCATTCCGACATTTTTTAGCTTTCTCAATTATTTTATCTTCCACAACTCGATATAAATTATCATGATGCATAGATACAACTTTATAAATAGTGGGAATTGTAATTATTAAAATAATTACAATAATACTTCCAATAACAGTTATTTTATTTGTATTCATAATTTTCTCCATAATAATCTATTATAAATTTATCTCTAAATTCTTCTAAAGTATCACTTTCAATATTATTTCTTATTTCTTCCATTAATTTTGTTAAAAAAGTAATATTGTGAATAGATAAAAGTCTAGCCCCAAAGGTTTCATCGGCAGTAATTAAATGGCGAATATAAGCTTTCGTATAATTTTTACAAGCATAACAATCGCAACCATCTTCTACTGGAGTAAAATCTTCTTTATACTTACTATTTTTTAAATTTATTTTACCATGTTTAGTATAAGCATGACCATGTCTTGCTAGTCTCGTTGGCGAAACACAATCAAATAAATCAATTCCACGCATGACATTTTCAATTAAATCAATGGGATCTCCTACTCCCATTAAATAACGAAGTTTATCTTCTGGTAAATATTTAGTCGCATAACTAACCATTTTATACATAGTGGGTTTATCTTCTCCCACAGAAGTACCTCCAACTGAATAGCCATCAAAATCCATTTTGGTTAACTCTTCGGCACAATGACGTCTTAAATCTTCATATTCTCCACCTTGGACAATCCCAAAAAGCATTTGATCATCTCTTTTAAAAACAGATTTACCTCTTTTAGCCCAATTAAGGGTTCTTTCGACACTTTTTTCCATATATTCATGCGTACTTGGCCATTTAACACATTCATCAAAACTCATGACAATATCACTACCTAATTTTTGTTGTATTTCAATAGATTTTTCCGGAGTTAAAAATAATTTATCACCATTTTCGTGATTTTTAAAATGAACTCCTTCTTCCGTGATATCTTTAGGTCTAGCTAAACTAAAAACTTGATAACCACCACTATCAGTAAGAATTGGACCATCATAATTCATAAACTTATGAAGACCGCCAGCTTTAGCAACAATATCTTCTCCCGGGCGTAACCATAAATGATAAGTATTGGCTAAGATAATACCACAGCCAATTTCTTTGATTTCTTCTGGGGCTAAGGTTTTAACCGTGGCATTAGTTCCCACTGGCATAAACATCGGTGTCTTATATACTTTACCATTATAAGTAAATTCTCCTAAACGAGCCATATTTTTCTTTGATTTTTGCTTTAATTTATATTCTAGTCTCATAAATCCCTCACATTTAAAATTATAACACAAATAAAATTATTAGAAAACACTTGCAATAATTATTAAAATACGTTATTTTAATAATTATTAAGGGAGGATGGCACCATGAGTAAAATACAAGTATATTATCCTGAATTGATTATTAATTTTTATAAAAAAATCAAATTTTCCAGTTTTAAAAATTTAACTAGCGAGCGTGCTCAAGAAATAGATGATTTAGTCCCGAGTTTCACACTTGTTAAAGCAAAAAATCACCATTTAGCCCAGTATTTATAAGGCTTTATAGTGATTTTTATT
>CANRJV010000068.1 GCA_947631045.1 uncultured Bacilli bacterium
GTTTCTCCAGTAGGACCCGTTGCTCCTGTTGGACCGGTAGGACCCGTAGGACCAGTTTCACCAACTAGACCTTGGATACCTTGTAGACCAGTAGGACCTGTAACGCCTGGAATTCCTTGAACTCCTTGAAGGCCTTGAACTCCTTGTGGACCAGTAGCACCCGTAGGACCAGTAGGGCCAGTAGCTCCTTGTGGAATAGTTAAGTTTAAAATAAAATTAGGTGAAGTTCCAGTTATACTAGCTGAAGCTTGAGAACCAGGGGCTCCCGTTGTGACAGTTCCAATTGTAAAAGTAGCATTAATTGGGGTACCGCCATTATTTCCGCCACAGCAACAACCAGTAGGCACATAATTTTTATTAAAATTATCTATTATACATCTTGCTCTTTGGATGTTATTGTTATTATTCATCTTTACCTCCCCATTATAAAATATGAAAAGTTCAAGACTCTTGTAAAGTGTAAAAACCTATAATTATTTTAAATTAAGTTTTTCATAACATTTTTGAAATGCTTCTAAAAAACAATTTATTTCTTCTTCTGTCGTTAAATGGGATAAACTTATTCTAATACTAGTTTTCGCTTTTTCTAAATCATTAGTTAAATGATAAACGCTTTCGCTATAAGAATTAATATCACTACAAGCTGATTTCGTGGAAACATAAATATCATATTCTTCTAAAGCATGCATAAAACTTTCGGCTTTAATTCCTTTGATACTGATATTTAAAATGTGAGGAATAGATTCATCATTACTATTTAGATAAACATTATCATATTTTTTTAAGTCATTTTTAATCTCTTGATTTAGTTTTAAGACATATTCGTAATGGTCTTCGATATTTTCTAAAGAAAGTCTCAAAGCTTTAGCCAAAGAAGCAATTAAAGGATGAGCAGGAGTACCACTCCGATATAAAGTCGTTGATTTTCCGCCATGAATAAGAGGAGTAAGTTCAATATTATTATTTTTGATTAAAGCAGCAATTCCTTTTAAACCATATATTTTATGGGCCGAAAAAGAAGCTAAATCCACATTATCTAAATTAATGTTAACTTTTCCCATACTTTGGGTTAAATCAACATGAAAAAAACATTTGGGATAATTTTTTAAAATCTTGCCAATTTCTTCAATTGGCTCTTTTAAGCCAATTTCACTACTAATAGCATTTATAGTTACTAAAATAGTATCATCCCGAATTAATTTTTTTAAATCATCTAAATCGATTAAACCATTATCTAAAGTTTTAACATAAGATATTTCGTATCCTAAAGTTTTTAAATATTCTAATACTTCTTGAACGGAAGAGTGTTCATAAAAAGATGTAATTATATGTTTACCACGACTGGCATATTTAAAAGCAATTCCTTTAATGGCTAGATTATTAGATTCGGATGAGGAACTCGTATAAATAATTTCTTTATCTTTTAAATTTAATAAATTAGATATTTGTTCTGTTGCCTTACTTATTAAATTATTGGCTTTTATTCCTAATTTATGAGAAGAATTAGCATTACCTATAATCTCTAAAGAAGCTTTATTAAAAGAATCTAATACCTCTTTATTAACGGGAGTAGTGGCACTATAATCAAGATAAATCATAAACATCCTTCTTTCTTTCGTTAAAGATTATACCATAATTTGAGGATTTTAGTTTATTTAATTAACCAAAAGAGGAAATTCTACATAAAATACATTAGGTGGTATTTTGAAAAACTATAAAATATGTGTTTATGCGATTACCAAAAATGAAGAAAAATTTGTTAAAAGATGGGTTGAATCGATGCAAGAAGCCGATAAAATTATTGTTCTAGACACTGGCTCAACTGATAATACGGTAAACTTATTAAAGGAATTAGGAGTAGAAGTCCATGAGCAAATTTTTAATCCTTGGCGGTTTGATGAGGCTCGTAATGCTTCTTTAGCCTTAGTACCAGCTGATTACGATATTTGTGTTTGCACAGATTTAGATGAAGTTTTTGAAAATGGTTGGAAAGAAAAAGTAATAGATGCTTGGAATGATGATGTTACTAGACTTAGATATAACTATAATTGGTCATTTGATGAATATGGAAAACCAGCAACAAGTTTTTTAATAAATAAAATTCATAAAAATGGTTATTATAAATGGACTCATCCTGTTCATGAAGTATTAACGCCTTTAAAAGAAGAGAAGGAAGTCATGGCTAAAGGTATAGTAGTCAATCATTACCCAGACCAAACCAAATCTCGAGGAAGTTATTTACCTCTTTTAGAACTTAGTGTTAAAGAAGATCCTTTGGATGATCGAAATATGCATTATTTAGGAAGAGAATATATGTATTATCACAGATGGGATGAAGCAATTGCTACTTTAAATAAACATTTAAGTTTAGAAAAAGCAACTTGGAAAGATGAAAGAGCAGCTTCCATGCGTTTTATTGCGAGAAGTTATAAAGCAAAAAAAGAAATTGAAGAAGCTAAAGAATGGTATAAAAAAGCTATAACTGAAGCTCCTTATTTAAGAGAGGGCTACATTGAACTTGCCTATATCTATTATGAAAATAAAGATTATTTAAAAGCTTATGATTATTTAAGAAAAGCTTTAGAAATAAAAAATAAGAGTGACTCTTATATTAATGAAGAATTTGCTTGGAATAGTTTTGTTGATGATTTAATTAGTATTTGTGCCTTTAATTTAGGTTATTATGAAGAAAGTGTCGGGTATGTAAAAAAAGCTTTGGAAAAAGATCCCAATAATTTAAGATTACAACTTAATTTAGAATATATGGAAAAATTTGTTAAATAAAGAAGTAGGAAAAATTCTACTTCTTTATTATTGATTTAGGGTAAGGCTTTCTTTCATCTGTTCGATATAATAAGTAATCAATAGATACTTTATAATAATCTGCTAGAGTAGATAGTTGCTCATAACTCATTTCACATATATCCATTTCATAACGAGAATATTGTTGTTGCGAAATATTTAAGACTTTGGCTATATCTTTTTGAAGTAAATCAGCATCCTCTCTTATCTCTTTAAATCTGTTCATATTATCACCAATTTCATTTTCTCATACTCAAATTAGTTGTATTGACATATACTCATTATTTGAGTATAATTAATTTAATAATATTCATAATATGAGTATATAAGTTGCTTTTTTATGGCGTTATAATTCGGCATTTGCAACATAAAAGGAGCGTAAGATGGAAGAAAAATTAAAGAATAAAAAGATAATAGTAGTAAGTAGTACATTGTTAATAATGACTATAGTTGTACTATTAGTAATAACATTAAAAGATAGTTATGCCTATTATGAGACAAGTAATGAATTAGAAATAGTAAATGCTACAATAGGAAAGTTAAAACCCACAATAGAAAAAGTATTTATTGAAGAAGAAAATAAACAATATACCAACAATCCAAATCCAAGTGTCATAATACAGTGGACTGATGATAATATAACAGAGTATTGTGTAACAACAGAGGGTACTTGTTCTGCATTTACAACTATTCAAGAACCTAATACAAATAGTAAAAGTGTAACTGCAACAAATCAAATAACATTAAGTGGAGATGGATTAAAAACAGTAAATGCCTATATAAAAAATAAGTATGGATATACATCAGCAGTTAGTAGTGGAAGTATAACCTTAGATACAACAGCTCCAACAGTAACAAGTGCAAGTGCTACAGAGACAAAAGAGACAAGTGTAACAATCACAATAGTAGCTAATGATAATACAAGTGGAATAAAAGAATATTGTTTAACGACAACATCAAAACAATGTAATGAAACAGGAGTATTTCAAATATCTAGTTTAACTGCCGGAACCCAATATACATGGCCATATACAGTAACAGATAATGCCGGAAATGCAACCGCAGCTGCTAATGTACAATTTACAACACTAGAAAAACCAGCAAAAAATATAATAATAGAAAATTCTAAGAGCCTCGAATCAGAAGAAGAAATGCAAATAAGGAATACTC
>CANRJV010000069.1 GCA_947631045.1 uncultured Bacilli bacterium
TTGCTGACGGTAATAGCAGTAGCAACATTATTAGTAGCGGTAGTAGGGGCAACGTTCGCATACTTCAGCTTAACGGTGAGTGGAGAAGCAACAAGTACAACAGCGCAAGCAACAACAGGAAAAGTTCCGACAATAACATTGAAAGGCAAAGAGGAAAGCTTAGCTTTAACAGTAACTGCAGAGGATATGATACGACCAACCGGTGGGGACAAGAAATTTTATGCTATTGGTAATGGAGGGGATAGTACGGCAACTACTGATGGAAGTTATGCTGATAGTCGTCAAAATGTGGAAATATTTAGTGTGACATCTGCTGGTGGAAGCGCTAGTGACAAGTATAGTTGTGATGTTACCATTACATTAACTATAAGTGGAGATGGAGAAACATCGATGGTTAATACTTTAAAAGAAACAGAAGGATCACTTAAACTTTATTTAAAAGATGCTACAACTGATAAATTTACTGATCTTAAGGTGGATGGAGCAGAAACATCTAGTGGCATTGATTTAAGAACTTTAGCTGAGAGTAATTCTAAAACAATAAATGCCAAGGTGGAGTTAAATGCAGAGAATGACACAGCAAAAGTTACGGCTGATTTGGAATTAACAAATCTTCAAAGTTCAGATCAAAGTAAATTAGCAGGCAAAAATGTTAAGGTTACAATTTTATCAACTGGAGGTAATTGTAAATTAGTAACTGAAGATTAGTGAAGACCTTATCTTTAGCTAAAAAGTTTCTGTATATTTATATGCTACGGTGTATTTTATAGAAAGAAGGAATAATATCTTCTTTTTTAATGCCAATTTAAAGCAAATTAGTTTACTTTAAATTGGCATTAATTATATAAATATTAAAAAATTAACCTTTTCCAAATTGAACAAAAATATTAACATTTAAAAAATAGATATTAGAATTCTTAAAAAATGTATATCAAAATTCTTAAAAAATGCATATTAAATATTGAAAAAAATTAAAGAACATGTTCAATTGCTTTATTTGACCCAGATTTAATATTAAACAAAGAAACACCTGAACTTATTGATGAATGGACATATGTGCCAGAAATATGGGATAAAGTTAGAAGAAAATGTGATGAAAATAATAAAAACGGAAAATATATTTTAACTTGTTCGACTGAACTTAATGATGATGAATTTAAAAAGAAAGTAAAACATTCTGGAGCGGGAAGAATTGGAAAAATAAAAATGTATTAACTACTAAATACACTATAGAAGATGTAGCGAATATGATTGTAAGAGGAGGATGGCCAAGAAATTTAAATGTTGATTTAGATAAAATACAAATTATTCCTAAAAGTTATATTGAATCAATATTGAATAAAGACATTGATGACGGTAAAAAAAGAGATAAAAATAAAATGAATATGTTATTAAAATCTTTAGCAAGAAATGAATCAACAATAGCAAGTATAGAAACTTTGATAAATGATATTGAAGAATATAATAGTAATGAAGAAATATTACAAAGCAGAATAACAGTTAATGATTACCTAGATGTTTTAAATAGATTACATTTAATAGAAAATCAAGAAGCTTATAGTAATAATTATCGTTCAAGAAGTAGAGTTGGCAAATCAGTAAAAAGACATTTTACTGATCCATCTATAGCATGTGCAGTTCTTAATTTAACTAGTGAAAAGTTAATTAAAGATTTAAAAACATTTGGTTTAATGTTTGAATCATTGGTAGAAAGAGATTTAAGAATATATGCAGAATACTTAGGAGGAAAGTTATATCACTTTAGAGATAATATAAGTGGATTAGAAGTAGATTCAATAATTGAATTTGCTGATGGAGAATATTGTGCAATAGAGGTGAAATTAGGATTTAATGAAGTAGAGGCTGCCAAAAAACTTTATTAAAGTTTGCCGATAATATGTTAGTTAAACCCAAATTTATGGCTATTATTGTAAGTAATATAGATACTGTTGTTAAAGATAAAGAAACAGGGATATATATATTACCTATAACAGCATTAAAACCATAAATTAAATAGTTTAGAAGAATAAAAAGAAGCAAGAGGGAGCTCTTCTTTTTTGGTGGTGGGAGAGACGAGTTAAAAGCAGCATTTAAAGTGGTGAATACAAACGAAGATCAAAGTAGTTATTTAGCTAATAAAAATCCTAAAAAGTTATCGACCACTTTTACGTATTTATATTAAGAAAATGGTCGATAACATTGCTAATTTTATAAATGTATTATATAATTTTATTGGTGATACTTATGGAAAAAATCTATAAAAGAGAAGACTATTTACTTAAAATAAGAGGCTTTTATGATGACAGTAATATGATAAAAGTTATAACAGGAATAAGAAGATGTGGTAAATCTTTTCTTTTAAAAATGATTATTGAAGAGTTAAAAGAAAAGGGAGTTTCTGATAAAGATATAATAAATATTGAACTGGATAAAAAAGAATATAAAAAAATTAAAACACCTGATGAATTAGAACAAGTTATCGAAAAATATATAAAAGATAAAGATTTTAAATATTTATTTTTAGATGAAATAGAAAATGTTAAAGGTTTTGAAACAGTTATTAATGCTTATAGAGAAGAAGGTAACTTTTCTATATTTATAACTGGTTCTAATTCATATCTTTTAAGTGGTGAGTTAATTTCAAAACTAACGGGTAGATATATTGAGATAGAAATGTTACCTTTAAATTTTTATGAATATGTAGATATGAAAAAATATATAGGTAAAAAAGTTAATGATAATATTTATCAAGAATTTGAAGAATATATAAGAAATGGAGGATTTCCTGGTTCTTTAATATATGATTCTAACGAAGACCGGATTACTTATACCAAAAATGTTATTCAACAAATTTTTGAAAAAGATATTAAAAAGCATCGAAAAATAAAAAATGTAAATTTTTTTGAAACAATTCAAAAATTTGTTATAAATAATTTTGGCACAATTATTTCAGTTGGAAATATTTATGAATATTTAACTAAAAAAGAAAAAATAAATATTGATCGAAGAACAATTGAAAATTATATTAAAATATTAGAAAATGCCAAGATTATTTATAAGTGTGATTTATTTGATATAAAATCTAAAAATGTTTTAAAAGGCGAAAGGAAATATTATTTAGCTGATTTAAGTATTTATTTTGCTTTAAATACGGATAATAGAATAAATTATGGGCCGGTATTAGAAAACATATTATATATATATTTAAAAAGCAAGAATTATGATTTAAGTGTGGGAAAAATAGGAAATTTAGAGTGTGATTTTATAGTTAGAAAAGATGTAGATAAATATTTTTATGTTCAAGTATCAAAAAACATTGAAGATGAACAAACAGAAAAGAGAGAATATAAGCCTTTTTATGCTATAAAAGAATTATATCCTAGATATTTATTTGTATCAGATTTAATAATTCAAAAAAATGTTAATGGAATAAATAATGTAAATATAATAGATTTTATTAATAATAATGAAGAGTTAAAATAAGAATCGAAACTATAATTAAGAAAGAGAGAGAAGAGGGGCTCTCTTTTTTTTGTGTGGGAGAGGGATAAATAGGGGGCCCCGCGGGGGGGGAGGGAGGAAGATAAAAAAATAAAAAATAAAGAAAATATTTTCTGGAAGAAGGAGAAAGGAGGGAAGGGAGATGGAAAA
>CANRJV010000070.1 GCA_947631045.1 uncultured Bacilli bacterium
ACGCGAGCTGGGTTCAGAACGTCGTGAGACAGTTCGGTCCCTATCCGTCGTGGGCGTTGGAAAATTGAGGAGAGCTGATCCTAGTACGAGAGGACCGGATTGGACATACCTCTGGTGTATCTGTTGTAACGCCAGTTGCAGCGCAGAGTAGCTATGTATGGACGGGATAACCGCTGAAAGCATCTAAGCGGGAAGCCTCCTCCAAGATGAATTTTCCCATTCTTTAAGAATTAAGAATCCTTATAGACTATGAGGTTGATAGGCTAGAGGTGGAAGCGTAGTGATACGTTGAGCTGACTAGTACTAATAATTCGACAATTTAACTTTAATTTTATTACTATTTGATTGTTGCATTATCAAGTTTTTAAAGGACAAAATCCTTTATTGGTGACGATAGCTTAGTGGACACACCTCTTCCCATCCCGAACAGAGAAGTTAAGCACTAATACGCCGACGATAGTGATTGCGAAAATAGGTAGTTGCCAATATTTTTTTTTGCCATAATTTTTGAAATATATAAAATATGTTAAATATTAAGGTTAATACTTGTTTATTACCTTTTTTTTCTTTATAATTAGAATTGGTGATAGTATGGATTTAAGATATGTTTCAAAAAGTGTTGATGATACATTAAGACTTGCAGAAAATATTGAAAGCGAAAAATTTGAAAATATGGTTATTTGTTTAGAAGGTGAACTAGGTAGTGGTAAAACTGTATTTGTTAAAGGATTTGCCTCATCTTTAGGTATTGAAGAAAACATTACTAGTCCAACTTTTAATATAATAAAAGAATATCCAAATGGTGAACTTCCTTTATATCATATGGATGTTTACCGTTTAGATGAGGTTGAAGATGACATAGGAATTAAAGATTATTATAATAAAGGTGGTGTTACCATTATTGAATGGGCTGATCTTATTAAAAATGAACTTCCGGAAGAAAGATTGGAAATTGTTTTTAAAATTGTTGATGAAAATACCAGAGTTTTAGTTTTTAAACCTTATGGAAAAATATATGAAGATTTATGTGAATCTGTTTTATAAAGGGTGATATAGATGATATTATTTATTGATACACATTTAAATGATGTCGTAATAGTTTTATATGAAAATGGTGAAATAATTAAAGAAAAAATTATTGAAAATGTTAAAGAAACAAGTTCTGTTGTAATGCCTAGCATTAAAAAAATTTTAAATAAAAGTATTCCCGATGAAATTATTATAGTTAATGGGCCTGGTTCTTTTACAGGGGTCAGACTAGGAGTTACAACTGCTAAAACTTTAGCGTTTTCTTGGCATAAAGATATAAGAACTATTACATCATTAGAGTGTATGGCTTTAAGCACTGAAGAAGAAAATAAAATTATGGGCTTCAGCGATAAGAATGGCTATTATATAGGAATATTTGATAATGATTATAATTTAATAGGTAATTATGAATATATTTCTAACACTGAATTTGAAGAATATTCTAAAAAGTATAAAGTAATAACAGATGTTACTTTAGATTATAAAAAGATTATTGAATATGTTAAAGAAAATAAAGAAGTTTTAAATCCTCATGAAGTAAATCCGATTTATGTTAAAAAGATAGCGGTAGAAAAATGATAAGAATAGCGAAGTTAGAAGATGTTTCTGCTATTGTAGAGTTAGGTCAAAAACTTCTATCTAATTTTGATAAAACATATAATATTTCCAATTATATTGAAGATAATAATTATATAGCCATTGTGAGTGACGAAAAGACGATTAATGCCTTTTTATTAATTAGTGAAAATGCTTCAGCCTATGAATTAGAGGCTATATATGTTTTAGATAAATATCGTCATCAAGGCATTGCTAGTAATTTAATTAAATACTTTTTGACTAATTATTATCATAATCAAAAGGATATTTTTTTAGAGGTTAGTACAGATAATGAAGAAGCTTTAAAATTATATCAAAAATTTGCTTTTGAAATTATAAGTACAAGGCCTAAATATTATCAAAATAAAGATGCCTATGTAATGAAGAGGGTGGAATATATGAAAGATGTTAATATTTTAAGTATTGAAACTTCTTGCGATGAAACAAGCATCGCTATTGTGAAAAATGGAGTTGAAGTAGTGGCTTTAACTATTTTAACCCAAATGGATACCCATGCTAATTTTGGGGGAGTTGTTCCGGAGATTGCTTCCAGGATGCATACTGAAAATATTACTATGGTTTTAGAAGCGACACTTAATAAAGCTCATATGAAGGTTAGTGATGTTGATGCCATTGCTGTTACTTATGCCCCTGGGTTATTAGGCTCTTTATTAGTGGGAATTGAATTTGCTAAGGTTTTATCTTATGTTTATGATAAACCACTTATTAAAGTTAATCATTTAGTGGGTCATATTTATGCAAATAAAATTGGTGATCATTTAAAATTCCCATGTCTTGCTTTAATTATCAGTGGAGGGCATACGGAACTCGTTAAGATGACAGGAGATTATGAATTTGAAATGTTGGGTGAGACCCAAGATGATGCCATTGGTGAAGCCTTTGATAAAGTAGCTAGGGTAATTGGTCTTCCTTATCCGGGAGGACCTAATATTGAAAAATTGGCTCGCGAAGGAAAAGATAGCTATAAACTTCCTGATACTTTAAATGATGGTTCATATAATTTTAGTTATAGTGGTCTTAAAAGTAGCGTTATTAATTTAGTTAATAATGAACGTCAAAGAGGTAATGAAATTAATAAGGCTGATTTAGCTTGTTCTTTTCAAACAACAGCGGTTAAAGAATTAACAAGAAAATTAGATATTGCTTTGAAAAAAACAGGAATAAAAAATGTTATTATTGCGGGTGGGGTATCTGCCAATAAATATCTAAGAGGAAAAGTAAAAGAAACCTGTGATAAATATAAAGCCGAGCTTACTTTACCAGAGTTTATCTATTGCACCGATAATGCTGCCATGATTGGAGCAGCCGCTTATCCTTTATATTTAAAAGAAGACTTTGCTGATTTAGATTTAAATGCTAAATCAACTTCTAATATATGTTAATGTTGAAAACTAAGTTGTTATCAACATTTTTTTATTTGAAAATATATGCTATAATAATACCAATTCTTTAGGGGAGTTTTAATATGGGAAAAATATATCAAAATCAAAGTCAAATATTATTAAGAGAATTAATTGAAATATATCATCCTGATAGTTATGACTGGTTGAGTTATCAGATAACAAAGCAAAATTTTTTAACGCTTCATCATATAATAAAAAGAGCGAATGGTGGAAGCTTTGATTTAGACAATTTATCTCTTTTAACGAAAAAAGCCCATCGGGCTTTACATATTTGTGAAAATAAAGATTTGGGTCTTTATTTAGAAATAAATGCTTTTTTTCAAGAAATTGTGGCTTTAAAAACAGCCTTAGATAGTTATTATAAAGAAGAATCAAAAGAGTATAAAAAAGCTTTAACAAGAGTATTATATAAACATAGTGACCGGTGATTTACAGTCGAACAAAAATATGGTATAATTAAATCACGGGGTAGTTTGGTTTCGACATATAAAAACTAGAAATGATTGCAAGTGGTAGGCATACCTTAAATGCACAAAAAAAATAAATAACGAAACTAATTATAGTTTTGC
>CANRJV010000071.1 GCA_947631045.1 uncultured Bacilli bacterium
GAGTATTCCTTATTTGCATTTCTTCTTCTGATTCGAGGCTCTTAGAATTTTCTATTATTATATTTTTTGCTGGTTTTGATTCTGTTGTAAATTGTTTTTGAGTTGCACTTGCTTTATTATCATTCCCGGCGTTATCTACTAAGTAAAAATAGAATGTATATTGTGCTCCTGCACTTAAATTACTATTAAATGTATGAGTGCTAGAATCTGTACATGTATAATCATTTTGATTTGTTCCATAACAATATTGTTTTATTCCATTAGCATCACTTCCAGTTACACTAACTGTTATTGATGTTTGGGTTGTAGATTCTTGGGTAACATCAGTTATAGTTGGAGCTATTGTATCTAAGATTATCTTATCAGTAAATGATTCAGATGTATTATTGGCTTTATCTTTTAAATAAGCATATAAGGTCTTTTCGCCATCTGGTGTATCTAAAGTTATTTCTTTAGTAATGTTCTTTCCTTCTGGTATGGTTTCCCATGAACATTGTTCATTTGTTTCATCTTTCGTTATACAATATTCTTTGACATCATCTTCTTGCCATGACAAGTAAGCTGTATTTTGTGTTTGCTTTGTATATTTTGTACCACTACTACTTTCATTAATGTAAAAATTAGCTAAAGTTGGAGCTTCGACATCTGTTGTACAACTAAAGTTATTGATTTCGATTTTTAAATGTAATTCTTTTCCTGCTAAATAACTTTGATCTGCTGCTCGATTATTTATTTTTAAATAAGCTTGGATGGCATGTGGTTCACTATTTGTAATTTCAAAATTAGCAGTATATGTTTGACTTCTCGTGTTTTTTATTGTACTTAAATCTAATGTCTCCCTTAGGTTCCCTGCTTCTATATATAACTCTGAATCTCCTTCTAATAAAACATCACCCATGCTATCCCCTTCGGTAAAGGCTACTGTTACATCGGCTGTACAAAAATTCTTTACTTCTATATTTCCTACAACACTTATCTCCGCTATATTTAATATTCTATTATTATATGTTTCATATGGTAAGTTTTCTTTATCAGTAGCATAAAATTCTGTTACTAAACTTGTTGATGACATATCACTAGCTTTTAAATTAATATGGATATTCGGGATTTTATTAGTTATTGCTATACTATTTAAGTTCCCTGTTTCTACACTAATACTAGTACTTGTCTTACCTCCACTTACATTTATTGAAAAATAGGCATATGTTGAACCAATTACTAAGATAAGCATTAATACCAATACTGGTACTATTCTCTTCATTATTTCTTTGTTTTGAATTATCTCTTTTATTTTCTCTTTCATTGTTTACTCCTTATACTTATTATGTTTATAATACCGAAAATACTATTCAATATTAATATGGTATTAAACTCTAATTTAATACCATATATTGTTACATTGTCGTATTATTGTACACAATAATTATACTGGTTATATAACCAGCATTTCAATGTTAAAAAATAGGTAAAACATTATTTACCTATTAATCGTTAATTATTTAATATATAAAACTCTTGGTTTATGCTTAGCAAAAGGAATATCATTATTAGGAGCTATTTCTTCATCAATTATTTTTAGTAAACTACTATTGGGATTAGATATTGAATCTAGATGCTTGTATAAGATATTAACGGCTAATTCCATTTTTTTAATATTGCCATTAGTTTTCTTTATCATGTATTCCATAACATCTCTTCTTATTAAATGATTTAATCCTCGTTCATTAAGAGCAGATAATGGTAATAATAAATTTTTAATTAAATAACGATTTAAAATTTCATATAAAGTTGGAATATCAAAATTATAATCAATAGTTACTATTTCATTATTTTCATTTAAAGAACTATTATTTAATAATTCTCGATCGGAAACACTTAAAATTAAAGGAAAATATTTTTTTAAAGTATAATAAATAATTTTTTGATAACTTTTAGCACCTGGAACAGGCATGTCAAAATTATCGATTATTAAAGTAAGGGTTTGATAATCAAAAGATTTAATAGCTAATCTTATAAATTTATTAATTAATTCTTCAGCAGTATTATCATTTACAAAACTTAAATCATCTTTATGAATATTTTCATATGATCCTACTTGGAAATGAGAACGGCATAATTTAAGAAGATGATTAATTTCTGCATCTAAAAATAAGAAATTACGCCTATATGCAAGAGGAAAATTCAAAGAAACATATAAAAGAAGTTTTTTAATTACTAATGAGATATGATACAATTTTAATAATTTATGATTATAAGAACTAATTACATCTTCGTTTTCTAAAGTTATATCGACAACATTTTCTCTTAAATTATCTTTATAATAATTTAAAACTGTTGTTTTTCCTGCTCCTATTTGGCCTACTAAAAAAGCAGGATTATCCTTTGAAGGTGATAAATCCCTAGTTACTTTTAATATAGGTTCATTTACTATTGTTGGTTTTAAATAGATCATAATATTTCTTCTTTCCAATTAGGCCTATATTATATAATATTTACTTTTAAGAGTAAATATAAAAATAAGACTTCAGTAGTAGAGTGAAGTCTTATTATAATTAATTTCTTATTTGACTACTAATTTTTTTTATTTCTTTAATACTTAATTTAGTATATTGCGCTATTTTAGCTAAAGGAACTTTATCTTTTAACATTGATATAGCATTTTTTCTTGCATTGCTTTTTTCACCATTTCTATAAGCTTCTTGTCTTCTTAATTCCATTACTAATTTCTTTAGTTCTTTTATATTTATTTTTGTAACTTTAGAAACAGTTTTTAATGGTATTTTTTCTTTTATCATGGAAATAGCATTTTTTCTTGTAGTATTTTTAACACCTTCTTTTATACCTTCTTTTATGCCTTCTTTTATGCCTGCTTCATGACCATTATCATAAGCTTCTTGCTTTCTTAATTCCATTACAAATTCTTCATCTTCTTCTGGTGTTAATACATTAGTTATTGTTCCATCTTCATTAAATCTTATCATCTTTTCCTCACCCCTGTCATTTCTTTTTATTTAACTACTAATTTTTTTATTTCTTTTATACTTAATTTAGTTATTTCCGCAATGTCTTTTAATGGATAATTTTTTTTAATCATTGATATAGCATTACTTCTCATAGTATCTTTTGCACCATTATCATAAGCTTCTTGTCTTCTTAATTCCATCACAAATTCTTCATCTTCTTCTGGTGTTAGTACATTAGTTATGGTTCCGTCTTCATTAAATCTGATCATCTTTTCACTCACCTCTCTTATTTTCTCTTCTCTTTTAGCTAATTTCTTTAGCTCTTTCTCATTTGTTCCAAGCATTGTTAGGTAGATATATCTCTTATCTCCTTCGATATTTTTATCATACCACGTATCTTTATATCTTTCAATATTTACATTTATTA
>CANRJV010000072.1 GCA_947631045.1 uncultured Bacilli bacterium
CTTGGTCCAAACATTTTATTCACCTAATATATTTTATGCAAATAGTGACTAGCAACACACTAATATTTATGCTATAATTTTAAATAGAAGAATAGCAAGGAGTACAAAATGGCCGAGGTAAAAGAAAAAAAATACTGGTATGTTACTTTAGGTGATTTTTTTAGAAATATTTTTCTTACTTTTTTTGCAATAATTACCTATTCTTTAATTGGCCTTAAAGCTTGTACTTATGATTTATTTGTTTACTTATATAATACCATTGTGTGGCGTTTAGGTAAAGGCTATAAAAGAACGAAAGAACCCGCTAATTTTATTAAAATGCAAACTGATAAACCTAAGAAAAAAGATAAGGTTTATAATTATAGCGCGAAAACACTTGCTAAATTGGAGGCGGATTATCGGGAATTAGTCCGCGATTTACAAACAACGGGGGCCACCAGATCTAAAGAAACGAATGCTTATTATTTTAAAGTGCGTGACAAGCAAGGAAAGATTATTAAGGGAACAATGAATGGTCTTTCTAAACTAGATATTAATGCTTTTTTAATTAATGAAGGCTATCAAGTTTATAGTATTAAAACTAGCCCTTTAATTAATTTTCTTTTTAAAGACTCATCTTTAATAACAGTGAAGATGTCTACCAAAGAATTAGTTTTTTGGTTAACCCAATTATCAACCTATTTAAAAGCGGGGATAACTTTAAATGACGCGATTAAATTACTTTCCAAACAAGTATCTAAAAAGAAAAGTAAAGCAAGAGCTTTCCAAGCCATATCATATGAACTTACTTTAGGTTCTTCTTTTTCTAATGCTTTAGAAAAGCAAGGAGAAATGTTTCCGGCTTTATTAATTAATATGGTAAAAGCTGCTGAAGCTAGTGGTACTTTGATCGAGACTTTAGAGGATATGGCTAATTACTATACCGAAGTAGATGAAACAAAAAAAGAAATGCGTAGTGCAATGATGTATCCCGCTATTATCAGTGTTTTTGCTCTTGTCGTTATTGCTGTTATAATGATTTTTATCATACCAGAATTTGTTAAAATTTATGAAAAACAAGATATTGAAATTTCGGGTATTACTTTATTTGTTATCAATATAAGTAATTTTTTAAGAGATAATATTATTGGTATTTTAGGAATAACTGTCTTTTTATTAATAGTGATTATTATTGCTTATAAAAATATTAAATCTTTTCGTCGAAGTGTGCAAACATTCTTTATGCATATCCCAGTTGTTAAAGATGTCATCATTTATAATGAACTGGCTATATTTACTAAAACCTTTGCTTCTCTTTTAAGAAACAATGTATTCATTACGGAAAGTATTGATATTTTAAGTAAGATTACGAATAATGAAATTTATAAAGGTATTTTGTTTAAAACGATAAATAATATCGTTAAAGGTGAAAAAATATCCGAAGCTTTTCAAGATCATTGGGCCGTACCCGAAGTGGCGTACTTTATGATTGTTACAGGTGAATCAACGGGGGAACTTGATAACATGATGCAAAAAGTTAGTGATTATTACCAAGGACTTCATAAAAACGTGGTTAATAATTTAAAAGCTTTTATTGAGCCAATTTTAATTAGTCTGTTAGCTTTAGTTGTTGGAGGCGTTATTATTGCGGTTGTTATCCCAATGTTTAAAATGTATGGAGAATTATTGTAAGAGGTTTTATGGGAATATTAATATTTATAATCGGAACAATTTTAGGCTCATTTTATTTAGTTGTTGGATCAAGAGCTCCTAAAGGAGAAAATGTCATTACCGGAAGAAGTAGATGTGATGATTGTCATCATCCTTTAAAATGGTATGAATTAATTCCTCTTTTTTCTTATATTTTTCAAAGAGGAAAATGTCGTTATTGTCATAAAAAAATAGCAGTAGAACATTTTTTGTGGGAAATTATTACGGGTGGTTTATTTCTATTTGGCTATTATTATTTTGGTTTAACAATTAAATTTTATATATATTTAGTTATTATTTCTGTTGCTATAATTATTTTTATTAGTGATTTTAAATATATGGTTATTTTAGATAGTCCAATTATCATTGGTAGTATTTTAGTTTTGATTTTAAAATACTTTGAATTAGGTTTAGATGATGCCTTAACTGCTTTTGTTTATGGCTTTGCTCTATGTATTATTATGTATCTAATTAAATTATTAGGAGATCATTTATTTAAAAGAGAATCTTTAGGAGGAGGAGATATTAAATTAGCCTTTTTAATTGGCCTTACTCTAGGATATCCGGGTATTGGTCTTAGAATGGGTTTAATTTCTTTAATCTTTGCTTCTTTTTTGGCCCTTCCATATGCGATTGCTAATATTTATTTAAATAAAAAAAATGAACTTCCATATGGTCCATTTTTAATTGCTTCGATGATTATTATTTTTATCTTTATCGATAAATTTACTAATCTCTTAGTTTTCTTTTCTTTATTGTAAGAAGTAAACAATAACTCCCGCAATAAAACTAGCAATCATTAAAAAAAGCATCACCCAAACAACAAGTCTTCTAGTTTTTTTATTCATCTTTATACATCCTCCGTTTTTTAAATATATAATAACTATATCATATTTTAGGTATTTTTAAAAGTTTTTTCGCATATTCTTTAGGGGTGAATATTATGCAAAAATTCTTAGCAAAAAATAAGAAATATTTATTATTTGTTTTAGTTGTACTAGTTATAGGCTTTCTAACAGGAATTATTTTCTTTTTAATGCAAAATAGTGATGTTAAAAGTGAAATTATAAATAGTCTTTCGCAGTCGAGTAATTATCACTATAATGCCATTATGAAAGATTTAATTGTTTGTTCAATCTTACTAGTTTTAAGTTTTTTTGTTATTGGTCTACCATTAAGTATTTTTTATCTTTTTTATGAAGGATTATCTTTAGGATTTATGCTAATCACTTTTTTAATGACTTATTCTTTTAAAGGATTGATTTATATGCTTATTTATATTTTGCTTAATAAATTAATACCCTTAATTTTAATGATATTCTTTGTCCAAAAATTAATTAATATTGGTCGGCTTGTTATCGGTTTTATTATTTATCGTAAAGATAATTACATTAAAGAAAAGATAATTTTAAATTTTAAAAATTCTTTATATATATTAATATTTATTTTAATTTTTAATATTATTAGTTATTTTGTATCCCCAATTATCTTAAAAAATTTATCTTTTTTACTTAAATAAAATGTCCTAAATTGTCGAAAAAATAGAAGTTTTGACAACGTTTGTCGAAAGTGTTGAAATAGATAAAAATATCCGTAAAATAGAGACCT
>CANRJV010000073.1 GCA_947631045.1 uncultured Bacilli bacterium
GCTCCAATTGTAAGTATTTTATTATTATCTTTCATGTTATTGTCTCACTCTCTATTCTAAGAATAACATTTTTTTATCTTTATCAATTTTTTATTCATAAAATTTTTTAGCTTTACAAAAAACTTAAATTTTACCTTAATTTTTTCTAATAATTTATTCATTAGCATAGTTAAATTTATTAGTAGCAGAAGCAGTATCACCAATAAGTCGGCCATAACAGATAATTTTATTATCATTATAAACACAGATTTTTGAGAAATATCATTGTCATATGCACCCCAGCCAACTGAATCATTCAATAAATTAAATTCTTCGACATTTTATTTAATCATGTTTACTCCTTTTATAAACTACTTTTCTTTTCTATTTTACATATATTTTATTAATCAAATAATTTATGTTGCATATTTTCATAATTATTTAAGTACGTCTTATATAATTTATAAATATCCGTATCTTGATAATCTACTTCTTGAAAATTGTCATTTAAATCTAATATTATTCCGTCACGATAACTAATTAAAATAGGAGAATGCGTAGCAATTATAAATTGAGCTCCTTTTTTAACTAAGTCATCAATTATACATAGTAAGGTCATTTGTCTTTGGGGTGATAAGGCCGCTTCAGGTTCATCTAATATATAAAGGCCATTAGGAGTAAAGCGATTTTGGACAAGCTGGATAAATGATTCGCCATGAGAACATTCATGAAGATTTCCCCCATAAATATTATATAAATCTTTAAAATGATCTTCTTCAGCTAATCTTTCAAGTTCCGTAGAAAAATTATAAAAAGTTTCGGCTCTTAAAAAGAATTTTGTTTTAGGCATTTTATAAAAAGAAACATTTAAATAATCCTTTAAAGAAGAAGTTGTATCTTTAGTTGAATAAAGAAAATTTTGACTCCCACCTTCTGCATTTAAATTAAGGGCTTGAGCAATCGCTTCGATTAAAGTTGATTTACCAACACCATTTTCACCAACTAAAAAAGTAACTGGGGCTTTAAATTCTAATTTTTGAAAATCTTTAATTATTGGAATATTAAAAGGATATTTTTCATAAGAAGGTATTTCATCATGATTTAAAGAAACTTCTTTTAAAATTAAATTGCTATCTAAGGCCATAGATTACCTCCTAAAAATATTATATCAACAAACTTTTGTTTTTACAATAACCAAAAGAAAAATTACTTGATTTTTTAAGCAATTTTATCTTTTAATAGTTTCATCTATTTCTTTAAGTTCTTTAATATCTTTCGCAAGTAGATTCCAATCTTCATCAAAGTCAAAATAAGCATCGATTTTTTGACCTTCTAAAATTAAAGGTAACCAATAACGATCATCAGGAAACATATTATCATAAGGAATATTAGCAATATTAAACCATTTAGGGATCATTTCTTCGGTTTCTTTAGGAGTACCTTCCCATTTAGTTGCTATATATAAATGAAAAAATTAATTTGACTTTCTTATCTTTATAATATTTATCAAAACTAACTTTTCCAACTTTTTCATATTCTGTAGGAATAACCCCCCCCAATCTCTTCATTAGTTTCTCTAATCATGGCCTCAGGTGGAGTTTCACCTTCTTCAAGTTTGCCACCAACACCATTGTATTTCCCTTCTAAATTAGAAAAAGTTACTTAAAAATAAGTAACCTATTTAACTTTACCAAACCGATTAAAAGGATAAAGAATAATACCCACTGTTCCTTTAATCTTATCTTTTTTAATGGGTCCCAAAATCCGACTATCTAAAGAAACCTCTCTATTATCACCCATTAAGAAATATTCATCTTTTCCTAAAGTAATAGTTTTAAAACTTTCCGTTTCCCCATAAGCATAAGTATCTTTTAACTCTTTACCATTTATATATAATTTATTATGACTATATTCAATGGTTTCGCCCGGAAGACCAATAACTCTTTTAATTAAACTATCTTTATAAACACTTTTATCGACAACAACAATATCGAATCTTTTGTAGTCTTTATCATATTTCTTTAAAATCATTAATTCATTACCTTTTAAAGTTGGAACCATACTATCGCCTTGTACCGCAATAGGGGTTATGATAAAGGTTCTTATTAACATTACAACTAAAACGATAATAACATAGGGAATTAGTTCTTTAACTATTTTCATTTTTCACACTTTCCTCAAAGAACAAAAAGTAAGACTCAATAAACAAATTTATTTCGTTTCACCTTGATAAGCCTCACGGCTTATCTTTCCTGCTTCATAGGATTTCACTCCTCCACAGGCCATATTTCCGACAGTCGCTGCCGTACTTGTTTTTATTTTTCTTTTTTATTTTTGATATATCTTACATATCTGACTAATGGCATAATATCTATTTACTTGTATTAATTTTTTATTTAACCATTGACTCTTATATTTTAGTCTTCTTATTATGTCACTCATTGCAGAATTAAGAATTTTTCTTCTAAGAGATTTATTTGCTTCTTTTATCATATCATACTTACTAAGTTTAGAATTTTCTTTTTTCTTACTTAACATTATATTATATATAGGCCTTGAACAACCGATAGTTTTATTTATTAACTCTGTTTATTCACTATTTGAATACATTCTAAATTTATAAACTCACTAACACAACCATTATCTCCTAGATAATATAATTATACTGTGCGAACAAATGAATGTCAATGTGTAATTTCACTTTTTGTATGACTTTCTTATTATATAAAAGAAATTAAGGCTAATCCCTTAATTTCTTTCTTTAACCTTATATTCTTTACGCATCTTTTTAATAAAGTAAAGTTTGCCTCTTCTAACCATTCCTTTTTTAACAACAGTTATTTTATCAATAGTAGGGGCATTAACCGGAAATATTCTGGTTACTCCTACACCACTTGATGTTTTACGAACAGAGAAAGTTTCAGATACGCTTCCACCTTTTTTAGCTATTACTAAGCCTTCAAAAGCTTGGATTCTTTCTTTTTTACCTTCTTTTACCCAAACATCAACCCGAACTGTGTCTCCAACTTGGAATTCTGGAATGTCTTTACGAATATGACGTTCGTTGATTTTATCAACTAAATTAGCCATCATTCCCACTTCCTTTCTAAAATTATTACCTGTAATCATTAATATATATTAAACTTAAGCGGATTACATACCTATACACCTTTTCAAGGTTCGCTAGTAATTATAGCACAACTAACCAAGGTTTGGCAAGAGTTCTTTCCTAAAATTATGGCAATCGCATAAAAAAATAATGTAAAATTATGGTACAATTACTTTTTAAATATATAAAAGTTAGATATTCTT
>CANRJV010000074.1 GCA_947631045.1 uncultured Bacilli bacterium
TAATACTCCAATTACTTGATCTCCTTTTACTATAAATATAGTAGTAGAATCCCAACCTTTTGAAGCTTCAAATGCAGGATCTATCATAAAGGAAACTTTATCACCTTCTTTTAGGTTTCCTTCATCTATATAATCAAAAGCACCATGATCATTTAAGTAATCCCATATATTAGTGAAACTTGGATTAGCATCTTTAAGAGGAATAAGAACTCTATGATCTCTTCTTTCTTCTACACTATATTTAGGAATAGAACTGATGATCTCATTACTCTTATTTATAGGTCCTCTATTAGCTTCATTATCTTCACTATCTCTATTCTCATTATTTACATTATCATCTGTTTCAGGTTCTATAAATTCAGGAGCATCTTCAGGCTTTTGTTTTTGATCTTCATTTTCTCCTTCTTCTGTAGGTTTTTTAGTAGTATCTTGTTGTTTTCCCTGTCCTTTATTACCCTTATCACCTTGTTCTCCTTCAGATTGATTTCCTTCTTGAGTTCCAGTAGGTTTTTTGGTATTAGTAGGAGCAGGATTATCCATGTTTCTAGTACTACTTTTATAATCTAAAGCCTCAAGTAAAGCTTCTCTTGCATTGAGAGCTCTGTCTTTAGGATTTATAGTGTTTTTCTCAGAATCACTTAAAGGTTCAAGAATATTTTCTGTATTTTTAATACTTTCCTCACTATCATTTATTTCATCTGTTACGATACTTGAAGAAAGACCTTCTTCATCTTTAGCTGAATCATAAAAGTAATCTAATAATTGATTGGCATCCTTATAAGTTCTATTATCTAACTCAGAATTCCTCTGCTTATTATTTAAATAAGCTCTTGCATTTTGTCTTTGTTTAAGTAGATTTTTATAAGTAGAAGCAAGTGAATGTCCCTCATTAACTAACTCATTAATAGCATTATTTTTTTCATTAGCATCTAATTCAGGATCCTCTGCTACTGTTCTAAATCCGGTAAGGTCAGTTGTATTTTTAAGAGCATCTTTTATATTTTTTACTTTAGCTTCACTTTGTTCTCTTTGCTTTCTTTCTTTTCTACTTTCTCTCTTTTTCTGAGCTTTATTATGATCTTCTTGTTGCTTAACAGGGTTTCTAAGATATTCATCTAATTTATTAGTATAAGACTCTATTCCTTTCTCTATTTTAACAAGGTCATCAATCTTATTCTCTATACTCTTCTCTGTTTCCTCATTAGACTCTTTTATACCCTCTTTAGCAAAGTCTTTTACTGCATCAATTTCATTATTCTTTATAATATTTTTACCAAAGAACTCATCTTCATACTCTAATAAAGGGTTTAATTGGTCTAAGAGATTTTGATTAGTAGCTCTTGAAGTTTCATCAGTTGAAGCTTTTATATTATTCTCTAAAGTATCTTTAGTTCTCTTAAGTATATCTTTTATCTCTTTTGAGATTTGAGTACTTCTCTCTTTCCAGTTTCCTAATTTAAGATCATACCATGTTATTTCCTCAAGTTGATCATCAGATAATCTAATATCAGTATGGCGGTCTGTCTTATTTTTAGCCTTCTTATAATCCTTTAAAGCTTTATGGAGTTTATCCTTATTCTTATTTACTTCATCAATAAGATCTTGCTTACTATTATCTGATATATTTGCTGTAACTACATTATTACCTTCATTATCTTTAGTTACAGTAGCCCACTGAGCATAAGGACCTTGAAGATTTCCATTCTCATCTACATTGGTAGCACTCTCTACAATAAACTTAAGATTATTATCATCAGTACTAAGAGTGGCATCAATCATATCTTCTAAGTCCCCAAGTTTACGAGCACTATCAAACATTATAACATCAGATATAAGCTGTGCAAACTCTGTATTCTTGAATTCAAATTCATCTTCTTTTTGTGCAGCTTCTATTAAATCTTTATTAAGATTAAAATGTCTTGTAAGACCTTGATAATATGCTCTAAATTTAGGATCCGTATTTATTCTTCCTTGTATATACTCTTTTATTTTATTAGCCCTATCAATCTCATTATTTACATCTCTAAATCTTTCAAGAATAGTACCTTGAAAATATATGGGACTTTGTAATTTTCCTGAAGAAGATCTTATACCTCTTAAACCAGGAACACCAAAAGGAGTAGAGATAAATGCAGTAAAAGCCTCTTCCCAAGACTCAGGATCCTTTAAAGTATTAACAGTTCCTTCTTTCATACTATCCCACCAATTAGGAGCATCAGATGCTTTCTCTTTGTAGTCTTGGTCATATTTAGCTTCGACAAAAGCATTAAAATCTTTAAGATAGTAATCAGATGGTATAGTAGAAGCTATTTTTTGTTCTACTTCCTCAACACCTTGATAAGCAGAAACTCCTATAGCTTTAGCATATCCTCCTGCTTTTGTAAGATTCATCTTTACAGTTCTTAATGGAGCACCTCCTAATATCTTACCAAAAGCCCAGAAATCAGCAGCAGCTAATAAAGGGAGGTTTTCAATAAATATTCTGTTTCCTGTCTTAGCCTCATTCTCTTTAGCTTTCTGTTTCTCTTTGTTATAATCTTCATCTATTTCTTGTCTTCTTAGATTATATTCATTTGAAATATTATTAATATTTGTATTATATCTATGAAGTCTATATTCATATTCTGACATAGATTCTTCACTGTTTCTTCTAAGTCTTTTATCAGGAAGATTATTAATAGCTTCATATTCTTTATCTAAGGTTTCAAACAGAGGAGCATATTGATTATCAAGAGCCTTAATCCTATCTTCTCTCTTTTTGTCTACTGCTTTATTAGTTGCTTCAAAAGCCGCTTTACTATTATTATAAGCTTCCATTGAAGATTCACCATAAGCTGATACAAGAGATCCTGCAAGAGCTTGTATTCCTTTTGCAGTAGAAGGAGCTATAGCATTACCTATCTTTAATATATGCCCTAATGAACCCACTGCTTTTCCTGCTAATGCACCAGCACCTAAAGTACCAGCCATAAAACCGAAGTTCTTAATAACATTATCAGCTAAGAAGTTAGCAGAAAATAGATTATCCGGAGCATACCAAGGTTGGGCTTGTTGAGATTCTGTTTTATAATTAGTCATAGCTTCTTCACTCCACTTCTCAATCTTACTTGTGAAGTCCATTATCTCATTATCCCAAAGCTTAGACCACTTACGGTTTCTAACAGCTTCTTCAACACCATAAAGAAGTTCTGCAGCATCTACAAAAGAAGTTCCTGCAGTAACAGCAGCTTTACCTAAACCATTCATTAATTTTACAAAAGCTCCT
>CANRJV010000075.1 GCA_947631045.1 uncultured Bacilli bacterium
GGGTAATAGATACCATTCTCACTCACAATCCAATTCACCTTAGAAACAAGACTTTCTAGCGCATTACGCTTAGGATAGTTACCTTCTGCATCTGGCGCTTCGTCATAATCAATTACGATTGCTTCATCAGTCTTTGCAAGAAGATTAAGTTCTACATAATCATACCAAGTATTTCTACCTGCTTCTCGCAGAGCAGGAAATCCATCTTCCTCCTCATCAAAATATTTGGTAGCAAGAGGACCAAGTTTCTCAGGAAGCTCGCGATAGCTACCATCTAACTTTTCAAAAATAAGTTCAAAAAGTTCATAATCAGCATTGCCAGTATCAAGCCAAAGAGGCTTAAACTCGCCATTTTCATTCTTAGTATAAAGAGTTACATCTTCCCATTCGCCATTATCATTACGTTTCTCGATAAAAAATCTAGGAGTGCGACTCATGATAAACCTCTTTCTGTTTCATTGGTACACGCGGAGGGACTCGAACCCCCATCGTACGCTAATCTGGCGTTTATCTTGGGTATAAGCCAAGCGCTCTACCATTGAGCTACGCGTGCACTTTTCTTTCCCTTTCTTATATATATTATACCATGAATTTTCTATTCTGTCAAGATAAAAACTTAACTACGTTAAATCGCTTTAAAGTTATAAATAGGACGCAAACGCTCTTTAATATCAAAACCATTCTTAGTCAAAAGAAGTATTAGAGCCTCAGAACTATTATATGCTCCAGGAGCTTCATCTAAAGTAGATTCAGTAACACAAGTAGAATACACATTCTTCATAGCTACATGGTACATGTCCATATTCAATAACTCATGAGCAGCTGCGCGAGACATTTTTCGACCAGCACCATGCGGCAAGCTGTTATTCCACTCTTCATTTTCTCTACCTTGAATAATCAGTAGACCATCTCGCATATTTAGCGGGACTAAACATGTGTCATTCGTACAATTAATAGCACCTTTCCGCACTATATGATTTTGGACATCTACATAATTATGCAAAGTAGTTGTTACCATATTATGCGGGATTCCGTCTAATAGAAGATCAGCAATAGCTATGTGGTTCATCAAAGACCACTCAATGCAAACTGTCATATCATTAAGATAATCATTAAGATCATCACCCTCAATATATGCTAAATCTGCATCCAATACATTATTAATCTGTAACTTATTTAATTCAGCTAGCATCTGACTAATTAGTCGCTCTTGCTGTGTCTCTTTTCCATACATGATAACAGCTTCCCGCATTTTCTGAACTAAATTCTTCTCTCTGTTGGATTTTTCAATAGCAATCTTTTGATAAAAATTGCAAACTTGAACTCCTAGATTGCGGGAACCTGTGTGTATAACTAAATAGACACGACCATCTTTATCTCTATCCAGCTCTATATAATGGTTCAATGTTGTTACTATTATTGATTTTTTAATCTGAATAAACGGTTTTTTATTGAAGAATGTGTTCTATCTAACGTTTGCATAGATTCTTCTATGTTATGTGTTAAAATAAAATCATCTTCTTCTTTAGTCCACGATTTACGAGGTGATGCTTTAGGTCTAGTTCGTACCCATTGTTGCATATCTAGTGCTATAGTATATTTACGATCTAAATATAAGTTACTGTCTGATGATAAGTATAAATCTTGTGCTAATTGTATAGCTTCTTCGTTTTTTACTAATATATTGTATATATTATCTCGTTGATTTCTATGAATATTCTTTTTTATGTTATATTTACTTAATAAAAAAACACAATAATCTTTTTTCAAATATTCGCTTTTAGTACAAAAACTTATATAAGGGCTTCCATCTTTAGCAAAACCGAGAGATCCATCTCCATCAATACAACCTCTCCAAAAGGAAAATTGGTCATAATCTACTGTAGGAGAAGCTGCTTTTATTGTTTTTCTATAGCTGGAAAACCACATTCTATAAGAAATTGTCTAAACTCTAATTGATAATTTGCAAATATAACACTTTTATAATTTTTCTTAAAATTAGTATCTCGTTCTCTCTTATGAATATAAGAATTAGGAACTATAGTAACTAATTTTTCTACTATATCTCTATCCTTTTCTGTTACCTCTAAAGTAACTTTTCCTCTATTACGAGAATCTAAATACATACTACCATCAGTAATTAATAAACCATAAATATAACTTTCTTGTTTATTCAAACTAACTCCTTTTGAAAATATCTTCAAAAGGTACTCAATAACGGACAATTCATTTCTGATTATCTCTATAGATTCTTTTTTCTCTATAGTTCGGAGCACACCTTTACGCTTTTAGCGTAGCCAAGTCCCTCTGCTCTCTACGGGGAGTTTTACCTCTTCCCTCGGAATTACCATCACAGGCTTCTTCCGATTTGGACGACTTTTACAATGACAACGATTAAGCTGCCTGGAGGCAATCAACCATTTTACCTCCACCTAAAGTACCTAATGAATATTTTATTCTATCTTGATTTTTAATATAGTTCCAGCATACTAATTGGTTGTAATCAAAATTCATAATAGACTTATCATGAATATTAAATCCTGCGGGAACTTGTTCATGAACTTTTTTATCAAATTTATCAAGAGAAAAATTATCAATATGCCAAGGCGTCAAGAATAAAGATACACGACACCCAATATCAACGCCTACAGTATTGGGACAAATCTTGTCTTCAAACGTAGAAGTAAAGCCAACACAAGAGCCTTTACCAGCATGAGCATCAGGCATAATACGAATTTTTTGCCCATTATATGCAGGACTCGCGGCAATCGCTGTAATTTGATCTAATAATTCTGGAGTTTTATTTAAAGCGAAATTTTGAATATTACCCATACTGTTTCCCCTTTCTTATAATATAATTATTATATCATATTATAAAAAGGGTGTCAAATATTTTTTATAATAAAGCACTTTAAAATTTAGAGTTGCTCTAAAATAAAAAAGACAGTTTTTTATTTTCAAGTCAAGAACTGTCAAACTTGACTGCTAAGGAAAATGTCCCCAGCCAAGGGAGGGCTTTCGCCCCTGACCCTGGGTCAGCTTTGGAGAGCGCAC
>CANRJV010000076.1 GCA_947631045.1 uncultured Bacilli bacterium
TGAAAGCAAACAAGGGAGCCAGTGGAATTGATAATATGACGGTAGATGAACTTCTACAATATTTGAAAGAAAACGGCGAACAAATCAAGGAAGACATTAGAAAAGGGAAATATAATCCCAAAGCAGTAAGAAGGGTAGAAATACCAAAAGCAGACGGAAGTAAAAGAAAATTAGGAATTCCTGTAGTAGTAGATAGAGTAATACAACAAGCAATAGCACAACAATTGAATATAATCTATGAACCAATATTTTCAGAAAATAATTATGGATTTAGACCTAATAGAAGTTGTCATGATGCAATGTGAAAAGCCAAAGAAATAATGAATAATGGATATAAATGGATAGTAGATTTAGATTTAGAAAAGTTCTTTGATACAGTAAACCAGGATTTATTAATATCAATAATAAGAAGAAGAGTAAATGAAGATAAAGTTGTGTCATTAATAAGAAAATATCTACAAGCGGGAGTAATGGTAAAAGGTAATTATGAAGAAACTACAATTGGAACACCACAAGGAGGACCTTTATCGCCCATACTATCGAACATTATGCTTAATTTATTGGACAAAGAACTAAAGGCAAGAAATTTACATTTTACAAGGTATGCAGATGATACAATAATTATAGTTAAAAGTGAAAAAGTAGCTAATAGAGTAATGACATCAATAACAAAATTTATTGAGAATAAGTTAAAAATCAAAGTCAACATGACCAAAACAAGAGAAAATTACATTAAATAAGTATGACATAATGAGGCTAAAATATTTGAAAGAACATTAAGAAGCCTATATATTTTTTGAAGAACAATATATGTTAAATATTTAAAATGGAAGATATCGAGAAAAAAATCAATATCTTCTTTACTTTTTCTAAATAATAGTTTATAATTAATATGAAAAATAGTAAATTGAAATTATATATATTATAACTTTAGCGAGTGATTTGAGCTTATTATTGAAATGTACAATAAATCTTATAAATAAAAATAATTCAAATAATATAATATCAGGTCAAGAAATACAAAGTGGAATGGGAGAAGCAAATAGTAGTTATATTTCTTATTCTGCATCAAAGGAGATAATAAAAGATACAACAATAGAAGATAAAGGTTATTCATCATAAAAAGCAGATAAAAACGTACTCTTGATAAATGGAGATATTGATGTAGCAATTTCTAATATTAAAGCAAATAAAAAAAGGAGATTCTGATGGTGGAGATCTTACACTTATGTTAGAAAATCATGAAGCTACATGAAATAATGTTATAGATGAAATATAAACATTAAATATGACTATGAAAAAAAATTCTTATTATGAAGGAATTATAAATGAAGGTAATACATCAAAAAGTATAAAGTTAGAATTAAATAACACATCTAAAATAAAACTAACAAGAGATTGTTATATTACATGGTTAGAAGATAGTGATACAACATATAACAATATAGATTTTAATGGGTATAAGTTATATTTTAATGGTGTAACTATATGATTAATTATAAAAAATACTAATGAAAGAGGTAATAGATATGAAAATATTTCCAATTTTTGTTATGAATATCTTTTGTATAACTATAATAATATTATTCATAAAATCTTATATAGAACAAAAAAAACAAATAAATCATTTAATCTCAAATGGTAAAACAGCAACAGCAACTATAATAGATTATATAAAGTTTAGAATTTATGATACACAATCTAATTTAGAATTTTTTTATTATCCTATTTTAGAAATTCATAAAGAAAATGAAAGTTTTATACATATATATTGCAACAATAATGGTATTCGATCAACGACTTTCGTGAAAAAAGATTATCCGATTGGTAGTGAAGTAAAAATCTATTACATAGATTCCGACGAAGACATTATACAATTAAATTGGAAGGATAAGATTTTTCTAAATAAACATTATCCAAAGTTAGGTATAGTAGAAGATAAAAATATATTTATAGTTAGTTTATTTGACCAAAAAATTACTTTTGAATCAAAAAAAACTTATGAAAATCGGTATACCTAATACTAATATTAAAATCAATGATATTTGGATTGAAAATTCTTCGGAATTAAATAATTCAAAAAAGTCTCTTATAAGGGTAAGTGTAGTTATGTTTATTTGTGCAGTCATAAGTACAACTTTAATTATATTTCTTTAATATCAATAATGAAAGTAGTTTTACTAATACTGATACAATTGCTAACATCAACAGTTCTAGTATATTTAACAGATAGTAAGTAATCTAAATTAAAATATTTTGGTAATGTCATATATGATGTTTTTTTAGGTTTAATAGAAAATTAATATTAAGATTAAGAATATATGTTTTTAGAAATTAATTCGCTTATTCTAAAGTAGTAATATTGTGTCGTCTAAACTCTGTTCTAAGCCAAGAATGTAATGTATTCCATTGTTGTTAAATTCCACCTTTAGCTTGAGAAGAACCAGCAAGAATTAATTCTACATCTAAAAAATTCATCTTTATGAGTTGCATCATCGATAAAGCCATAATCTTTATTATCTCCAAAGAAAAATTTATGAGGAGTAGTATCAATTTGCAATAATTTGCCAGCAGAAGCACGCTCATGATGTCTATTATGAAGCTTGGATTTTTTGTTTTCTAGGACTTTTAACTCCCCTAAATTCTAATAAATTATACAAAATAGTATAATTAATTTTAATTCCATAATTTCCATGTAACATAGATGAAGCGCCATATTTTTTATATCATGCTTTCAATTTTTTACATAGTGCTCTGAAAGACAAAACTTGTTGACTGCAACTTTTACTGCCATTGTTCCTTTAATACAAGCTTCAATTACTGCTGTCTTTAAATTTTCTTTTTTATTCATTTCAGTTCTCATACCTCCATTATATCAATTGGGGTGAACTTTTCAAAAAATAATTTTATAGGGTGATCATATCATAAATAATCATAAATTTATGTAAAAACACTTGATAAAAGACATAATTTAATGTATAATTATTTTGTA
>CANRJV010000077.1 GCA_947631045.1 uncultured Bacilli bacterium
TAGAATAAAAAATAAAATAGTTGATGTAAGAAAAAATATATAATTTTTCTCTTACAAAAACTATTATACGAGGAGGTATTATTGTGAAAAAAGTATATTTTACATTAATTGTTGTTTTATTATTAATGATGTTTATTCCTGTAGTGGAAGCGGCAAATAAAGCAAAAGTTTATATGTTTACAAGAGATGGTTGTTCGGCTTGTATCAGTGCTAAAAGTTATCTTGATGGACTATTAAAAGATGATAAAGATTTATTTGAACTAGTTGAGATAGTGGCTTTTGATAGCAATGGACAAATTAAAAATAAAAATGCTTACAATTTAATGCTAGCGGTTTTAGAGCATTATAGTGAAGATACGGAGACTTTATATACGCCAACAATTGTTATTGGTGATTATCATAATATCGGTTTTCCCAAAGACCCAAGTGATTTATATAATGCTATTACGGAATTAAATGAAAGTGAAGACGATATCGATATCGTCAAAGATATTGCTAAAGATGTAAAAATTAACATTGATGATGTAAAAGTTGATGTTGATAAAGAAAATGCCACGGATGCTTATATTATAATTGGCATATTTGTAGTTTTAATCGGTGGTTTTGCCGGATTAATAATTTTAGGAAGAAAGTAGTAAAATAAACTACTTTTTTCTTTAGATAATTGAGTTAATAATTTTATTTTGATATAATAACTAAGAAATAGGGTTGATAAAATGAAAGAAGAAAATGTTAAAAGATTAGAAAATGAATTAAGATTTTTAGAAGATGATGCTCGGAAAAGTGAAATTGAAAAATATAGTGCCGTTTTAGCCAATGATAAAGTTGATACTAAAAAATTAGCCATGGAGATATATCAAAATAGAGGAATAAATTATCAAAAATTAAATAAAGGATTTTTTAATACTTTAATGGAAACTATTACGGAATTTGGCACTTTATTTAAAAATAAAAGTGGTAATGTTCGGGGAAAAATGTTTTTAGAAATGCTGGTTATGGTTTTACTTCTAGTCTTTTTAAAAGTTCCTTTTGATTTTGTGAGAGATTTAGGTTTTGATTATATTGAGCTTTTAACTAATAATAATGTTTTGTATGTTATTTGGAATTTAGTTTTTTTATTTTTATATACCATAGTCTTTATTTGTACCTTAATTGTTTTAATGCGTAACTTTAATAGTAAATATCGGGACAAATAAAAAGAAAGAAAATTTCTTTCTAAAAGTTTTTTTCAGAATAGGAATGAGAATAGTTAATTCTTTCGAAAAATTCAACATAATCTAAATAAATCATTCTAATTAAATACCAATTACCAGTGGCGGGATCACTCATGACTAAGTGGTCTTTTCCGGCTTCTTCAATAATTCCCGTATAAATTTTGTTTTGCCATTCACTACTGTCAGGATAAGAGACATAAGCATTGACTCTTTTGCCTTTGTTAAGTCTTAAAATATTTTCAATGTAGCTTTGTTCCATAGGAAGAAGACTTGTGGCTGAGATATTTCCTGGAGGACTTGTAGGAATTGTTGGAGTTGGTACATTATTAGCCGGATAGGTTGGATTTTGATAATAACTTCCATTCATCTATATAGTCACCTCACTAAATTATATGTTCTATTTTGAAAATTTTGCTTAAATTATATTATTGCATGATATTTAAATATTCGGTATAATGGTATTGGTAGATAAGAATGAAAAAGGAAGAAAAAATTAGTAAGAAAGATACTAGAGAAATAATTGTTACGGGTGTATCATTTGTTTTTGGAACTTTTTGTTTAGCTCTTTGCTATAACTTATTTTTTGTGCCTAATGATATAGTTACAGGTGGGATGTCTGGTCTTGCTATTGTGGTCCATGAGCTTACTAATTTTAATGTTCAAGCCTTTATTTATATATCTAATATTGTTTTACTTTTAGTAAGTTATATTTTTTTAGGTAAAGAAGAAACCAAACGAGTAGTTATTGGAACTTTTTTGTATCCCTTATTTATTACTTTTACCGCTCCAATAGCAACATTATTACTTAATTATATTTCGTTTTCCGAGATTTTAATTACCGTTGTTTTAGCAAGTATCATGTATGGAGTTAGTAATGGCCTTGTTTATAAATATGGTTACTCGACTGGAGGTAGTGATGTTTTAGTGCGTCTTCTTTGTAAGTGTTGCCATTTTAGTGAAGGCAACGGAGTTATTTTAGTTAATATATTTATTATTTTGGCCGGGGCCTTTGTTTTTGGAATTGACACGGCCACCTATGCTGTAATTATTGTCGTTATTGGTTCCTTAATTGTTGATAAAATATCTTTAGGTATTTCTAATTGTAAAAAATTCATGATTTATACTAGAGAAGAAGAAAAAGTTAAAAAAATTATTGAACAAGATGTTAAAACAGGTTATACTATTTTTCCAACTGTTGGGGGATATTCTCATAAAAAGGGGGCCATGATTATGTGTGTTATCAGGAATCGGGATGTTAATCTCTTTAAAGCGAAAATTTTAGAGATTGACCCATCTGCTTTTTTCGTCATTAATGATTGTTATGAGGTTCAAGGCGGTGTCAAAAGGTCAAATTTACCATTTTTGTGATGGTTTTTTTATGATATAACCCGAGTTTCATACTTCATAAATAAAAAAAGTTTAATTTTTTGTTAAAATTAGGCTTTTCTTTTTGTATTAA
>CANRJV010000078.1 GCA_947631045.1 uncultured Bacilli bacterium
GGGCCCCCTATTTTTCCCTCTCCCCCCACCAAAAAAAAGAAGAGTCTCACTCTCTCTCCTTCTTCTTTTATTCTTCTTTTTTATTATTTAATCCTTCAAACATCCTATTGGTACCACCAATACATTATCTTCTCTTTTATATGAATAATTCCCTGCCGTTATTATCATTAAAAAATCGGGCTCTTTTAGTTTATGTTCTATTATTAATTTTTTTAATGTTAATAAATGTTTTGCTCCTTCATCTACATAAGCATCACCTAATTTTATTTCTATCAATGCATATCGACCATCTTCTAAATGCAATACTGCATCACACTCTAAACCATATCGATCATGATAATACGAAATATTTCCTCCTATTGCTTCACCATATACTTTTAAATCTCTTAAAACCAAATTTTCAAAAATAAACCCAAAAGTATTCAAATCTTTTAAAAGAGCTTCTGGTGACATACCCAAAGCTGCTACCGCAAGAGATGGATCTATAAATTCTTTTTTGTTAACACTTCTAATAGCACTTTTACTTCTAATATTTGGACACCATGCTTCTACCTCATCAATTACATATAATCTTTTTAGAGCATTTAAATAACTATATAATGTCGTTTCACTTATTTCTTTATCATTTGCTTTAATATCCTCTAATAATGTTTTATTAGATGCTAAAGTAGAAATATTTCTCGCATAAGATTTTAATATTGCTCTTGCTCTAATGGGATCTTTTGATACATCATCAACTTTAGAAATATCTTCTTCATAAAGACTTTTAAAATATTCTTTAGCAACAAGCAATTTAGATTTTTCATCCTTTAATTTTATACTTGATGGCCATCCCCCACGACAACTAGCATATATTACTCCAATTAAATCAATTTTTGATTTAATTCCATCTATATGAATATTTTTATTATCAAATAATTCTTTTAAAGATATTTTTCCATTAGATTCCAAAGATTCATATAAACTCATCGGTCTCATAACTATACTACCTATACGCCCTGTTCCTGTATGTAATTTATCATTTTTAACTGGGGTAACAGATCCCGTTAAAATAAATTGTCCAGGTAAATTTTGATTATCTACTTCATTACGGATGCAATTCCAAACTATAGGATACATTTGCCATTCATCTATTAGTCTCGGTTTATCTCCTTCTAATATTTGATTTGGAATGAGATTCATAATTTTGTCATAATTTAATCTTTCATTTTCATCTTGAAATTTAACTATACTTTTGGCTTTTTGAGAAGCTGATGTTGTCTTTCCGCACCATTTTGGTCCTTTAATTAATACTGCTCCCAAAGCACTTAAATAAGAATCTAATTGCTTATCTATTACTCTATCATAATATTCTTTTTGCATAATATCACCTATTTAATTTTAACAACTTATCCAATAGTTGTCAATTCTACTAAAGTAATTTGTGATATTTCACTGAAGTGATTTGTGGTATTTTATTAAAGCCTTTTGCGATAATTATAGTAAAATTATACCTTAATATATTAAAGGAATTTCTTCATCAAAGTAACTTTTAGGTATACTTTCTAAAAATCTTAATTATGCCAATTTAAAAAGTTAATAAATTATCTTTTAAATTGGCATTAAAAAAGAAGATGTTACTCTTCAATTTTATCATCCTGCTGCTTTGGTAATTACTTTACATCCGCCTTCGGCTAATTTAGATGTTAATGTAACTCTAATATCTTTGCCTGCTAATTTACTTTGATCTCTATCACCACTATTGACAAGTTTCATGCTCACTTCAACAGTTGTACCATCATTAACACTATTATTTGCATTTACAATCACAACAGTATTTAAACTTTTAGCCTCATTAGTAAGCTTAAATAAATCACTAACATCATAACAGCCTTTTTCTGCCTTACATCCATCACCATTAGCATGAGAAGCACTACTTGCACTTGATTCCATTAAATAATTAGTAGTATCATCATTCTCCCAGCCTTCTATCATCTCATCTGTTCTATCATCGTCTGGGCCAGAAACCAATACGTCTCCACCTTTAGAGTATAAATATAATATCAGGTCGCCTTTTTCTAATTCGTCAACTTTTTCTTTAGCAGTAAGCGTTATTGTAACTGGGCACTCATAAGTTAAAGCATCATTTTCACTAGACGTTGTATCTGCTTTAAAGTTAAATAATTCATATTTAACCTCTGTATTACTCCAATGATATAGATTTCCATCGGCATCTTTTCCACTGGACGCATTGTTTGACTCGCTACCTTCGTCTCCGGTATAAATCGCCCATCTTGGTCCAGGATTATTTAAAGCCATATCCGTCGCTGTTACTGATACTCCAAAATTTTCCTTTCCCGTTTTCATTGTTATTGTCGGTAGTTTTTGTGTTTGCGTATTTACTATCGTGGTTGATGTATCTCCGCTTACTGTTAAGCTAAAGTATGCGAATGTTGCTCCCACTACCGCTACTAATAATGTTGCTACTGCTATTACCGTCAGCAACATCGTATTCTTCTTTTCCATCTCCCTTCCCTCCTTTCTCCTTCTTCCAGAAAATATTTTCTTTATTTTTTATATTTTTATCTTCCTCTCCCTCCCCCCGCGGGGCCCCCTATTTTTCCCTCTCCCCCCACCAAAAAAAAGAAGAGTCTCACTCTCTCTCCTTCT
>CANRJV010000079.1 GCA_947631045.1 uncultured Bacilli bacterium
TTGCTGACGGTAATAGCAGTAGCAACATTATTAGTAGCGGTAGTGGGAGCAACATTCGCATACTTCAGCTTAACGGTGAGTGGAGAAGCGACAGCAACAAAGGCTGAAGTAACAACAGGTAAAACTGGGTTGTTTACATTTACTCAAGAAAACCAAAATATATCTTTAAATATCGCCTCTGGAGATATGGCTAAAGGATTAATAGATGGAACTGATGTTAAATCAGTAGATTATTTTGCGAAAGCTGATGGTGGAAAAACAACAAAAAATAACTCTACTGAAGCAGAGCAAAAACCAGTTGATACTGATTATATATCTATTAGTAAACTATCATTGAGCAATGCTGATAGTGGTACAAAATATCATTGTGAAGGAAAATACACAATTAATGTTACCGCTATAGAAACTGCAGGGAGCGATGTTTTAAGTGAACTTAAAGATGCTATTCAAGAGGCTGATGGAAAATTGTACTTGAAGGCAAAAGGTGTTGATGGCGTAACAATGAATATTTCTAATGACGAGATAGGTCATCCAGCAGAAAGCGGAGTTGAAACAGTTGATCATTCTTTACAAAGTTTAATGTCAGAAGATAAAATTTTTTGGGTGACATATGATTTTACAGCAAATAGCAGTACAATAGATGCGGAATTACAAGTGGCACTTAAGATAAGTAATGAGAATGCTGATCAAAACTATTTAGCAAATAGAACTATTACAGTGACACTTACACCAGACGCTGGGGCTGGTAAACTTGCATGTAATATAGCTGAAGGTGCAAAATAGTGAAAATTAAGAAGAGAAATCTTCTTTTTTTGACCCTTTTATTCTGATGCTTTCAGAATAAAAGGGTTATTTTTTTATAAATTTTTTCCTTAAAATGCAAACATTTTATCTCAAAAAGTAAGATAAAATTTCTTTTTTTTAAAATGAATAAGGAAAAGTGTAATATTTACAAATATATTAAATAATAAGGTCATAATTGATAACTGAACAAAATATAGAGATTAAAAAATTGCTCATTGTAATTTAAATTGAGTTGAATAGTATATTTGTTTTAAAAATTGTGCATCAAAATCATTAAAAGTTGTGCATCAAAAATCTTAAAAATTGTGCACCAAAAATCTTAAAAGTTGCGCATTAAATAAAAATGTGTTATTATTGTTTAGGTGATAAATATGAATTTTAATGAAAATGAGTATATACCGAGGCTAGTAGATAAGACATTAAAAAATTATTTAAGTGTTTTTGGAGCTGTTTCTGTAGAAGGGCCAAAATGGTGTGGAAAAACTTGGACGTCTTCAAAATTTGCTAATAGTGTTATTTATTTAGATAATAAAGAAACATTTGAAAAGGCTTCTTTGAATTTTGATTTGATATTAAATGAAAAAGCCCCAGAATTAATTGATGAATGGATTAAAATACCTGAAATTTGGGATAAAGTTAGAAGAAAATGTGATGAAAATTCCAAAAAGGGAAAATATATTTTAACATGTTCTACTAAATTAATGGATAATATGAATCAACGAATATTTCATTCTGGTGCTGGTAGAATAGCAAGACTGAAAATGTATCCTATGTCCTTATTTGAAGCAAACATATCTACAAAAGAGGCATCACTTACTGATATGTATAATGGTACTCAAATAAGCAAAAATGTTAAAGTACCTTCTTTAGAAGAAATAGCAACTTTAATAGTAAGAGGAGGCTGGCCTAATAACTTGACAGTTGATAAAAAACTTATTAGTTTAATTCCTGCTAGTTACCTTGAATCAATTTTAAGTAAAGATATAAATGATGATAAGAAACGTGATAGAAATAAAATGATGATGGTATTAAGATCTTTAGCTAGAAATGAAACTACCATTGTTAGTAATCAAACTTTATTAAAAGATATAAACGATTTTTCAACATCTAATGAAACATTGGAAAATAGAAGAACTTTAAGTGATTACTTAGATGTTTTGAAAAGGCTGTATATAATTGAAGATCAAGAGGCTTATAGTAATAATTATCGTTCTCCAAATAGAGTTGGTAAATCAGTGAAAAGACACTTTACAGATCCATCACTAGCTTGTGCAGTTCTTAATTTAAATGTTGATAAATTGATGAATGATTTAAACATGTTTGGTTTAATGTTTGAAGCTTTAGTAGAAAGAGATCTGAGAATATATATTGAATATTTGGGAGGTAAATTATATCACTTTAGAGATAATGTTAGTGGATTAGAAGTTGATGCAATTATAGAATTTCCAGATGGTGAATATGGCGCAATTGAAATTAAACTAGGAAATAATAAGGAAAAAGAGGCTATAGATACTTTATTAAAATTTTCTGAAAATATGAAAAAAAAGCCTAAATTCATGGCGATAATAACTGCTAATTCTAATTTTGTTGTTAAAGATGAGAAAACAGGTATTTATACACTACCAATAACAGCATTAAAACCATAAATTAAATAGTTTAGAAGAATAAAAGAAGAAGGAGAGAGAGTGAGACTCTTCTTTTTTTTGGTGGGGGGAGAGGGAAAAATAGGGGGCCCCGCGGGGGGAGGGAAAAATAGGGGGCCCCGCGGGGGGGAGGGAGGAAGATAAAAAAATAAAAAATATAAAAATATTTTCTGGAAGAAGGAGAAAGGAGGGAAGGGAGA
>CANRJV010000080.1 GCA_947631045.1 uncultured Bacilli bacterium
GAATTAAAAGAAGAAAATCATTCTTTAAAATCAACACTTGAACATTTTAAAGAAATGATTTATCGATTAGTTCAATTTCTTATGGATAAAATTTTTGTTAAAAAAGACAAAAGATATGAAGAATTTGCTAAAGAATTATATGAACATGGTGCATTAGATAAAGATAATTTTAATTTACTTATTAATCAAAGCAAATTAAACAATTCAAAAAATTATTATGTCAAAGAAAAAGATGATATTGAGTTTTAGCTCTCATATCATCTTTACTATTTTTCTAAACTAAATGTTAATAATTCAAAACATTTTTCTGCTTCCTCTTGAGAATTTGGATTACCAAGAAGAATACCAGTATTAGAATTTTTAACTTTGATAACATAGTTATATTCAGAATTGTTATAAGAATAAAAAACATATTCAATATTATCTTTTGAACTCTCATCAATAACTTTTGCTAAAGAATCTGTTTTTGCTGCATTAACATATTCATTATAAGAACTAATAGTTATAAAAGTTCCTTGGCTTAATGTATTACCATCTTTTGAAATTGTAAATGGTAAATCAGAAGATAAATCATAACCATCAGTTGTATTGAGTTTAACTTCTATTTTATCACCTGTTTCAACGGAAAATGTGTATGATTTGCTTTTTGTACATCCTGTTAGTGTTAATAACATAACACCTACGATCGCTAAAGATATAAATACTTTTTTCATTATTTCACCTCCTTTTAATTACTAATATCAAATTATATTTCTTATTGTTCTAGTGTTTTTGTGTAATGCCATATTTCTTTATTATTTGAATATATAAAGTAGTCTGTATAATCACGATCAAGAGAAACAGTTATATAATATCCATCACCATAGTAAGTAGAAGGAATAGTATAAGGTTCTTTTTCTTTTGCATTAACTATTTTATCGTTATCTCTAATAGAATTGACATCCTCTATTAACTCTTTTAAATTAACTTCATTAGTTTTTTTACTATTAAATATAGTATAACCTAACATTCCCATTACAATTATTAAAAGTATTACTATTATCAAAATTAAAGTTTTTTTGTTCATTTTTCTCACCTCCATTTACAAATTTTTGCAATTAGCCAATAATAAAATAATCCACACAATATTAATATTATCAAAATAAATATTCCTAAAAATACATTTACAAAAAATGTAATTAATAAAAATACAATTATACTAATAACACAATAAATAGGTAATGAAACTTTTAAAAACCAATTAAAATGATCTTTAGTAAATGTTGATTTTCTAACATCACTTATTCCATCAGTAATTATCTTTTTATATTCCTCTTTTTCTTCTTTTGAAAGTTTTTCGTGATAATTACCCGCTTTTTTAAGTTCTTGTTCTATTTTATCAATATCTTTTTTACTTTTAATAAATCCACTTATTCCTACAAAAACAAAGCACACTCCAATAAAAATCATTATAAAATTTATTGATATTAAATTTAATAATAAAACTATAATTCCTATTACTAAAAATAGTCCAGATATACCATAAGCAAAAGGTCTTGTAATTCTAGGATCATTAGTTTCAAAACTAAATGATTTTGAATAGCCTTTTTGATATTCTCTATAATTATTAATATCTACTTTATTTATATCAGCTTTATTTATAAAGCCATCTTCTGGTTTTGTTTCCGTTGTTTCAATTTTCGTATATAAATTATTATTCTCTTCTTCTTTTATTACTTTCTTTTCCATAATCTCACCTACCTAAGTAAAGTAGCCTCTAATATAATTTTAACATATTTTCCCTTCTTTTTTATGAAATTTTACACCTTTTACAGAAAATGTGATATACTTGACATAGAGATTGATTTTTTTATATATCAAATCATTGATTTTTCAAAAAGTTGTAGATTACTACGTTACTCGCACCATTAAAGTATGAAACTCGAACTCATATGTTTGAGTTTTTTTATATAAAAAAAGAAAAATATAGATTATATTGTATAATATTATTAGGAGGAATCGGAATATGGAATATAAATTAGCTCTATTTGAAGAAAAAGAAATTAGAAAAACTTGGAAAGAAAATAAATGGTATTTTAGTATATTAGATGTTGTATATGCGCTTACAGATTCTAATGATCCTAAACAATATATAAAAAAACTAAAATCAAGAGATGCTGCTTTACAAAATAACTGGGGTACAATTTGTACCCTACTTGAAATGCCAACGAAAGATGGGAAAAAAAGAAAGATTCAAGTGAGTGATACAACAGGAATACTAAGAATTATTCAATCTATTCCATCTCCAAAAGCAGAACCATTCAAAATTTGGCTTGCTAGAGTTGGTAGTGAAAGAATAGAAGAAATTAATAATCCTGAACTTGCCATGGATAGGATGAAACAAATTTATGAAAGGAAAGGTTATTCTAAATCTTGGATAGAGCAACGAGAACGTGGAATCACAACAAGACATAATTTAACCGATGAATGGAAAGAGCGTGGAGCACAAATTGGAAAAGATTATGCTATATTGACTAACGAAATATATAAATCTGGTTTTGGTTTAAGCGCAAAAGAATATAAAAATGTTAAGGGATTGCATGAATCGCAAAATTTACGAGATTCAATGACTAATATTGAACTTGC
>CANRJV010000081.1 GCA_947631045.1 uncultured Bacilli bacterium
AATAATTATTATAATACTGCATCAATAACATTAACTGCTAAATCAAGTGATTCAGGTACAGGAATAAATAGATATGATTTTTATAATGGTTCTAAACTTTTAAGTACTGCGAACATATCAAGTAATAGTGCAATTTTTTCCTTAACTAATTCAACCAGTGCATATAATTATAAAGTAGAGGTATGGGATAATGCAGGAAATATGAGTTCAGCTTCAGTAACAGAAACATGCACATATCATGGTACATATTGTATAAATGGATATGATAGACAAGTTTATGATTGTAGAAGTTCATTTGGTACACGACAGTATTCAGTAAGAGGAAGTACATGTAAAGGATAAGATTTTGAATTATTATTTTACTATTTAAATAATATATGTTATTTATAAAATAAAAAATATAATATAATAAAAAAGAAAGGAATTAAAAAATGAAAAAAAATATTTTAGTAATGATGTTCGCATCCATCTTGTTATTTACAGGATGTGGATGTGACAAGAAAGAAAATGAAAAAAATAATGGGAATAATGGAACTAATGGAAATGGAACAGGAGAAAATAATACAGTAGTAGATCCAAATGCACCAACAGTAGAAAATCCAGCAATAATAACAAATGAAGAAATGACAAAAGATCAAACAGTAGAGGAATTAGAATTTACAAGTACAGGACTAACATATGATGGAAATATGACAACATTGACAAGTCAAGTAACAAATAAAAGTGAAGATAGAGTAACACTTACAACAGTAATGGCAACAATAAAATATATAAATGAATATGATGAAGAGAGAACATTAGAAATGGAAGTATATTTTGGAGAGTCATTAGAACCAGGAGAAACGAGATCAGTATTTAGTACAGTAGATGTAGATTTAAGAAAATCTTCAAGTATTGAATATCGTATTGTTAGATAGATATTTATTACAAATAAACAAATTATTTAAAATTTAACCTATAAAGAGGACTTTCAAAAATGATAGACCTACTTTATAGGTTTTTAATTTGTTTTGATGTATAATAAAAGAAAGATAGTGAAATTATGTTGAAAATATTAATTAGTGATTGTCAAGTTAAAAAGTTATGCAAAAATAAAATTACTTGAAGTAGCAAATTAATTGTTAAAAAAATTGACAGCTAGGATTTTTAATAAATATTAAAATAATATCAAATTTTAAGTAATTAAATACATAATTGATAAGTATCAAATAAAAGGTATGACAAGTTATTTATATTCATGTATAGTGGTTTCAAAATTAAAATATCAAATAAGACAAGCTAATATATAATAAATGAATGATGAAAGTAATTAAAAAACACAAAATTTGTGATAATTTAATAAATGAAATGCATTATAATATAATGTTAACTTATATTACATATTTTTTTATGGTAACAAAAAAATATTTTATTTATCTACTATTAAAGATATACAAACGAATGAAATATTATTTTATTATAAGTGAAAATATAAAATTATATATATCATTAAAAATGATAAAACTGTCTCATAGAAAAAAATAAATTTATCTAAAATAATTGTAATTTATTAGTATTATAGAATACATTATACAAGTTCTAAATTTCATTCTTTATTAAAAAATATAATATTCAACAATCAATGTAAAAAATAGAAAACTATTGGGATAATGCACCAAAGAATCCTATTTTAGACAAATTAAATTTAGGTACATGTCTTAATTTTAGAGATGTATGTAATGAAATAAAGAATTAACTGAATATTATAATAATTTTAGATATCAATTGAATTTAAAAAAGATGACTCCTGTTCAATACCAAAATCATCTACTTGAATCAATTGCTTAACACTATTTTTTTTATTTGTCCTTAACAAATGGTTCATTTTAATTTGCTTTTTTCTTTTTTTTTGTTTATAATTAAATAAGGTGATAGTATGCAGGATATAATAAAACGAATTTATGATTATTCACTTGAAGAGATTATGGGTGTTAGATTTGGTGAGTATGCTAAATCTATTATTCAAGAACGTGCACTACCAGATGTTCGTGATGGTCTAAAACCTGTACAGCGAAGAATTTTGTATGGTATGTATCGTGATAAAAATACTTATGATAAAGCCTATAAAAAATCGGCTAAAACAGTTGGAAATGTTATGGGTCAGTTTCATCCTCATGGTGATTCTAGTATATATGAAGCCATGGTTAGAATGAGTCAGTGGTGGAAACAAAATGCCACTACGATCGATATGCATGGTAATAATGGTTCAATGGATGGTGACGGAGCCGCAGCTATGCGTTATACTGAAGCTAGACTATCTAAAATTAGTAATGAACTATTAAAGGATATCGATAAGGATACAATATTATGGACCTGGAATTATGATGATACTCTATTAGAGCCAACTGTCTTACCAGCTAAATTTCCTAATTTATTAGTTAATGGTTCAACTGGTATTAGTGCAGGTTATGCTACTAATATACCACCACATAATTTAGTGGAGATAATTGATGCAACAATTTTACTTATGGATAATCCTGAAGTAACTTTAGATGAAGTTATGAAAATAGTAAAGGGACCAGATTTTCCAACTGGTGGTATTGTTGAAGGTATAGAAGGTATTCGTGAATCTTTTAAAAC